>NZ_JAWJWL010000065.1:0-9562 GCF_034721475.1 Burkholderia alba | reverse complement strand
TGGCCTCCAACGCCCTTTTCCACTGGCCTCAGATTACCAACTGCACCCAAAGCTTCCACGGTTTCCCGCGATGAACCTATTTTTTTGCACGCGAGGATGAGCTCGGTGGACCGGCCAGAGTTTCATAGACACTCAGAAGCCGTTTAGCGCGTAGCGCCGCTCAAACTCAATCGGTGAAAGATCGCCGGCGGAACCATGTCGACGAACCGAGTTATAAAACATTTCGATGTAATCGAACAGGTCCGAGGTCGCGTTCGCCCGACTCGGATAGATGCCCCACGGTACGCAACTTGATCAATACTCGCAGGCGGAATTGAACAAGATCGCAGCGCGGCTCAATGAAAGACCCAGAAAGACATTGGGCTTCATGTCTCCGGCCGATAAGCTACGCGAGGCTGTTACTGCGACTCATTGAGCCTACCGCGGCTTTTTTTAGAATGTCGCGTTCCTCGGTCATGCGCTTGAGCTCGGCATTCAGTCGCCGAACCTCGGCGCTCTGATCCAGCTCCGCCTGCCGCACGACGTCGGGCCTGCCGAACTTCAAAGGTTCTATGCGTAAAGGCTCTGGGTCGCGATACCCAAACGCTGGGCCACCTCTGCCACCGAGTGACCCCGTTCGGTTACCTGTTTGACTGCCTCGATCTTGAATTCATCCGTGTACCGCTTGCCGCTCATGCTGACCTCCCCGGTTGCCGTAAATTATGGCTCGAAGATGTCTACGAAAGGCTGGCCGGTCCGCGTCAGTCGATTTCATCCTCGAAAAGCTGCATCGACTTGGCTCGCGAATCAGCGGAATAGGACACTACCTACAGCCTACCCGGCGTCGGCGAAACATCACGCCAAACACCGGGATAAGCCTCATTGCCCATCGATGGGCCGTCGAGTGACCGACGTCAACTCCGCGTTCGCCGAACCTCTCTTCCGGAGGGGTAAGCTCAACATACCAGCGTACGCAGCACGGCAGAACGTCCAGCAGGCTCGGTAGAAACTACAATCAGTTGATCGGCGAGACGATGCCGCCGTTGATGTAGCTGGTGGTCCCCGTCATCCAGCGCGCCTCCGGCGAAACGAGGTAGAGCACGAGACCAGTGATATCCCCGATGTTGCCAATGCCGCCGTCGATCGACATCGACTGGAGCCACGCGATGTTTTCATCGGATTCGGCGGGATAGAAGAAGGACGTGTCGAGCGGCCCCGGCGCAATGCAATTGACCGTAACGCCGCGCGAGCCCAGCTCCTTCGCAAGCGCCTTGCTGAAATGCTCGAGGGGGGCCTTGCTGCCGGCGTAACCGGCATAGGTGGGCGCAAAAGCCGCCACCATCGTGGTAACGAAGCTGAGAATGCGCCCGTCGTCGGCGAGTTTTTTCGAGGCCTCCTTGAGCAGGAAGAACGCTGCCTTGGCATTGACGTCGAACAGATCGTCGAAATCCGCTTCCTCGAACTCGGCGAGCGGTTTGCGAATGATCTTGCCGACGGTATTGATGAGAATGTCCACTTTTCCGAACTTGGCGATGGCGGTGTCGAACAAGACGGTCGCCTGCGCCGGCTTCGTCAGATCGGCTTGCAAGACCAGCGCCTCGCGGCCATGCTTGCGCACGGCTGCCGCGGTTTCCTCGGCCTGGGCCTGCTTGTTCGCCGAGTTGTAATGGACCACGATGTCGGCGCCCTCCTCCGCCAACAGTTCCGCCAGCGCGCGACCGACGTTAGCCGACGCGCCGGCGATGATGGCGGTCTTGCCAGTGAAGCGACGCGCGCCGGTACTCGTCGCCGAAGGAAAGGTCCTGGCGACTTTCTGATGGGAAATGGCAACCATGTCGATACTCCTAGTTTGAAAAGAGAAGCCCGTGACGGGTGTCCTCATACCTCGCCGGTCGGCGATGAAACTGGATAGGGGTGCTGCCCGGCGCCCGACCGAGCAGCAGAAATTCCGCGCGTTGGACACAAGCATCGTGTCATGTCAGGCTCGAGGCGATGGATGCCCAATGCGAACAACCCCAGCCGCATTTGCCGCGGTATGCCCGCCGCGCCGCATCGCATCCGCCATCTGCCCTCCGCATGTATCTCCGCAACGCGCATCGCCGGCTGGGCGGGCCGCGATACCTGCGCGCGTCATCCTGGACGCGCTCGCGTCGCGTGTTCGACACGCATGTATCGGCCCGGCCCCACCGCTGTCACCGAAATCCCACGTGCGCCGAACTCCTTCGCTGCCGCCCGCGTGAAGTGCTCGACCGGCGCCTTGGTGCCCGCGTAGGCCGCATAAAACGGCGCAAACGCACCCAGCAGCGACGTCACCAGGGTCACGATCTTGCCGTCGTCGTTCACATGCTTGCCTGCCTCGCGCAGGAAGAAGAACGCCGACTTCGAGTTCACCGCTGTCATCTCGTCGTACTCGGCCTCGCGGATCTCCGTGAACGACTTCTTCAGCACCTTGCCCACCGTATTGATCGCGATATCCGGACGCCCTACCGCCACGATCGTGTCCGCGAACAGCTTCTCGACCGCGCCCGCACTCGTCAGGTCCACCTGAAATGCAACCGCCTCGACACCCGCCGCCTTGATCGCTGCGACCGTCCGATCCGCGTCCGCCTTCGAACCCGCGCTGTTGTAGTGGACCGCCACAGCCTTCGCGCCTTGTTCCGCCAGATCCCGCGCGATCAGCCCGCCAAGATTCTTTACACCGCCGGCGATGAGAACGGTCTTGCCTTTGATGACATGATTTGCCAATTTTGTTCTCCTTCTTGAGTGAGGTATCGATCGGCTCATGGTACTCAACAGAGTAAATCAAAACGTGCGGCAATTTACGCTCGAAACGTGGATGAATCATCCACGAATACGGAACAATTAGCCCGCCACCTGGTTGCCGACGTCGAATCGGCCGCGCAGGCGGGTATTCCAGCCGCGTCCTTGGTCATTGAGGCACTGTCACGTTAAGCTGCAAGTGACGCAATAGTGGAGAGGACGCGGTCTTGTTCAGAAAGCGGACGGAACTTGGGAGATCTCAGTGAAACGCTGCCATGCGGCGAAGCGATCAGCAGGTGTCGCTTGAGGGCGAAGTGCCGGCGGATGGGCCCGAAGCTGGGCAGGAACGCTTGGATACGCCTCGGATCTGGAAACCCACGCATGCGCCGCTCACGCTCGCGCGTGGGTTGATGGCTGTTCTCCGCGCGATTGTTCACGCGCGCGGTGGCCTTCACGAATACGTGTATGGCGCTGGCCAGCGCCGGGATATCGGCCTTGGCGGCCAAGTAGCTGCGCAGCTGATCGGTGACGATCTTGCGCGACACCGGACAGGCGTGCAGCACGCGCTGGAAGAAGCGTTTGGCGGCTGCGGTGTCGCGGCGCTTTTGCAACAGGATGTCGAGCTCGGTGCCATGTTCGTCGACCGCCCGCCACAGCAGGTAAGGCTCGCCGCGCGAGCGTCACGCACCTCTCATCCAGTTGCCACGTGCTGCCCGGCTTACGCCGGACAGCCTTGACGCGACGAGCGAAGTCCGCTCCAAACCAAACTTGTCGCACCAGCGGCGAATGATCTCGTAGCTGACGATCACGCCGCGCTCGAACAGTAGCGCCTCGATGTCGCGCAAGCTAAGTTGGAAGCGGAAATACCAACACACCGCGCAACTGATGATCGCCGCAGGGAGCCGGTGGCCGTGATAGAGCGATTTCGTCTTCTTCATCGATCAGACCTTGAGCCATCGTGTCAACAAAGTGACAATGCCGACCGGCCCGCTGCAGGACCCTCTCACGCGGTTGCTGGCTGGCGTCGGTGCGATCGCGGCATTCGCGCGGCGGCGCAAAGGATTGCTCGACGTAGGGCCGAGGCGTGATCGCCGCCCGGTCTGAGTCAGTCGGGCATGGGTGTCAAATCCCGGTGGGCGTCCGGATCGGGCGTAATGAGCGTGGCGATAGCCGCTTTCAGCTTGGCGCTGGGCACGGGCTTGTGCAGCACCAGCAAGTCGCTCGCCTGCAATTCCAGCAGGTGGCTCGTCGCCGTGTCGCCGGTCACGAGTATTGCGGGGATGTTGCCGTTGTATTCGGTGCGTAACCGTTCGATCACCTCTACGCCATGCTCGCCACCGCGCAGGCGCAGGTCGCAGATTAGCAGCACCGGACGCACGGAGAGCTTGGCGAGCCGATCGAGCGCCTCGCGCGCCGATCCGGCGATCAAGGTTTCATGACCCCAGTGTCCGAGCAGGGTAGCCATCGCATCCCGAATCGCCTGTTCGTCGTCGATGACCACTACCAGACCGCGCATGGGCGCCGTGTCGGTCGTTTCGCCGATCGGCGGCCGGAGGTGCGTCGCGGGCTGCTCGGCGGGGGCCTGCTCCAGCAGGATTTCGAAACACGAGCCGCGCCCGGGCGCGGACCTCAGGTGCAGCTCGCAAGCGAGCAATGTCGCGAGCCGGCGAACGATCGCCAGTCCCAACCCGAGTCCCTTGTTGCGGTCGCGCTCGGGGTTGTCGAGTTGGTAGTACTCCTCGAACACGCGCTCCTGCTGGTCGGCCCGGATGCCCTTGCCCGTATCCCAGACCTGCACCGCGAGCCGGGATCCGCGGCGCCGGCACCCGACCACGATTTTTCCCGATTCCGTGTAGCGTACGGCGTTGGAGATCAGGTTGCGGGCGATGCGCTCGACCAGAGCGGGATCGGAGCTGACGATGGCGCGGCAGGGGGCGCGCGAAAGCGTGAGTCCCTTGTGAGTGGCTTCGGGCAGGTATTCGTCGCAGACCCGCGCCAGCACGGCATCGATTGCGAAGGATTCCTGATGAACGGCGACGACACCGGCGTCAAGTCGGGAAATATCCAGCAGCGTCGCGAATAGCCGGTCCATCGCATCCGCGCTGGCCTCGATCCGCTCGACCAGGCGCAGGCCCTCGGGCGGCATGGGGACGCCGCGCAGCGCGCCGACGAACAGGCTCAGCGCATGGGACGGCTGGCGGAGGTCGTGGCTCGCGGCGGCCAGGAAGTGGGATTTCGCGCGGCTTGCCGCCTCCGCGATTTCTTTTTGCCGCTTCAGGTCGATCGCCATCGATTCGACGATCCGCTGCTCCCGCTCGGCCGCCAGCTCGGCCTTGAAGCGCCCGACGAACATGCTTGAAATGGCGAGGCTCGTATAGAGCAGCGGGATCGCGTAGATGGCCAGGAACAGTGTCGTCCAGCCCGGCGCCATGAAGCTTGAACGAAACGCGGAGACACAGGTGCCCGGAATGACGATCGCGAGCCACACCGCGGAGATCGGCGGCATCATCATGTAGGCCAGCGCGCCCGCGGCGATCAGGCCCGGGCAGAACGCCACCAGCAGCATCCGGTGCGTTTCGCCGGACACGAACGGCGCGCAGAGGATGAGCCCGGCGCTGATGACCACGGACACGCCGATCCACCAGCCGGTGAAGATTTCAAGATCGCGGCGGGTATAGGGGGCGGGATGTTCGCGCCGGCGTCGGGCCATGCGTAGCAGTGCGTGGGCGGCCCAGCCCGACTGGATCAGCGCGAGCGCGGCGACCCAGGCAAGCGTGCCGTGGCGGGGGAGATCCGCCCAGAGCGCCGCGATCATCCCGAGCGCCGCGAGCAGATTGGCGCTCGCGGCCATCGGGATCATCGCGAACAAGGCGGCCAACTGACGATCCAGCAAGCGCGCTTGAGCCCCGGCGTCTTCGTCGGGTAGCGTCCAGCACACGCGCAACTGACTCCACGGCCTGATTGCCAAGATGCTGGCCTCCCAAAGCGTCGACGTTACCCGGCGTTCCGCCAGTGTAACCCCGGGGAATGGCATTTTTGAGGTCCCGGGAGGCGTGGAGCGCAATAGACATGAATTCTGCAACCTCGTCCCGGCTGGGTTTGGGCGGATGATGATTTCATTTTCAGTCCGAACGAAATAAATTCGTCAATCCGCCTACGGTCGCATTAAATGCGTCACTTCGCATCGCTGTATTAATTCTCGGCTCGCACCCTCATGAATTCACGAGGGTGTTTCGCCTCGTGACCGGTGCCGCCCGGCGAAGTGACATCTCTATTGCGGAAACCGTGACACGTTTACATGAGTCTACGCCTGGACAAGGACGTCGCGCACGACGTGTTCAACCACGCGTCCGTAGCGCTCCATGAGAGCGCATCGGCCCGACTATTTGGATAAGGCATTCCTCCGGGGGCGAATCCCGGCCGCCTCGCCATGAACGCTTGTCCCGGCCGGACCTTGCCAGCCTCCCGCTGTATTCGGCGGTTTCGGTCCATCTCCGCCGGACCTGATCAGCTGCGCGCTTTGGCGATTGGCCCTTGGCGACGTCTTCGACTATCTCCCTGGCGCATCACTGAAGACCCACGCCGGCTTGACATAACGCACGCGGGTGCCACCGCTATGCGGCCGCTCGATACCCCTGGCTTCCATCCAGCGATACAACGTCGCGCGCGAGATGCCCAGCTCGCGCGCGGTGCCAGCGAGGCGTCCGCGGTTGCGCAGCAGCGCCAGCTCGATCACCTCGCGTTCGACGGATTTGCGGACAGCTGCGACCGACAGCGGCACGGTCTCGATGCAATGCTCGAGTTCGAGATCGTGCGCGGTGATCATCCGGCCCTCCGCCATCACGAGCGCACGGCGCACGCGGTTGATCAGCTCGCGCACGTTGCCCGGCCAGTCGTACTTGTAGAGCGCGGAAATCGCGTCGGCCGACAAGCCCCGCACGCGATGCCGCGCGTCCGTCTTGAAGCGCTCAAGCATGTACCGCGCGAGTAGTTCAATATCCCCGCCGCGCGCGCGCAGCGGCGGCTGGTCGACACTCAGTACGCACAGGCGGTGAAACAGATCGGCGCGGAAGCGCCCTTGGTTCATCGCACCGCGCAAGTCGACGTGCGTCGCTGAAACGATGCGCACGTCGACCGGCACCGGATCGCCGCCGCCCAGCCGTTGAATCCTTCGTTCCTGCAAGAAGCGCAGTAGGCTCGCCTGGCTTTCGAGCGGCAGGTCGCCAATCTCGTCCAGCAGCAAGGTGCCCCCATTGGCCGATTCGACATGGCCAATCTTACGCGCGCTCGCGCCCGTAAACGCGCCGCGCTCGTAGCCGAACAGTTCTGATTGCAGCAGGTGCGGCGGGATCGCGCCGCAATTCACCGCGACGAACGGGCCAGCGCGCCGCGGTGAATTCTGGTGGATCGCGGCGGCCGTCAACTCCTTGCCCGTGCCGGTCTCGCCTGAGACGAGCACGGGCGCGTCGGTGCGCGCGACGCGCCGCACTACCTCGATCAGTCGCAGCATCGCGTCGCAAGTGCCGATGATTCCCGGTTCGGCCGACTCAAGCGGCATCGCGCTCGGCGCAAACAGACATTCCATGCCGTAAGCATGGCCGACCGCATCCGCGATCCGCTGGGGCGACGCCGGCGAGGTGATGTAGTCGAAACAGTAGTCGCGCAGCAGCGCCCGCATTTCCGGCACGCCCGCATGATGCGGTTCGATGAGCGCTACCCATGCGACATTGCGCAGCGCGCCGCACACGGCCGCGATGCCGCCCAGTTCGTCGTGCGGCACGGCGCTCAGGTCGAGAATGCCGCCCGTGATTTCGCCAGCCGTTTGTCGGACCTGATTCGCGCTCGAGACAATGGACACCTTCCAGCTACGGCGTGCGAGCTCCTTCCGCAAAAGCGATGATGGCTCGTGCGTCCAGTAAATTAGCTGTCGTGATCGCAGGCAACTTCCAACTTCAACTACCACTTATTATCTCCCTGGGCTGCGCAATGCCTCACAAAACAAATTATTGCAATGAAGATTCCAGCTAACTCAATATCGGCTTGATTTGTGACACGCCTGCTGCCACGCGCCGCAATATTTTTCCCACCTGAATATGAGGTGTATTCATTCAGTGAATAATAAAATTCACCGCATGAACCATTCAATGCAATCAATTTGAATGTTCAAGGCTTGGCGACATTACCGCCGACCAGTTGTCAATCTACACGCGTGCCATGCTCGATAAACCGAGTTAACCAAGGGGGGGCTGACGATACGTTCGATACATGTGCGCCATCTAGCCGCCTCTTCACACAATGAATGCTGAAAATTTATTATAAATACTCATTTGTTTCAGCACTCGTAGTACCGCACAACCAGCCTGGTGATAGGTACGTAGTCTGCGCGCAAAGTTCGTCGTTGTGGTACAAATACTGTCAGATTTAACAGGTGGTTCGCAGGTATGTTTTCTATTGTTTAAACCGCCCCGGATGGACCGCGTCAAGCGGCGCTTTGGGCGACGACACGTGATATCTTGGAAGGGATTGCAGGCTCGATTGGATCTGGCACGCATAGTTGAAACAAGGGTTCAAAGCAAGATGGGTCTATGCGCCTCATGCGGCAAGGGCCGCGCTCCACGACGACCTCCCTTCCGTCACATACGCATTCGCTTCGAGCATGGCCCGGCATTTATGGAATCTTCCTGAGCTTCTCAACCGCCCCATCTGCTGGCGCACCTTGCAATCTACTCAATTTTCTTTTGCGGCGCCGCCCTCTAAATGGATCGTCGTTCTTTCGTGGCGTTTTTCAATTATTGACAACGTATTGTGGCCCTTAAACCATCCTAACGATCTTTCGACCGATCTTCGTCGCTCTTCCTTATTGAGACAGAATCCGCGAGTGTCCTGAATTCGGGCGTGTGTTGCTGCTTCGGCATCTTCAATCCCGTCGATCTTACCCGGCCTCATGAAGCGCGAAATTTTGGGGAAACCTCACTCTCGTTCAACGTCGGTACTCATCATGCAGATCGAACGGCAACCCAGGCATCCATTTCACCAAATCAGAACGTTTCCCCTAGACACATGGTGTGTTGTCGTACTTTCCGTGGTGATGCTTTCCGCTACGCTACATCGAACATGCCGCCATCATTCGAATCGGCCTTAGAAATGTTAACGAAATGAGTTTTGCAAGTGTCGCCCGCAAATGATGCAGCAGGCCAGCTTCATGAATGCACGCCAAGCGATCGAAGCGGATACGCAGTCGCCGGAAGTTATGTAGCGCCACGAGATGGTCCGCTCGACGACCCAGCGGGTTTTGCCCGGACCGCTGCCATGGGGCTGGCCGCGCCGCGCTATTTCAGTGGTCATGCCGGCGGCATGTAATGGGCGGCGGTATTTGTCGTGATCGTAGCCTCTGTCGCCCTGAACGACGCGCGGTTTCGATCGTGGTTTGCCGCCGATTGGCGGANGTCCGCTCGACGACCCAGCGGGTTTTGCCCGGACCGCTGCCATGGGGCTGGCCGCGCCGCGCTATTTCAGTGGTCATGCCGGCGGCATGTAATGGGCGGCGGTATTTGTCGTGATCGTAGCCTCTGTCGCCCTGAACGACGCGCGGTTTCGATCGTGGTTTGCCGCCGATTGGCGGGATGGCATCAACCCGTGTATGAAGCTGGGTGACATCGTGTCGGTTGGCGCCCGTCAGGATGACCGCGAGCGGGATGCCCTGCGCTTCGGTGATGAGGTGGTGTTTGGAACCGGGTCACGCGCGGTCAGTGGGATTGGGTCCCGTTTTTGACCAGCGCCTATCGCACGGATTGAAGAGGAGTCGACGATGACCCGGGACCCG
>NZ_JAWJWL010000064.1:5291-10047 GCF_034721475.1 Burkholderia alba | reverse complement strand
CTTTACGAAGACCGATTCAGTCGGCCATCCGTGTGATTCTCAACCCCGCCTTGAACACGGAATTTCTGACACCCCCGCCAGAGCGTGTGGATCAGGGGTGCAGTCTGTGTGAGGTCGCCGACCGGATCGGTCCCGATGCTCTCGTGCCTGTCATTCTGTTCACGGGTGAAATGCCAATGCCAGAACGGCTGTGCGCCGGCACCCGTACGCGAGCGCCAGCCGTGGGACCATTGCCCGGTAGACAGGAACTGATAGACCGCCGCGTGCGCATCGGGTGGCAACAGGTTATCAATCACGGTGATGTCCTGCCACAATCGGGGCGCGTTGTTCGCTGCCACTCTTTCCATTCTCCGTCTCTCCCTAAGCACTCGCGTCGTTGCAGGCTTCAGAACTTCCAGTTGAGATTCCCCGTCACAGCGTGATCGGTCTGGCGGGTGGCCAGCGAACCCGCATACCCCACGCTCAGCATCCCGTTCTTGCCAAGAGCCATTCCTGCACTCACGTTCACCACTGCTGCATCCTTCGCCACCGGTACACCCGACACGTTAAACGGCGAGCTGCCCGCCACAAACGACAGCGTCCCCACCGGCTTCCCGTCCCCCAGCGCATGCTGCCAGCCCGCCGAGCCGCGCAGCGTCAGTTGCAGCCTCGTGCCCAGATCCAGCTGCGTCGTGCCGCGCAACCCCAGCGTCGAGAACGTCACGTCGTTGTTGCTGTCCTTCACCTGCAGCGCTGCCGCTCCTCCGCTCTCCGTCATCCCGTGGTTGTTCAGATGCACGAACGCCACCCGTGCGAACGGCTCGACCACCGACCGGCTCCCCACATTCAGCCTGTAGCTCGTCTCGCCAAATACCTGGGTGGTGTCGGCTTCCAGCGTTCCCGTTTCGTTCTCCGGCGCGGCACCGTATTGCACACTCCGGTCCACACCGCCCCGGTGCCACGTATGAATCGCGCCAACCCGGAAGCCGAATGGCCCCGGCTGCCAGCCTGCGTACGCCCCGAGATGGAAACTGTCGAACGACGCCGATGCGGGCTGGTCGTCCAGACTCACCGAGTTGTGGCTGTATCCAGCCAGTGCGCCCACGCGCAGGTCGTCGCGCAGCGCACCGTCTACTCCGGCCAGGAAGCCTCCCGTCGAGCTCGTATAACCACTCGCGTTGCCATTGCCTCTCGTGTTGCCCCACGAGCCCAGCACCTGCGCCCATGCCCCGGTACGGCTCGCTCCGGGCACTCCGTCATTGCTTACCGTCCACAGACGGTCGAGCGCTGCGTCGCGCACCTCGCGGCTCTCGTTGATCAGCATCCCGTATGCCGCCGGATAGATCTCCCCCGACAACTGATGAAACGATGCCTGCGGCACCGCCGCATTCGAGGCCAGCAGCACGCTCCGGTACACCGCGTTGTTCTGGTTCACCGTCTCCAGCGCGTTGGCCACGCTGCGATCGTTCGCCGTGTTTGCCACGCTCGCGAACGGTGTCGCATTGCGGTTCACGGCCAGGTTCACGCTGTTCGGGCCATACGTCAACGCCGTCCCGACGAACAGGTAACGTTGCGGCATTGCATCGAACTGCCCGTCGATACCGCCGGCTGCGTTCAGGATCGTAAAGCTGCGGCCCAGCAGCGTGGCAGTCTGCGCCAAGCTCAGCGGTGGCGGCAGATTTTCCAGCGCTGCCATCACCGTGCCGCCCGAGAGATGCGCGCGGCCGCCTGCATCGATCCGGTCGTTGCTTCCTCTCGCCGATACTTCGACCGCGTAGGTGGAGCCCGGTGCGAAGCTGACGTCACCCGCTACCTTAAGGCTGCCGATCGAGTGACCTGGTGCTACGATGCCGCCCGCTTTCGCGCTCAGAGACTGCAGCGAGCCGTTACCGGTCACGAGCCCGCCGTTACCCACCGATACACCGCCGCTTGCACCGTCCAGCGATGCCAGTCCGCCGTTCACGGTGACGTCGGCGGTCTTACCCGTGATCCTTGCAATACCTTGCGCCGTGATCGATACGTTCGCGCTCGTGCCTGCGATGGATGCCAGCCCGCCGTTCACCGCCACATCGGCGCTCGTGCCGTTCACCGTCAGCAGGCCATTGGGATTGACTACTGTGCCCGAAGTTACAGAGCCGTCGATTCTCAGCTCCCCGTCATCGACGGTCGTCAACCCGCGGTACGTATTGGCACCTGACAACGCCAGCAGGCCACCACCGGACTTCGTCAAGCTGCCCTGGTAGGCACGCGTTGCGTAGGCCGCTTCGCGAGCCGCGCCTATCTCGTACGCAGTCTTGTCGCTGTCGTTCGCATTCGCCGGTAAACCCTGGGTCCAGCCCTTCGCTTTCAACGTGTCGAGCCACGCCTGATGTTCCGCCGCGTCCTCCTTCTGGCGTGCGGCGAGCGCGATATCAGAGATATCGTTCGACCAGATGTCCGACGTGCCCGATGGCAGACTCACGTTGAAGCCACCCAGTAACTGACTGGGGCCATTCATCGCTTTCTGCAGATCAGGTAATCCCCATCCCGACACCGCGTTCGGCACGTGCGTGTTGCCGGGAATCAGCGCAGTAAAGCGGCCGAAGCTGCCCGTGGTGTCGCGCGGAAGCCTGTTCAACGGCTTCGAGAGATCGACCTTGGCCGGATCCGCGATCATTTCCTGCGAAGTTGTGAGCAGTACGGTCAATGCCTGCTCGCTGGTCAGATAGGGATAGCGCTCCATGACCAGCGCGAGCGCACCGGAGGCGTAGGGAGCGGAAGCAGATGTACCGTTAAAGCCCGGGTCATAGCCACCTCCAGCCGTGGGCGCCAGTGCCACCGTCGGCGCCATGAGACACCACCATTTTGCGACGCCGCACTGGTTATAGACCTGTCCGTTATTGCGCGAATAGCCGGACACCGCCAGCCAGTCGGCTTCGACCTGGGGCCGGTAGTACGGCAACGCAGCCAGCACATCTGGATTCTTCTGCGGATCGTTCGAGGCGGAAATGACTTCGATGTAGTGGTACTTCGTGGCGGCCTCCGAGGCCGCATCCAGCCAGGTCTTCGAGCCGTCGCGATTACGTTTGGCAAACCCCTCGTACGCCGTCTTTAACTGCGCGATGTTGTCGGTCAGGTTCTCCGCGGGGATCGGAGAATTCTGTCCCCAGCTCTGGTTGACGATCCGGACGCCGCTCTTCCCCAACGCGTCATAGGCCGCCGTGAAGTAGTTGTAGTCAAGTCGGTTGGAACCCTGTTCGCGATTGTCGTCAGTCCCATTGGTGTTGGCGACATAGAGATCGGCATTGAATGCCACGCCCTGCATTCCCTTGCCATCCCGCGCGGCACCGATTGCTCCGCTGACTTCGGTTCCATGTGAATCGTTGACACCATTGATATGCGATCCGGGAACGTTGAACGCGTCGCCCCTCTTGACTGGACTTGTCGAATCGTCCGCGTACAACTGAAAGCCGTCTTCGTAGTACGTGCCGATGGAGGACACGGGATGAATCCGCGTCCCAGAAAATTCGGAATGTGTCGTATCGACACCCGAATCCAGCACCCCGACTTTCACGCCCGCGCCAGTAAAACCCAGTGCATTGGCATACTGGGCCCGCATCGCGCCAGCTGCCCAGCTCGCCTTGAATTCCTTATCGTTGGCCCACGACTGGGCTGCCTGCTCCAGATTGCCTGTCCTGCTTCCATCAGCTTGGGTATACAGCTTTTCCTGAGCGAAGGACGGTCTCAAGAAGAGGGATCCAACGAGAAAAACATTGAGAAGAACCAGCGACTTTATCTGTTCTTTATCAAGATACCTAACTGATATTTTCATTTAAGTTCATTCCCGATTAGCCGAAGTTTTCAAGTTCGCGTTACACGTCGTTTGATAGACGACTGTCGTGCTGTAAGAGAGCCGGGTAATTGAACGCTGCGGGTCGATTGAAGTCATTCTCCGATACAGTGCTCCCGCGACCTGACTGCCACTTTGATTCGTTCTCTGGACGTCAGTCCAAAGTTCGGTCAAAGTAACGGCCCGAACAAGCCCAGATGTAGATAGTGAAGGACTGTTGATAAAACTAAGAGATCAAAAAAGCGGCTTGTGTCGAGAAACGTCAAGAAACGTCAAGAAGTATTGCTGTTTGGCACAATCAGGCTGGAATCATCGGTAATTCCCTGCTGGATTGGGCAAGATGACAATGAGCCGTTTAGGTTTTTCTCTGGTGTCGTGTTGGTGTGTCTGGTCTTTTGCGGTCGAAGCGTGTATTGCCTGGATGGCGTTAGCCGCGACGCCGGGTGGTATTTCGCGGACCGAAGGCGTCGGTAATCTGTCGCGCGCGCCGGGCGTCGTTGCCGTGCAGGTACATCGAGGTCGTGGCGATCGACGCGTGGCGCAGGTTGTCACGCACGCTCGTAAGCTCGGCGCCGTTCGCTAGTGCGTGACTCGCATGGCTGTGACGCATCCAGTGCGGACTCGCGCGTCGCAGTTTTTCGGCCAGCGCGGGATGATCGTCTACGAGTACGTCGGCCGTCTTGAGGAAGAACCGGCGCATCACGCGCCACAGATGTGCGCCGGTAATGCCGGCATTTTCATCCTCCCCGAGGCTGGCAAGGAGTGGTGTCTTCGGATTCCAGCGCTGCGGCGTGACGGGCATGTGCCGTTGTACATGGCATCTGGACGAGATGTTCGTGTCGTTGCGCGGCGAGCCCTTTGTTCTCTGGCGTGCGGTCGATCAGCACGGCATTGAACTCGACATCCTGCTGCAAAAGCAACGCGATAAGACTGCCGCGAAGCGCTTCT
>NZ_JAWJWL010000064.1:0-5137 GCF_034721475.1 Burkholderia alba | reverse complement strand
TGCAAAAGCGACGCGATAAGACTGCCGCGAAGCGCTTCTTCAAACGGGTACTGTCAGCCAGTGCCGAGGTGCCGAAGAAAATCGTCACCGATCAACTGCGCAGCTATTCTGCGGCAAAAGCAGAAATACCGGTGCTCGCGAACGTCAAGCATGTCTTCGTCAAGCCTGCGGCGCGCGTGAACAATCGTGCCGAGAACAGCCATCAGCCCACGCGCGAACGCGAACGTCGGATGCGCGGTTTCCGGCTGCCCGACCAGACGCAAACCTTCCTGTCGAGCTTCGGTCCGATCTGGCAACACTTTGCCCTCAAGCGCCATTTGCTGCGTGCCTCGCTTTACCGAAAACAGCTCGCGACCCGGTTCGAATCGTGGCGTCTTTTTACCGGCCTCGCCCAAAATCCGCTCGGCGTTTTCTGAACATCACCTCATCTGGCCGCAATTAGGGCGACAGGGTTAACGTGACAACGCCTCCTGGGCGGCGTAATGGAGCCAGTCCGCGGGCACCGAATGGGCCACGCGATGGGCGGCGTAATGCGGCCACCTGATCGTTGGCGAGACGGTGCCAGCAGCACCGGGTGGTAGACGCGATTCGATCTTTCTCAGCGACGGTACGCTCGTTCTTTTTTGAACGGAGTAGCCATGGCCAACCGGAGGTTCGAATTGTTTGTGTACCGTCAAATTCTCGCGCGCATCCGGCGATTCCGATCGCGACATTGCTCGCGCCCACCTGATGGGCAGGACCAAGCTAGCGATCGTACAACACGAAGTTGATGCTCTATACGTTGGTCGCGCCGCTGACGATGCCGGCGACCCCGCGCGCGCAAGACAAGGTCGCGCGCGTGGAGACGGATGCGCAGCTGGGGGTTATTCAGTGCGCGGGGCCCGCGGGCTGGTTGAATGGGTGCTCGCCCTGCGGTTCTGTCGCATATGGACGATTGGCGACGAGCGGTCCGAAGGTCGTTCGGACCGCAATCCCGGCAGCATCCATGCACCAACGCCATGTGCCGCCGGACAAACGGCGAAGTTTTGTATTAGATCCTTCCTGGCGGAGCATCGGTTTTTATTGGTGAGATTGTCAATAAATGGGCTTTAATTAATTGAGCGATTTGTATTTTTTTTGAAATTCCATGGTTTTCATATTCCATTACGAAAAATTACGAAGTATATTCAAAGCGCAGATTGAACGACGCCGGAGAGGTGGAGCGACCCGGTGCGCTGTCCCAGACGGATCGTGGAAACGCCGATCGCGCCGGATCGCAATCTGTCACAACTTGAATTCGCAAATGGGCAGGTGTCGAAGAACATAGCCTGTTTATCGATACGACATAAACAACAGGGCCGCCATCATGAATATCTTCACGTAGTTCGCCGTCCATCTATTCCGACATGAACGATTGCTTTGCTTCGCGGGAATTCGTCGCGAGGCACAAGTGTGGTCGTTCGCTTTTGTGCGGAATCCGCCAGTTTTCCTCTATCGGAATGTCCGACCGGTGATGAATCCTGACGCCTGCCATGCCGGTCGCGGGAACGCACTCGATTCCGCATCGTCTACGCGGGTTCCCGTTCTGGGCACAGTGGAAGCGGCTGGGCGTCCGCGATTCATGTGAGTCCTTCGATTGGCCAATCGAAGTGAAAAGGGTCCCGGAATGCATTTTCCGTTCTGGTTCATTCAATTTTTTAGGATGACTAATATATGAAGAAGCTCTTGGTGACGTACATGGTGATGGCCGCCTGGGGATGGGCATCGATGGCGGAGGCGGCCGATACGGCGGGACTCTGGCAGGACGTTCCGGCTTCGGTGGCAGTCTCGATGCGCGGCGCGGCGACGTCTGTGCCCACGTTCTATCGAGCGGTCACGCTCGATCTGGGCAACCTCAAGACTGAATTGTCGACGAGCGCTGCGGCGATCCGGAGCGGGCAAGGCAACAGGCTCGCGTTGCCGCTGCCAGAAGGGGGGGTGACGTACTTCACCTTGTCTGAATCAGACGTGCTGCCACCGGCCCTGGCTAAGCGCTATCCGGCGTTGAAGAGCTACAAGGGGGTGGACGACAAGGGACGCCGCGCCCGCGTCGACCTCACGCCGCAAGGGTTGCAAGCTGCGGTGTACGGAGACAATGATGGGATGTGGTTGGTGCAACCGGCAGGGCAGCTATCCGGTCGGGCCAGCAAGGCGGCGGACAGTGGCGATGTGTACTGGTCGTTCAGGCGGGCGGCACTGCCGGGTTCGTCTCCGTTTAACGAGGAAAAGTTCGACAAGAACCTGCTCAACGGCAGCGGAGTGCGGAAGAATTCGGGCAAGGAGGCGAGTGGCAGCGCAACCGGCGCCCGCGCGAGCGGCTCGGTGATGTACGACTACCGCCTAGCCATGGCGGCGACCAGCACGTATACCAAGAGCTTCGGCGGCACCGTCGTCGATGGACTAGCCGCAGTGGCAACGATGGTCAACCGTATCAACGAAATCTACGAGAACGATCTGGGCGTGCACCTTACTTTGATCGACAGCGAAGACAAGATCATTTATACGGACACCAAGAGCGACCCGTACGCGGGCTTGGCTCCCGGCGACTATCCGATCAACAACAAGAACGTGAAGAACCTTGCCAAGTTGATCGGCAACAAGAATTTCGATGTCGGCCACGTGGTGGCGGGCGATGGCACTGGTGGCATGGCGTCGATCGCCAGCACCTGTCAGGACGCTACCAAAGCGGCGGGCAGCACCGGCCGACTCGATCCGGTCGGCGACGCGTTCGCGGTGGATTATGTGGCGCACGAATTGGGTCATTCGTTCGGTTCATACCATACATTCAACGGCAATCGCAGCACGCCTGAAGAGGACGCAGTTGAGCCGGGAGAGGGTTCCACCATCATGGGTTACGCAGGCGTGTATCGTGAGAACTACCCCGACTTCTCCTATCAACCGCATACCGATCCGTATTTCAACAGCAGCAGCATCGGCATGATCCAGGACTGGATTTCCAGCGCGGGCGGAAGCTGTGCGACGCGCACGCTCAACAAGAGCAGCGCGCCGTGGCTCGACCCGAAGTCGCTGCTTCCGCCGAACGCGATCGAGACTGGCCGACAGCACTACGTGATTCCGGCCAGGACGCCTTTCACCTTGAAGGTGAAAGCGGCCAAGGGGAGCAAGGCCAGCGGCCTGACCTACACCTGGGAGCAGTTCGACTTCGGCCCGGAGCAGTTCGGCGCATTGAAGGACGACGGCCAGGGACCGATCTTCCGTTCGGTCAAGCCGCATGTGGAGGACGAGCAGACCTTCCCGCACTTGGCGGCCGTGCTGGGCGACGAACCGCTCGGCAACGGCGAAGTCTATCCCGCGACCAACCGCAAACTCAGCTTCCGCGTGACCGTTCGCGACAACGTGGCGATGGCCCGATCGCTGGGCGTGGGACCGAATACGGCCAGCGGCAACATGTATGTGAATGTGGTCGATACCGGTGGCGCATTCGCCGTCACGGCACCGAGAGCCACGGTGAAATGGGCGGCGGGGTCCGGGCAAACCGTGGGCTGGAATGTGGCTCAGACCGATGTCGCGCCGATCGCCTGTGCCAACGTCAAGCTGGATCTGTCGCTGGACGGCGGGTATAGCTACCTGCCCAATCCGTTGCTGGCCAGCACGCCCAACAACGGCAAGGCCAAGGTCACGTTGCCGGCGGTGGCATCGAACAAGGCGCGCATCCGGGTGAGTTGCACTAACAACGTGTTCTTTGCAGTGACGCCCACGACCTTTACGATCGTGAAGTAAGGGGCGGGCGGGGGCGCCGGTTTCGGGGCATCCGTCAAGGCGGTTCCCTTCGTACTGTGGAGGGCGCTGTCAACGTGCTGTTGTTCGTCGATAAAAACAAGAGTAGAAGTGGCTTGGCCAACCACCGACGGATTTTGGGTGCCTCAGGTGATTTCGTGCTGGGCAACGAAGCGGGTGACAAGTGTTGTGCAATAGAACGAGGCGCGCAGTAGGCGTCGCTTGAGTGAAAAATACTGGCGAATCGGCCCGAAGCACGAGAAGGAGGATCCACTGTAGGCAACGGCGGTTATCGATATGCGGACTAGGTTGTTTCTTGTCATGACTTTAAGATTAATGATTAGGAGTACAACATGATGTCACTGAAATATCCATGGCTTTTAGTCGCATCGCTACTTGCCACAGGGGCTGGTGGCAACGCTTTCGCCCAGACGTCCAAGGACGATCCACTCTTCATCTATCAGTGGCATCTCCAGAATACGGGACAGGCGGTCATCGGGGATGCCCGGCCCGTCGCCAAGGTGGATCTGGATCTGACGGATCTTCATGCGAGAAACATTCGCGGCAACGGTGTGATCGTCGGCGTGGTCGACGATGGCCTCGAAATTCGCCATGAGGATCTGGCGGGCAACGTCGTGCCGGGCGGTTCGAAGAACTTCGTCGACGGTTCGAACGATCCGACGCCGGTCAACGGCAACGACGAACATGGGACGGCCGTGACGGGCATCATCGGCGCGGTTGGCTGGAACGGCAAGGGCGGGCGCGGCGTCGCGCCGGAGGCGCGTTTGAAAGGCTTCAATTTCCTGTCCAAAGATGTGGATGGACTCGATACCAATCAGGACACCAATATCCGCTATTCCTGGGGCAACGGGCTGGAGTCGAAGGATGTCGCCGTGTACAACAATAGCTGGGGGTCGGTGCTCAGGAGTTATCCGGCGATATCGCTGGCGGAGCAGGGATCCTGGGAGAAGCTGATGCAGTCCACCCGCAAGGGCAAGGGCGGCATCTATGTCAAGGCGGCGGGAAACAACTTCAATAATCATCAAGTTTTCTTTGGGCTAATCGAACTGTGTACTGACCAGGCAAAATCGTTGAAGGTCAGCTGCGTTTCGTCCTCCACGGACCCGTTCAACAACTTCATCGGCACGATTACCGTGGCCGCGGTCAACGCCAAGGGCGTGCGTTCGTCGTATTCCTCCGCGGGCGCATCGATCTGGGTGTCGGGAATCGGCGGGGAGTTTGGCGTCCAGAAAGCGTATTTCCCCGATCTGAGCAACATCGCCGATTTCGCGAAGCCGACCTATTACGATCCGGCGATCGTCACCACGGACCTGAGCGGCTGCGCGCGAGGTTCCAATGCCGACCGGAAGGACGGCACGGT
>NZ_JAWJWL010000063.1:0-10544 GCF_034721475.1 Burkholderia alba | reverse complement strand
GCCTACGGCTACCGGGATGAGCAATACTTCTTCCTCAAGATCCGCGCTGCCTTCCCCGGTAATCCGCGATGAACCATATAAATGGGGCGATTGCATTCCATGCGAGGTTGCGTCGTTGTAGGCGAGTGCTTTAATTATTATTTACTATAGATATAAAAATATCGATCCATGTGCTGTGATAGAAAGGGGCGTCTAATCATGATCCATAGAATCTCTATTTGCATATTTGCTTTATTCATGAGCGCCATGTACGTATCCTCGGCAAATGCTAAAGTGACCAAAGATGTGTCTTGGAAAGAAGTGGCAGGATGTGAAGTCGTTGGGGCAACAGCGTACTCGGTTCGCAGATCTTGTCAATATACGCATTATCGAACAATCGAAGATACGAACGAACATGGATACATCACGTTTAAGCGATACGTGGATGGTGTACTCGTTAATAATGAAGACTATTACTTTGCTAAAAATCGTAATGTTGTGGTAGGGATTGTAACGTGGAGCATACCCCATCATTGAGATTGGAGCAGCCCCTCGATCGAGAACCCTGAACACCTCGCGGCCGCACATAGCATCGAGACCCGGATGATCGCGATCTCCTGCCCTGCTACACCGCGATTTGAAACACCTAATTGGCGCCCGTGCACGCAGACAGACATCCATCTGTTGATTTCCACCGAAGTGGGTTAAGACTCTGTGGAAATCAACACAAGGGTTTCATTCGTTTTAAGCAGCCAGTCTATAGTAGTACGAGGATTTGAACGCATCGTAATTTTATGGTCTGGGGTCGTTTGAGTCGTGTGAACTCGCCGCTGTGTCGGCGATACGAACCGTGTCATGACATGGTCCTTCCCCTATGAAGAGGCGCCAGGTCCCGACAACGTTCGCCGACACGTGGTCATTCGGAGAATTGAAATGAACGCGTCCCACCCCGTGACCGAGTGAGCGAAGAATGAAGGTGGATCCTCACGGGCCAACGGCATCGATGTGCCCAGGTAGAAAATGCATGCATTTTCTGGCAATCGGAGGATCCACGATGAACAGTATGGCCGTAGGTGTCGACATCGCCAAGCGAGTATTCCAAGTGCATTACGTTGACCGGGAAACCGGCGAGATCGTGAACAAGGCAATCAAGCGGGAGAAGTTCTTGGAGCACTTCGCGAACCGTGCGGCCTGCCTGATCGGGATGGAAGCGTGTGGTGGAGCCCACCACTGGGCTCGGCAACTCACGCAGATGGGTCATGAGGTCAGGCTGATGCCGGCTGAGTTCGTGAAGGCGTTCAACATCCGGAACAAGAACGACGCGGCGGATGCCCGGGCGATTTGGCTTGCGGTACAGCAGCCAAGCAAGCCGGTGGCAGTGAAGACCGAGATGCAGCAGGCGATGCTGGCGCTGCACCGGATGCGCGAGCAGTTGGTGAAGTTCCGCACGATGCAGGTCAATGGACTACGTGGCTTGCTGACCGAATACGGCGAGGTGATGAGCAAGGGACGGGCGAAGCTGGACGCGGAAATACCGACTGCGTTTGGCCGAATTGCAGAGCGCTTGCCAGCGGCACTGATCGATACGTTGCGAGAGCAATGGAACGGGTTGGCAAAGCTCGACGAACAAATTGCCGAAATCGAACGCCGGATGCGCGAATGGAAGAAGGAAGACAAGGCCGTGAAGGCGATCAGCGAAATCCCTGGCGTGGGATTGCTGACAGCCACCGCAGCGGTGGCAATGATGGGCGACCCGAAGGCGTTCAGTTCGGGACGGGAATTCGCAGCGTGGGCCGGGTTAGTGCCGAAGCAAACCGGATCGGGCGGCAAGGTGAACCTGCACGGGATCAGCAAGAGGGGCGACACGTATCTGCGCACGCTACTGATCCACGGTGCACGAAGTGTGCTGATGCACGCGAAAGAGCCCGGTGAGTGGGTCGAGCAGATGAAGAGGCGCCGACCGCCGAATGTGGTGATCGTCGCATTGGCCAACAAGATGGCGCGGACGATCTGGGCGGTACTGGCCCATGACCGGCCGTACCAAAAAGGTTACGTGAGCGTGAAGCCGGCTTGATCGGTGAATACCACGTTGAAGATTAACGTTTAGCACAGGGTGAACGTCGAAAGGTTGCGCAGCAATCGAGTGTGATGACAAGCCAGGTAGGACCGGGACTCGCTAAACCTGAATGCCGCCACGAGCTACTAGCTCGCTTGGAGAATGAGGTGCGAGTCAGCGAATTTCATAGGGGCCCGCAGCGGCAGTATCGGCTGCAACAAGGCCGGATATAGAGCTGCAGCCCATCCTGTCAGTCTGAACACACGAAAACTGTTGCAAACGGGACGCGTTCATATAGGTGGCATGGTGCGTCGTCCAGGATTCAATGCGCGATGTGTCGAGCTCGTCAACCAAATCCATTTGGCCAGGCGGCGGTGCCGGCACGCGCCGCGCCGGCAGCGGTCGCAGATGGCCGGCTCGTCGCAACGTTTTTGCGATCGCCTGCAGCTGATGCCAGAGGCGATCAGCTTCATCCGGGTGCAGGGTGTCGGCGGCCGCCTCGAGCGCGTCGACGAGCTGGTCGAGACGCGATGCGGCGCTATTCAACACAGCGCGTGCATGTCCGGAGGGTTTGTTGCGTCAACTGGAGCGTAGCTGTCAAACGAAGTAAAGTCGTCCGGGAAATGACCTAAAGCCGTCCAATCGAATAAACTTCATGAAGGCGGACGATAAAAACCTTTATTAATCTGAGTCTTATCGTTAAATTGACGTAAAGTTATCTAATCCGTTGATGTGGTGAGTGCTTCCGACGACGAGGATTTGCGCGAATTTGAAGCGACGTCCTGTCGATACTGTGCTGAGCGCAACGCGGCAAGTTCAGCTGGATGCGCGAGAGCGGGGCGCAGGAGATAGAATTTCCGCGGGCGCATAAACAGTGCAAAACGATGCTAGGTCCAGGCGGACGTTGCGAGATCTTCCCGCAACCAGACTATCAACTGACCGGTCCAGGCAGCATACGTGAAACTTTGCGGGCGATCTGGGCAGTGCGCCAGCCAGCCGGACAGACCAAGCGCCGGGGTCAAGGGGCGAAGCGCGTGAGCACAGGTGCGGGCGAAACCGAGCCAGCTCAAATGCCAGTCGACAGCAGCAGCTGTTTCTACAGTGATGACATCGATGGCGATAGCGAATTGCCGACGGCACAACGTATGCCACGTAGTCCTGTCGATGCCGTGTACCACGCGTCCGAAGAGCTGGGTCTGGGAATGCTGGAGCGTTTGCTCGAGTGCAAGAAAGCGCTGAGCGAAGTGAGGCCAATCGCGCTGTCTGAAGTGCGACGAACGGGATTCGAGTATATCAGGTACCGGACGGAGCTGATCCTGGGAAGACCGGGGGCGCGTTGCCAGTAGTTCCAGAACAGTGGGCGGCGGAGCATCGTAAAGCCGATTCGACATACGGAGATGCGCGGTGTGGCGAGCAATATTGTGTGACTGCGATGCACTGCGAGAAACTGGCCCTTGAGGGGGTCGTGTTGTCGACGTGGAAATTCGCAAAGGGATTCGATGGGTCCGGCGATATATGCCTGCCACCTGCGCAGAATCCGGGCGGAGCGTCCTGAGACCGGTGTGCATCTCCATCCGGGCAAGTGCAAGGCGGGTACCCAGTGTGCCCCGCATCGCTTGCATGTGAGTGGATGTTCCGCCATGTCACCGTGCAGCGCGTATGGAATTGATTCTGCGCACCGGGGGCAACCGAGTTTAAGGACAAGGTGATGCACGGGGCAGCGCGAGATGAAACGCCACTGAAACCATGCGGCGTGAAAACCCTGTCGCAGACATTCGCGACAATAGCGTAGCTCGGCGCTTGCGACGGGGAGCCTAGGTGAGCGGTAACAAAATGCCGCGGTTACATCGTTGGGTGTGATCTGCAGCAGATCTTCCAGGCGGACGGGGTCAAATTGATCGGCACAACGCAGATCAACGCCCTTTGTGGGGAGGATCTCCCTCGCTGGCAGTAGGAGGATCAGCTTTGATAGCTCGGCCACCGTCAATCGGTTGATCAGCGAAAATTTCGACAGCCGCATCCACTTGGATTCCCCGGCGGAGCTCCACTCAGGGCGCGACGTGTAGTTTGCCAGGGCTGTGTCTGCTGGATTCCAGAGGATAGGCTTGGTTTCTTCAAGTCGGACCTCACACATGATCTGTCATCTGCTGATCGCCGATAGCGTGGCGCCGCCGGCCTTCTGCGCCATGACGTACCTGCTGCGCTCGACCATGGATATCCAGAAAGATACATCGAAGGTTATGGTTGGATTATCATTGGCACTACTGATTAGAAGGGCAGCCTCGGCGGCCGCGGTGAAGTATTTCATGGGAATGTCGACTGGACCTTCGAGCTGGGCCTTAATGTGGGCATCCTCGAAAGCATGCCATAGGGCACCCGCGGAGTCCTGCATGCGCAAGCCGGCTTCATAAGCCTGAGGAACATGAAAGCGTGTATAGCACCAGCCGGACGCCTCAGGATACTCACCCTGATCGTATGCTTTGAGCACGGCACGACATTCGGCGAGCGAGGTGATGCCGCGAAACGCCAGCTCTTCCACCATGAAGCGCGCAACGATCTGGTTTTTGTCCTGCGCCTGAAAGGCGGATTTCTGCGCGACGAGTTGGGACTGACCTACCAGAAAGACAAACAGGCGCAATCCGTTGCTTTCCAGCTCATCATGCAGGTCACGTAACCATTCATAGTGAAACTCATGCAGATTCTGCGCTTCGTCAGCAAACAGAACGATCCGTTCATCGCCCTTCGCGTCGGCTACCTGTCTCAGTTTGTGTAGGAGCCGCCCGCGAAGGGCGGCCTTTGACGCGCCGTTTTGCGCCGGATGATTTGCCGCGTGCAGCAGGGATGAGAAAAAGCTGTTCTCCGAAGGAGTTTGTGAACGCAGACAGCGCATCCTGTAGATCGACAGCCTTGGATGACGCCGTTCGAGATCGCGGCGGATGAACTCGATGGCACAGGTCTTTCCAATACGTGGTCGCCCCGTGGATCAATGCACCGGTGATATACAGCAGCAGACATTCGTCGACCAGGGTGCGAAAGGCCGCGATAGACGGTGTCGGTATCCGGTAGGTACGACGGCTGACGGGATGATCTTCCAGACACGCGGGTCGCTGCGGGGCGGTAGCCATACGTTTCCTCGAATCATCGGTTCTGTACGGTCAAGTCACCGAAATCGACGACAGCTTCGTCGCCTTCCTGTTGCGATCGTACGATGGGGAGGTTCGTGGCACCTGCGGGCTCTTCCATGCGGGAGAGTTGCATGCCGACCGTGCCATCCTTTCTGCTCCGTCTGGACGCATTGCGTTGCGACTTCGACAGCAGTTGAACCGGATCCTGTTCGCCAGAGAAAGTGAACCGGCCAAGGCGGCGCTGGCGCAGGATATGGCGACGCAGACGCAAGGTGTGACGGCTGTAGCGCCAGCCTTCCAGTACACTGAGTCGACCCAGTTCGGCTCCATTGGGCAGATACGCCCACGCTTCGCGCATATCGGCCGGATTTGGATAAACCCGAATGGGCTGGCGCAACAGCCCGGTTGCCCGCTGCATGACCTCACTGCTATAACGGGCGCCATACAGGCTGATATACGGTGCGGTACCGCTTGCAACGCTACCGCGGACCGTGCAAAGATGGACCGACTGAAGCTGGTGCAGGCGGGATCGCAGAAAAGCTGACAGGGTTCGAACCGGCGTGGTGTGATGATCGAGCGCCAGGCGCATTGCTTCAAGTGGGGTTCGGCCATTCAGGCCATCGTGCGGCGTGCAGTGATAGTTGGCAATCGTGACGTCCAGCAGCTCTTCGAGCTCTCCGAGCGTGATCAGCTGGTTGACAGGTGTTTGCCTGCCTTTCCTGCCGACGGGATCGTTGGGGTGACGTCTCGTCGTACCGTGTACTCTGCGGGACATCCGGTCGGTCAGCGTCAGGAAAAAGTGTTCTATAAGGGGACGTCCGGTGGGTTCACCTACAGGACCAGCTTCCATCCGGCAACCGACGAATTCACAGACAGGCGCGAAGGCGTCTTCAGTGAGATGAGACGCGGCATTGTCGACCTTCAGCACATCCCAGCAGGCGTAGGCCAGTTCGGGCAGTTCGGAGACAAAGCCGGCACCCTCGCGGTAACCGAGGCCAGGAATCGCGAAGTGATCGCGTTTACGTCTGGGGCGTAACGCATCCTGTAGCGTCGCGAGTACGTCGTGGTGATCGTATTCGGGCGCAGGGACAACGTGCCAGCCGATCACGGCGCGGGTGCAGATGTCGATCATCGTCACCACGAACAGGCGCTCGGTTTCGAGATCAACGCTGATGCCTGAAGGCTCGATGAAACGTACACGCAGGCGCAGGTCAAGCTTGTGGCCGTCGAGTTCGACGACAGAGAATGGTCTGACCGTCGTTTCCCAGGGGCTGTCGTTATGAGGTATGCGCAACGGGATGCGATCTTCGAGCAGTCGCCTGATCCACCGTGCGAAGGACCGATATCCGCGCTCGTCCTGATTCAGGGGGTAGTCGGCCGCCGTCAGTCCGGCTTCCAGGCATGCAGCTATCACCATGGAGTGTGTTTCGGTAAGGCCTGACAGGCGGTTTGTGCGGGTCATTCCCAGATGGCCGTTGCCAATCTGCCGTTCGATGATGCGGGGGAGTTGGGGCAGGCGTTCGAACAACTGTCCGATAGCGCCACTCAGGCCACCATGCGACGTTTGGCGATCTGCCGGTTTGCTTCGGCGATAGGTTTTAGCGCGTGCATGTGGAATGAGTCCCCTGAATCCCTGAATCCGGCCGTCAACGTGCGCGGCCAGACAGCGCGTCAGTAATCGTGAAAGAAAGCTGGGGTCGATCTTATGGTCCCGGGTGATGTCCGCAAGCGGTGTACCGCCCAGATAGGCCAGCATGGCTTGCTCACGTTGCACGTAGATCTTGCGCCGTGATGGATCGAGCGCGCGTGGATCAACGGATGGCCACAGTCTGGCGTCGGTGAGAGGTTCCGGGATGTCGCTACGTCGCATAATGTCCTGTCTGCGCAAACCGATGTATGCGGGAGTCCAACGCCCAGGACCGGGTGACGAGATCGGGGCTCAGAAGATAACCTGCGTGCAGGCCAGCAATGGCGGCGGTACGAATCAGGACAGGATCGTGCCGTGCGAAGTGGCGTTCAAGTTCAAGAAAGGATGCTTCGTGTTCGAAAAAAGCGAGGACATCATTCGCAAGGGCCGTGGTAACCAGCCGCCGCCCTGTGTTCAGATAGGGCAGCAAAGTCATCCAGTTCAGAATCCACACACGATATTCGTCAAGCTCGGCCGGCTGGACGGTCTGAACAAGCGGCAGGGACGGTGCGCCGGCAGGGACCTGAACTTGAAGGGGCGGCTCGCTGGCCTGGGCGAGAGTCAGATATTGAGGTCGACCGTCTCGTAGCAGCCAGAAATCCGGAGGCGGATCTGGCTGGACCGATACGAGGGGGCCGCTCGCAGTATGTCGTGACAGCCGGATTTGCTTCGAGCATGACCCACAGGCGGATCTGGTCAAGTGAGGTGAACACCAGTGCGCGCTGCAGCTTCGGTGACCACACATGATGAAGCGTCTGCTTGGGCAGCCGGGAAATGGGCATGGATTCGGGTACACGCATGGCGGGAACACTGGAGCAGCGATATTGGTTTACTTTAGGTCAAATACAGCAAAATGGACAAGTTTATGGCAATCAAGAATGACGTAAAGTTATCTGGCATCGCTCGCCAGCCCTTATAAACTAGTCGGTGGAACTGGACGACTTTAGTTCATTTGACACGTGCGGCGAATGTGGCGAGTCTTGCCGCTCAACATTCCGCGGCGGCGTCCTCGCCGTCGTCGTTGTGGCAACGACATTCGCCTGCCCGGTGCGACACAACCCAATTCGGTATGGAGCTACGACTTTGTGCACGACCAGTTGGTGGATGGGCGGGCGTTGAAGATGCTTTGCGTGATCGATGAATACACCCGCGAGTGCCTGGCCGATCGAGGTCGGCGCCAGCCTGCGGTCGCAGGATGTGATTCTGACGCTGTCGCGACTGATGCGGCTGTACGGCAAGCCTGCGTTCGTACGGTCGGACAACGGCGCCGAATTTACCGCCGTCAAGGTCATGCGCTGGCTGCGAGATGTTACAATCGGCCCGGCCTTCATCGCGCCAGGCAGTCCGTGGCAAAACGGGTTCGTCGAGAGCTTCAACGGCAAACTGCGTGACGAATTGCTGAACCGGGAATGGTTCCGCAGCCGCGCCGAAGCCAAGGTGCTCATCGAACGCTGGCGACAGTTCTACAACGAGCGCCGACCCCATAGCGCACATCGCTATCAACCTCCCGCCACGGTCCGTCGAGCCTGGCTGGATTCCGATAATATCGACGCGAGACCACTGCCTGATTGGCTACAAAATTCCGCCGCAGGTCAGCTCCTCGTCACGTTGTCGAGCACGTTTCTGAACAAGGATTGTCCTAGGGTTGGATCATGTCGTTCATCGGCTAGAATCGATCAGCCTCGGATTGATTAATCAATTTAGAATCTCTAACAATTATCAAATTTTATAAAATTTACAGGGATATGGTATGAAAAACCCCCTACTAGTACCCCTCCTGATCGGAGCTGCATCGACAGCAACGCATGCTCAATCCAGCATCACTCTGTACGGAACAATTTCAGCAGCCGTAAACTATGCGACACATGCCAATCCTGCTGGAGATCACTCCATCTCAATGCAGCCTGGGACCATTGACGCTACAAATTTCTGGGGGCTAACAGGTAGCGAAGATCTTGGCGGAGGAACGAATGCCCATTTCAAATTAGAATCTCCATTTAATTTGAACAATGGCGCACAATCAATCGCCGGTTTTACTCAAGGATTTTTTGGCAGTGAGGCTAGTGTCGGTTTAACCACGATAGTTGGGCGCTTTGATATGGGCCGACTGAACACGTATGGTAGTGCTGCAGAACCATTAGCTCTCGGAGATCCAGTACATGGAGGCGGGATAACGATCGAAGATGTCTGGCCGGTCGTTTACTCTGGCACGCGATTTGACAATGCTGTTCGCTACCGAATGGTAGCTAATGGTATCACTGTCGGTGCGATGTATGCATTTGGAGGCTAGACTGAATCAGCGCTGGGTGGCCACACCCTTGCAGGAACACTGGGATATGAAACCGGTCCATTAATGTTGTTAGGAGTATACCAAACCACAAAACAAAACACCGGCAAAACGAACAATGTCCTGTCTCTTGGGAGCACGTATAAACTCGATAAAGTAATTTTATCTGCTTCATATATGCACGTCGGGCGCGATGCAGGATTCACGGGTATCAACAACAGTGGTTTTATCGCCAATTCACCCACAAGCCAAAAGCTAAATTTCTTCGAGGCTGGCCTCAGCTGGAACGTGACCCCGTTGCTCACTTGGAAGATTGCCTACGCGCAGGGTATAGTGACAGGTGGATCAGTGCTCGGCGTGCCTGGGAATGGAAAACTTCAAACGATATATTTCGTTCTCGATTATTCATTATCGAAAAGAACGATATTTGTTGCCGGAATGAATTTCAATCGATGGACAGGATCCTATGCCGGCTACTGGGGTTCAACTATCGACTCCGGCGAGCTCTCAACCGGCAACCCAGTAGCCAACGGAAACAATGCACGACTGAACATCACGATAGGAATGACGCATTCATTCTGAATCGAGCGATAACCACCTAACCATTTGCTTCAGTTGAAAAGTTTTCAAACATCGCCCCGCGCAACTCATATATAAGCAGCAATCACAATTGCAAAATCCCCGCATCACACGCAAATTTAATAATTATCATCTACATGAATTAGCGACGCCTCAGCGCCAAGAATAGTGATTAAGACATGATGGCCTTCAGGGAAACGCGGAGTTGGCGTCCGGTCGATAATCAGACGCTCCTCACGGAGCGGCGGAGACAGTCATGGACGAGATCAAGCTTTACATCGGGCTAGATGTTCACAAGGACTCCATCGCGATTGCGAACGCACGCGCGCACACTCACGATGATCCCCAATTCGTCGGCACCACCGGCTACAGCGTTATTTCCTTGACCAAGGCGCTTTCCACGCTTGGCAAGCCCTCTGAGTTAAGCATCTGTTACGAAGCAGGGCCATGCGGCTACGGACTCGTGCGAGCATTACGCAAACAAGGCTACCAATGCGAAGTAGTTGCTCCGTCCCGGGTCGCCCGACGGCCGGCCGACAGGATCAAGACCGATCGTCGCGACGCCTTGCTGCTTGCCAGACTTCACCGCGCTGGAGAACTGGTGCCGGTTGCTGTTCCCGAACCGCAGGACGAAGCCATCCGTGATCTGGTTCGCGCCCGCGAGGACGCCGTGAACGACCATCGTCGAGTGCGGCAGAGGCTCAAATCGTTCCTGCTTCGTCATGGACTTTCCTATACTGGCACGCGCTGGGGGCCGAAGCACGAGCTCTTCCTCTCAAAAATCAAATTTGAGGATTCCGCCCAGCATATCGTCTTCACTGAGTACCGGAT
>NZ_JAWJWL010000062.1:0-11367 GCF_034721475.1 Burkholderia alba | reverse complement strand
CGACTACGCCGATCTCATGCCTTGGAGAATGCCTGTTGCCCTCAACCGCTGAGGGGCGTCGTTAAAAGACCGCGTACAATTATTGTCCTGATCTAAACTAAACGATCGTACCGCTTACGAGCTTACATCCCCGATGAATGACAGTCTGGTGAACAGGGTCACGCTGGTCCCCTTCGAAGAAAGCGCAGCTGAAACGCAGGAGCTCTTCGCGCAATATGAGGCTGCTCTGCGCGATCACATCGATCTGGCGTTCGGTTGGGATGATGAGTTTCAACGACGTCGATTTGCAGAGTCCTACTCCCACTCTGACATACGATTGATCCAAGTTGGCGCCGATACAGCAGGTTACGCGGTCATCAGGATGCTAGACGACGCCATTCACCTGTCGCTTCTGATACTGAAGTCAAGCTTCCAGCGAAGAGGAATCGGGAAAAACATTCTGACATCGCTGATGTCAGAGTCCTCGCGGACAGGAAAGGTCATCACACTGTCTTGCTTCCGCTCGAACTCTGAGGCTGTTGCGTTCTACGAATCGATGAAATTTCAAGTCACGTCTACTGAGGAGCACTTCGTAAACTATCGATTCCCAGCGTCTATCAAGTAGTCTCATCCGACGAAGTTAACGTCGGTCGTGCGCACGTGCGGCGTCGTTAGATGACCGCTTACCATCGAGCGCATGCTGGTCGAGCATCTACCGGGCGTCGTGCCGTCGAGTCTGCTCAGCAAGGCATTGCAGTATCTGAACGGACAGTGGCCCAAGCTGGTCCGCTACGTGGAGAACGGCAACTGGCCGGTCTCGAACAATTTGTGTGAGAACGCAATTCGGCCATTCGTCGTCGGACGCAAGGGCTGGCTGTTCTCCGATACGGTTGCCGGCGCACAGGCCAGCGCCAATCTCTACTCACTGGTCGTGACCTGCAAGGCGAATGGCATCGACCCATACCGCTATCTCGTCTGACTGTTTGCTAATCTGCCGCACGCTTCAACCGCTGACAGCTACGCGGCCCTGCTGCCTTGGGCGTCACCATACAATAACCAACCGACTGGCGAGCCACCGAGTACGGGCCCTTAGCAGTGAACGATGGTCACGCGAGGCCAGCGATTGCGATACTGCTTCTCTTGTACCCGCTGCCGATACGTCGCGACACTGACTCGCTCGGGATTCCGACGAACCACCATGGCGAACAAGTCATCCAGCCCATACGGTGCAAGAACCTTGATCGTGTCATCAGGAAGTAGAGTCAACCCGACTGCGGTTGCATACTCTGGCCACGACGCGACGGCGGCCTCCAGCGACTTCAATGGTGGCACGGCGTAACCAAAAGCCGCCTCGAACCAGGTATGAACGGCGGCTTGATTGGTGACCTCCCATGGCAATTGGGGGTGCATCCTGCTTAGATGAGACTGAAACGTTGCGTCGCGCTCTGCAGAAAGATCAGCGCCATCGAAGTACGCAACATCGACGTCACGCAATGCTGACGATGTCTCCAATCCATGCAAAGAGTCCCAGACGAGGTTCCGTACGGCACCAGCACCAATGCACCAGGAGGGTAGATTCAGGGACCGGACTGCAACCAGTGCAGGCCAAAACCATGAAGACTCTCGCGCAAGGGCAACGAGGTGTGCTTCGAAATCAGTTGATGGCATGAGCGAAAAGTCCGCTGGGTAGAGGCGACGATCTGCCGCTGAGCAAACTCGCCGCTCACGGCAAGTCGATCTTAACCGAGTGTGACGCAGATGGAGGAGATAGGCGTCCTTCAAAGACCGCTTACGGTATGCTGAATTTAGCGCTTACGAAGAACCTTGTGTGGCGCGGGTTTCCGGCCGATTGGCGTAAAGTTGAGACGCCGCGTAACAGGAGAAGGCTGCGCGCTCGCCGGATCTGCTGGCCACGCGCTTCGTCGTGCTGATCGGCAAGCTGTTCGCGGCCGAGGCGCGCAGCGCGAAGTGGAAGCTTGAATGCCGGCAGCGACTGCGCTCCCGGTACAGCGCCGGCGTGCTCGCCATCATCGAGCGCATGCTGGCGAGCATCTGCCGGGCGTCGTGCCGTCGAGCCTGCTCGGCAAGGCGTTGCAGTACATGAGCGGACAGTGGCCCAAGCTGGTCCGCTACGTCGGTAACGGCAACTGGCCGATCTCGAACAACTCGTGTGAGAACGCGATCAGGCGGTTCGTCGTCGGCCGCAAGGGCTGGCTGTTCTCCGATACGGTCGCCGGCGCGCAGGCCAACGCCAACCTGTACTCCCTCATCGAGACTTGCAAGGCAAATAGAATTGAGCGATATCGATACCTTGTGAAGTTATTCACCTTACTTCCCGATGCTACGAGTGTAGAGGACTACAATACTTTACTCCCCTGGAATCTGATCTTTNCGGCGCGCAGGCCAACGCCAACCTGTACTCCCTCATCGAGACTTGCAAGGCAAATAGAATTGAGCGATATCGATACCTTGTGAAGTTATTCACCTTACTTCCCGATGCTACGAGTGTAGAGGACTACAATACTTTACTCCCCTGGAATCTGATCTTTTAAAATCATGGGCAACAAAAACTATATCCAATGGCTACGTAGCCATGTAGGCAGCGGACTGATTCTGAGCCCGTCAGTAGCCGCCGTGATTCATGATGAGGATGGACGGCTTCTTTTGCAAGAGAAAGCAACTGGTGAACCTTGGAGCCTTCCTGCCGGTGGGATCGAACTCGGGGAGTCGCCCGAAGACGCAATCGTTCGGGAGGTAATGGAGGAAACGGGCTACGACGTAAGCGTGAGCCGCGTTCTCGGTGTGTTCGGCGGCCGCTCCTTCCGATACAGATACCCCAACGGCGATGAGGTCGAATACGTAGTGACGTTGTTTGCCTGCAAAATCATAGGCGGAACTGGTGTGCCCACCGATTCTGAGACGAAGTCGCTGAAGTATTTTCATCGGCATGAGATGCCGATGCTCGCGTTACCTTACCCACTCGATACCCTCTTCGCGGAACATTGATGCTACCTACCGATGTGCCCTCTGCACGGCGTTGTTAATTGACCGGTTACCAATTACGGCATAACCCAGTCCAAGATTTTGTCCGCATCCCCCTGTTGACAGAGGGGCGTCATTAAAAGACCGCATACCTCGAGGCGGCTTTTGTTTGATATCGATCCCTAGATCTCAAATTTTCTGGCGGCTGGCAAATCCAGACCTGATCAACGTAATGAATCTTCGGAGTGGCAATGTAATCCTCCACGATGTGGAGTCTTCGAGATCGCGCACTCGCATCTTGAGCGCTTGGTTTTCCCGCTTCAGCGCAATGGTGTCATGAGATTCTTCGCCGACCGGTCGGCAATTCTCGGCCTGCTCAGCCTGAACTCTATGGATGAGGTTGGTCCTGATGTGGAAATATTCTTCCTTCGAATATCCCGGCGACCAATCTTTGCCCATCGCCCTTAGACGGGCATGAAATTCAAAATCCTCGCTCACGATGGACTCGAGCTTGAATTTTAAGAGACCCAGGATCGCGAGGTCTAAGACGAAAAGCTCAAACACTGCTGGCGTCAACGTCCAGCAATGCGCATCGTTGTATTGGCGATCCCCGTCGCGCACCTGTTCGACCCAGAAATCGAAACCGTGCTGAATGTTGTTGGTCGGCTGGATCTGTGAGCTATTCACCCCGAGACCGAATGCACCTGAGCCGTTGTAAAGCGCACCAAGCTGATGCGCCTCGAAAACCTGTCGCAAGGTCGGCTTCTGTCGCTTCTCAAAATATGCTTCCAGCCAGTCACCCAGCGAACTATGCGGCCTGAAATGATCGAAGCAACCGCGCTTGTCAGGAACCGCCAACGAGAGAATGCCGCCCACCTTCAGGATGCGGCTGCACCCTTGCAGGAATTTGATCGGGTCCGGGATATGTTCCAGGTTGTGCGATGAGACGATGTAGTCAATCTGGCCTATCAGACCCTTTTCGCGGACGATGGATTCGATCTCCACTGATGATCCGACCAAATCCACGGCCTCGATCTGCGAAAGCTGCTCCTTGGAGATGCTTCCATCCTCCGACGCCTTGGACAGCAGCGTCTCCGTATCGTACACATCGAGCGAAAGACAGTTGAACCCTTCTCGCTTCGGCGCAATAGGGTTAAACCATGGGCCAATTTCGATACCCTGATGGTTGCGTGTTATCCCTTCAAGAATCTTTGATCGCCTGTCCATTGATGTGCCGCCCGCAGTTTGGTAACGAGGAAGCAAATTCTACATCAACGACCGAAGATATGGGTTTATCGATAAAACAAAACTAGGCCGAATCTGGCCCAGTTTTGTCAATTCCGATACTTACGGAGAACCACCACCAACCGTACAACCAGTACTGCATAAGTTGACGACGTTGTTGGTATTCCCTGAATATGAATTGCTCTGAACATTGACGTATTTGGCACCCTTCTGAAGGTTTACGCAGGTGACCATACCAGAGCATTGATTTCCTGTCACAATTGAACTAAACGCCCTGTATCCATTAAATGTAATCGCCGCATTTGCCGTTTCTCCCCCGTTGGCTGGCACAAAGGCATTTCCGACGATCATCGTACTACTCGCGGGATTAAGATAAATACAATTCACCGCCTGCGCACAAAAGAACAAGTTGCCTTGAATTATTGTGGAATCAACACCCGTATACATATTAACGCAGGCGATCTTGCAGTTAAACTGCGATCCCATGATGGTCAATTGACTGGTCCCAGAAATGCCCCATGGAACATTCACGCCGACATTGACGTTCGTGAAGTTCGAAGCGCTGACACTGACGCCTTGGGTGTTCGTATCATAATTGATACCGATGTTCAGACCGCTGAACACAGACCCGACCACGTTCTCCTGAACTGGATAAATTGATCCACTGCCGACATAGTGGATACCCGTTCCAGACAAGGCAGAGGCTCCCCAAAACCCTGATGCCCAAATGTTGACATTTGACACGCCAGAAACTGATAGAGCAGTACCCCAATAATCGGTGGCTTGATATCCGTCAACGCCTCGAAAAACAACATTGTTCAGTACGGAAGCTGCGGGAACAGTTCCGAAGAAGGCCGTGCCGGATTGGTTGAGAGTCAGTCCCGTGTAAGAACCCGTTCCGTTTGTTGTAAATGTGAGTCCAGATACGGAAACCGAATTTGTGTAAGCCGGATAATTTACCGTAATCCCGTTGACGGACACGAAATTGAGTGTCGACACATCCTGACCGGCGCCTTGAATAGAAAGTGACGCACCATTAGCCAAAAATGTATAGGACGGGGCCGATGTGAATTTGAAGGTGCCGGGCGGAAAATAAACGCATAATTGCGAACTCCCTGCGCTAGAGCCGGCAATCGCGGCCGAAAACGCAGCGCTGTTATCATTGGTATTCGTGTTGTCGCCACCAAAATTCATGATGTTAGCGCAGTCCTTATAGGCGGCAGTTGACTGAAACCAGTTGGTTCCATCAGTGGATAATGCTACAGTATCCCCTAAATTAACGCTGAACTTAGATACGTTCTGACCGCCGTAATATATATTGTCACTTCCTTGGCGTTGGATATATCCACCATTTATGCCACCGAATATCGTAATCGCACCGCCCGGAGGCATTGCGCTTGCCGAAGGAAGCGTGACGACTATAGGCGCAAGGATCTGAATCGCCTTGCCCGCATTAGCGCTTGTCAGCGTGGATGCAACACTGATACCTTGAACGGATGAATAATTTCCGATCGCACTCCCAACAAATGCGGTCGATGCAATCTGGGTTGCGCTCGTCCCGGCAGTCGCAGTGGGTGCCGTCGGCGTGCCAGTCAGCGCGGGAGACGCCAATGGCGCATAGATCGAGGCGGCCGATGAAGTCGTGAGATAGCCTGCGATCAAGGCTCCGCTCGGAATCGTCACCGTGCCGGTGAAGGTGGGCGAGTTCGCGAACGTGGCCGTGCCATTCACGGTCATGTTGTTGAACGTCGGACTCGAATTTGTCTGGGCGAGCGCAACCAACGGCGCAAACAGCGCAAACAGCGCCGCGACAATCAGCCTTTTCATCGTGGATTCCTTACGAAGACTCGATCAGTGCGCCATTGCTGACGGCCCAACCGTTAAGATTGTTGAAATGCTTTTCCCACTGATCCTCGGTCATTTCGATCAAACCGGATCGGGGAGGAAGATTCGGATACTCGAACGTATCCATGTCGAACCATCCGATGACTTGCTGCGGAGCTTCGGCACCACTGTCGAAGTGTGCGTACTTGGCCATTCAATACCCCTTTGCAATCCAATAGACCTCATCAGACCCGGTATTGGCGGATGCGACGGTAATGCGAAACTGTGAATTGCTGCTCGCGTCCTCTCCTACGCATGTGAAGTTCATCAATGGGATCACTGCTGTTGTCGAAGAACGAAATAACTGCGAATATGAACGAATAAACTGTGAATGAACCTTTGTCGTGTAGTGCCGTACAGCTCTCACGTACTGAATAGAGGAGACGGCCTTATCGTGGGCAGGATATTCGCAGTTTATACGTTCAAATAGCAACGTACTCGCGGAATTTACGTTCAAATCCGGCAATGTGTTGTAGTAACGCAACCGGTGGTCAAGCTGGCCAAATCTACCGCGAAGCCACACCACAGCTCAATTTGAGCACAATTGGCCGTTCGCAGATTATTCGTTCATATTCGCAGTTATTTCGTTCTTCGACAGTCCGGCCGCCGAACAACCTGACAGTACCATACTGACTTATGACTGCCCCGCCTCTCTAACTAAATCACCGTTATTTGAAAGTCCTACCGACGAACGATCAGCGAAGAACAATCGCCATTGATCTTCTGTCGGATATTTTATATTTGGCTGCAAAATCAATTTCCCAAGTCCATCAAAATTGATGGATAAGCTATATTCTTCAGTGCATCTTTCGATTGATTTTATAATTTGTCCTTCGCAAAGCGCAAGAATTTCATCAATTTTATTGGAATTGCTGCTTTGATTTACTTCTTCATCAAAAATCAGAATTTTCCAATAACACTCACAAACTAAAAATGACCAATCTCCAACAACAAATACTCTCCTTCTCTGAAGCAACCTTCTCGCGTCCTGACGTTTACCATCCGAAGACTCAATGGGATCTCGAATCCTCAAACTGGGGCTACCAACTTCAAGCATAAAATAGCTACCATGCGATCTCTTAGCCGAAAAAATTATCTGTCCCACCAAAACATTCAATACATTAGAAAAATCCTCTCCCATGATTATTTCCAAAACAAATCTTTCGCAGTTTGCAGAATTTCACTATAAGCAATGTTTTCCCATGAGATTTCACGATACAACAACGCCCTACGCTATGCTCTCGTCGCGCCTGCTCGAGATCCTGCAGATGCCCTTATTGCGACATAATCTCACAAAATCGATTTAATCGTCCCCTCGGCTATCTTTCTCCCCTCCCATAGAAATATTTTTGTTCCGATAGAAATTTTTGAAATCACCAGATCGCGATTCATGAATTTTACCGGAACTTCATAATTCAAACCCAATCTCAACTGACGACCACCTAGTAGCAATCGACAATCGAACCCTTCTCCATCAATAAATAATGGGCAGGCGTAAAATTCGCCTTCAATAGCGCTGTGACGCCCACCTTCGGCATGAGTAAAAAATGTTACGTCAATTACAATATCTGGACTCACAATCAATACCTGTTTGGTGGTAATGGAGAATAATTAATAATTTTAGGCGTCAACCCTTGCAGCCTCTCACTCGGCAAAACCCAAGCGGGAATGCCGCGATCCACAGTGGCTGGCATCAATCCCTTGAAGGTGTCATACGGCACCTCCGTTCTAATAATAGTATACGGTTGATCACCAAACCCTTTTACAGCTTGTTTCGCGTAGGATGCGGCCTGCTCAGCAGAAGTCGTAAAATATTTACCTTCAGCAGACCCCAAATTTCGCAAAACACCCGTGGCCTGTATATCCGCGAGCTCTGCCGGACCAACCGCTCGAAACAAGGCTGTTGTCTCTTGTGTTGCTGCGCCCGCACCTTTGAGGGCGCCAATTGCACCTATCGCCACCCCTCCCATCGGCAACCCATCTAAGGTTCGGGAAGCAAAATCCGACAGACTATCCGATTTGAAACCGGCAATCGATCGATCAGCCCACGTCCTCAGCGCATCCGTAAAGCCACAATTCCCGCCATTACAAGCGACCTGAACGCCGTTGCCTCTAATCGTGCTTTGAAGACCACTGGGATCAATCCGGTTGATTGAGTTGTTCCCGACATAGGCATACAGGTTCAGGTCGTCCGTCGTACCGCTCGGATCCGTCTGCAAGAACCGCCCAAGCGCCGGTGAATAAATCCGTGCCTTGTAGTAATACAGCCCCAACTCTGCAATGTACTGCTGTCCGGTGTAACCGAATCGTCCCGCGTTCGTCGTACCTGTCTCACCGAACGGTCCGTATTGATACGCGCCCAGGCCGGCACCGGCTGGGTCAGCTACACCGACAACACTGCCCAGCTGATCGGCATAGAACCACGTCTTCCCGGCCGTGCCCGTTCCGTCGTATCGAACGATCGTCTCATCGACACCTGGACCCGGCACATAGCGCTTCTGTAATCCACCCGTCGCGTCGTATTCGGCGACGAGCGCATCGCTGTCGTACAACAGCTGGGTCGCGGTCCCATTAATGACGGTCTGACGCAACCGCACAATCGGGTCGTACGCCAGCGTCGCCTGAACACCGGCACCGCTCACCGCTTTCAACCGGACATCCGTGCCGTAAGTATAGGTTCGCGCTCCGTCGGTGGCCAGGTTACCGTTCGGATCGTAGGTCGGTGTGCCGCCTGGGATCGACGTGTACTGATTCAGCCCGTTCGCCGCATACGACTGGGTGCTTGGCGTCCCGCCCGCCCATTGATACAGACTGTTCGACACATTGATCTGCGTCAGATCGCCCACCTGATTGCGCGTATACGTGAACTGCACGTTCATTGGCGTAGTCGTCAGGACATGCGCCAAGCTCGACATCGCGCCCTGGTTATCGTACTGGCGCTCCGTGCGCGTGCCATTGCCCAACGTGACCGTGGTTCGACGCCCGAGGTCGTCATACGCATACTGCGCCAACAGCACGCGGTCGTTTTCCTTGATCTGCCCCGGGCGATTCAGCGCATCGTAGCTGGTCGTTGTATAAAAACCGTCCGGCCACGTGAGTCGAATTCGATTCCCCGCCTGATCGTACAAATAGGACAGTGTGCGGCCATCGGCCGACGTGCTCGTCAACCGGCCCGCGTTGTCCCAGCTGTAAGTGATCGGGTTCGCGCCACTGACAAACCTTGCGCCGGTGCGCAGCCCACGCAGATCGTAGTCGAACAGCACGCTGTCCGAACTGGTCGGATAGGTCCGTGATATCAGCCGGTTCAGATTGTCCCAGCCCTGCGTGATGATCGCGCCGCTGCGCCTGCGCAGACTCGTGGCGTTGCTGTTGGCGTCGTAACCCGTTTCCTCGTAGTCGTTCTGATTTCCCAAATTTGGGCTACCCGGCAGCGGATAGTACGTTCTGATCAATCGATCGAAGCCGTCATATGCGTAGACCGTGGCGTAGCTTCTCGCGTCCTTGACCGACGTTACGTTGCCATTCGGCGAATAAGTGAAGGTGGCGTAGGCCTGAGCCAACGGTGTCCCTACCGCTTTACTGACCGATTGCACGGTATCGTCGTTGAAATACGCGGTGGCCGTCACCCGATTGCCGCCCTGCGCATCCGGTAAATACTGCGTGATACGCGACACCCGTTCCAGGTCGTCGTAGGCAGTATCCGTCACGGAAGTGGGCACGACGCTGGCCGGACACGTGGAGGCAGACCCCGTGAGCCCCGGCCCCCATGCACGAATGACCCTGCCAGTCGCACTGTACTGCGTGCAACTGACCAGCCACTGCGAGCCCAGCTGGCTCGCCTGAGTAGTGGGCCGGCCGTCCGCGTCGTAGGTCGTGCGGGTTTCCTTGCCCAGCCCATCGATCACCCGCACCACGCGTCGGTTGGCGTCGTATTGGTACTTCACCACCTGGGCGACGTCGGTTCGTGGTCCATTGACCTCGATCACATTCCCGACGCTGTCGTAACTGAATCGGGTCGTCAGGTTCAGGCGTCCGGCACCGGAATCGACCACCGAGGCACTTGGCACGTAGTAGTTGCCTGAGTTGTAGCTCGTCGACGTCGTCGTGGCATCGCCGTTGCCGTTGATCTTGACGGTGGTGGTCGACGGCAGCACGAAGGCGGGATACCCGTTCGGTGTAAAGGTGGTGTACCCATAAGTCGTCACGGGCGACACGCCTCCCGCGACTGTCGGCGACGTGACGGTCCAGGGCTGCCCCTGGTCGGTGTAGGTATACGACGTTACGTTGCCGCGCGCGTCGGTTGCCGTGGCGACCTGATTAAATTTCCCTTCGTAGGTGAAGCTCTGCGTCAATGGCGCAACGTTGGTCCCCGGCGCGGTTACTTTCGACACCGTCTTGATGTTGTTCGTGCACCGCTTGTCTGGCCCCGCACACGTCGCATCGTCGTAGCTATACGTCGTGCCGTTGTTCTCCGGGTACTGTGCCTTGATCAGTCGTGCCAGGCCGTCATAGGTATTGACCGTATAGTTACTAAGCGGCGTCGACGACTGGACGACGTTCCCCAGCGAATCGATGTAGCGCGTGCGTGAAATGTTGCCCGGCGCTACCTCCTCGGTTCGCGATCCCGCAAAGTAGTACTCGTAGGTCTTTCCTCGTGCGTTGGTCTGAGTCTTGACCCGACCCAAGCTGTCGTAGACGTTGGTCGCAACGGAGACCGTTGGGAAGCTTGGATAGAACAAACCCGACATCTGGCCAGGTTGTGCATAGGCGAACGTGGTGTTTTTCCCTGAGGGGTCGGTGAACGTGGTGAGATTGGCATTGCCGTCATAGCCATAGCCAACCGTCGATACCCCATCGCCGACCTTCGTGATACGACCACCTGCCATCGTGAAGCTCAGCGTACGCCCCAGACTGTTTTGCACCTGAGTCAGATCGTTGCCCGAATAGCTGTACCTGATCTGAATGCCGTTGGGATCGATATAGCTTTCTGCCTTTCCCGCCGCGTTGAATTTGAGCAGCCCACGATGAACCGATTCATAGCTGTAGGTGCCGTCAGCATTCTTCAACAAACGTGCTGAATTTCCGGGAGGTGGATTGTAGGTCCCGTCCGGCAAGGCGACGAACACTTCGCCGTTCAGTCCGCGAGTCACAATCACGGTATTGTTGACCAGCTGATCGCCATACCATCGTTGCCCCAACGAAGCGATTACGACGTTGAGAATCCGATAGGTCGGATCGGCCAGGACATCGAGCGACACCTTGTGTTCGACGATCGCG
>NZ_JAWJWL010000061.1:0-11436 GCF_034721475.1 Burkholderia alba | reverse complement strand
GGGGCGCCCGCCGCCCACTCTCACCCCCAGGAGAAAACCATGAGTGTCCGTCATCTTCGTCATGCAATGGCTCGCGGCACGCTGGCCGCGCTGGCCGGCTTCGCGATACTGTCGGCGCCCGCGCTGTCGGGCGCCGAGGAGCTGAACGTCTACAACTGGTCCGATTACATCGCGAAGGACACGATCCCGAACTTCGAGAAGCAGACCGGCATCCACGTCAAATACGACAACTACGACAGCGACGACACGCTGCAGGCCAAGCTGCTCGCGGGCAGCGCCGGCTACGACATCGTCGTGCCGACGTCGAACTACATGGCGAAACAGATCCAGGCGGGGGTGTACCAGAAGCTCGACAAATCGAAGCTGCCGAACCTCGCCAACCTCGATCCCGTGCTGATGAAGATGATCGCCGACGCCGACCCGGGCAACCAGTACGGCGTGCCGTGGGCGTTCGGCACCGACGGCGTGGGCTACAACGTGCAGGCCGTGCAGAAGGCGCTCGGCGCGAACGCGCCGGTCGACAGCTGGTCGCTGGTGTTCGACCCGGCGAACCTCTCGAAGCTGAAGGGCTGCGGCGTATCGTTCCTCGACCAGGCCGTCGACGTGTTCGCGGCCGTGCTGCAATACATGGGCAAGAACCCGAACAGCACGAACCCCGCCGACTACCAGGCCGCGTTCGAGGTGCTGAAGAAAGTCCGGCCGTACATCACGCAGTTCAATTCGTCCGGCTACATCAACGATCTCGCGAACAACGACATCTGCGTCGCGCTCGGCTGGTCCGGCGACGTCGGCATCGCGCGGCGCCGGACCCAGGAGGCGAAGCGTTCGTACGAGATCCGTTTCGCGAATCCGAAGGAAGGCGGCCTGCTGTGGTTCGACGTGATGGTCGTGCCGAAGGACGCGCCACATCCGGAAGCCGCGATGAAGTGGATCAACTACATCGAGGATCCGAAGGTGAACGCGGCGATCACGAACGAGGTGTTCTATCCGACCGCGAACAAGGCCGCGCATACGTACGTGATACCGGCGGTCGCGCAGGACCAGACCGTTTACCCGCCCGAGGACGTGCTGCGCAAGATGACGCTGATGCGTCCGATGCCGGCCGACATCCTGCGCCTCGAAAACCGCTTGTGGTCGCAACTCAAGACAGGACATTGATGCCTGAACACCCCGCCCGGGCGACGCGCGCACCACCCGCGCCGCCCGGGCGGGCCGAAGCCAGTCCGCGCTGACGCGCGGCACCCGAAACCGGTCGCAGCCCCCTCTGCCGAGTCGCATCCCGCGCCCGGCACGGGCCGGCTCACGCCCGCGTTTCCCGAGACAGGAAGGTGACAGCATGAAATCGACCCTGACCGGCAGCGCGAGCGCGCTGCCCTCCGCGCCGCAGCCCCCGCGCGTCAAGTCGGACGAGTTCGTCCGCATCGACAACGTCGTGAAGAAATTCGGCGACAGCACTGCTGTCGACAACGTCAGCCTCACGATCCGGAAAAACGAACTGTTCGCGCTGCTCGGCAGCTCGGGCTGCGGCAAATCCACGCTGCTGCGGATGCTGGCCGGCTTCGAGGCGGTCACCTCCGGCCGCCTCTTCGTCGACGGCGAGGATCTCGCCGACCTGCCGCCGTACAAGCGGCCGGTGAACATGATGTTCCAGTCGTACGCGCTGTTTCCGCACATGACGGTGGAGGCGAACGTCGCGTTCGGCCTCAAGCAGGAACGCACGCCGAAAGCCGAGCTTCGCGAGCGCGTCGCCGACGTGCTGAACCTGGTGCAGATGAGCCGCTACGCGCAGCGCAAGCCGCATCAGCTGTCGGGCGGGCAACAGCAGCGCGTCGCGCTCGCGCGCTCGCTGGTCAAGCGGCCGAAGCTGCTGCTGCTCGACGAACCGATGTCCGCGCTCGACAAGAAAATTCGCCAGAAGACCCAGCTCGAACTGGTCAACATCATCGAGAAGGTCGACGTGACCTGCGTGATGGTCACGCACGACCAGGAGGAAGCGATGACGATGGCGCATCGCCTCGCGGTGATGAGCGAGGGCAAGATCGTCCAGATCGGCACGCCCGGCGACGTCTACGAGTATCCGAACAGCCGCTTTTCCGCGGAGTTCATCGGCTCGACCAACCTGTTCGAAGGCACCGTCGTCGAGGACGAGCCCGACTACATCTTCGTCGAGAGCGAGGCGCTCGAAGCGCGGATGTATGTGAGCCACGGCGTGACGGGCCCGCTCGGGATGCCGGTCGGCATCTCGGTGCGACCCGAGCAGATCGCCGTGTCCCGCGAACGTCCGGCCGCGCCGCACAACTGGGCGCGCGGCGTCGTGACCGACATCGCGTACATGGGCAGCTACTCGCTGTATCACGTGCGCCTGCCGAGCGGCAAGACGGTGGTGTCGAACCTGTCCAGCTCGCAGCTGGCGCGCGACGACGCGCCCGCCTGCGACGACGACGTATTCGTGTCGTGGTCGCCCGCGAGCGGCGTCGTGCTGACCCAGTGAGGCGACCATGAGACTTCCTGTCATTCGCTCCTCCGCGCCGCTGTCGGGATGGCGCCGCTTCGTGCCGTCGGGCCGCACGACCGTGATCGGCGTGCCGTTCCTGTGGCTCACGGTGTTCTTCGCGCTGCCGTTCGTGCTGGTGCTGAAGATCAGCTTCGCCGATCTGCAGATGAGTATCCCGCCGTACACGCAGCTCGCGACCGTCCAGGACGGCGTCGTGCACTTCGCGCTGCAGCTCGGCCACTACGCGTTCCTGCTGCAGGACAGCCTGTACATCGCGACCTACATCAGCTCGCTGAAGATGGCGGCGGTATCGACCGTGTTCTGCCTGCTGATCGGCTATCCGGTCGCGTACTGCATCGCGCGTACCGAGCCCGGCACCCGCAACCTGCTGATGATGGGCGTGATGCTGCCGTTCTGGACTTCGTTCCTGATCCGCGTATACGCGTGGATCGGCATCCTGAAGGACGACGGCCTGCTCAATCACGCGCTGATGTCGATCGGTCTGATCCACGAGCCGATCCGGCTCTATCACACCGATCTCGGCGTCTACATCGGGATGGTCTATTCGTACCTGCCGTTCATGGTGATGCCGCTGTACGCGCACCTGGTGAAGATGGACCTGACGCTGATCGAGGCCGCCTACGACCTCGGCGCGAAGCCCTGGAAGACCTTCCTCACGATCACGCTGCCGCTGTCGAAGAACGGAATCATCGCGGGCAGCCTGCTGGTGTTCATTCCGGCGGTGGGCGAGTACGTGATTCCCGAGCTGCTCGGCGGCGCGGACACGCTGATGATCGGCCGCGTGATGTGGGACGAGTTCTTCAACAACATGGACTGGCCGATGGCATCCGCCGTCACGGTCGCGATGGTGATGCTGCTGCTCGTGCCGATGGCCGTGTTCCAGTACTACCAGGTCAAGGAAATGGAGGCCAAGCGATGACCCGCCCCAATCGCGCGCTGACCGTCGCGGTCCTGACGCTCGGCTTCCTGTTCCTGTACATCCCGATCGTCAGCCTCGTCGTGTACTCGTTCAACGAATCGAAGCTGGTGACCATCTGGTCGGGGTTCTCGTTCAAGTGGTATGCGGCGCTGCTCGACGACGACGAGCTGCTGAGCGCCGCGTGGCTGTCGCTGAAGATCGGCTTCCTCACCGCGTTCGCGTCGGTCGTGATCGGCACCTGGGCGGGCTTCGTGCTCGCGCGCTTCGGCCGCTTCCGGGGCTTCACGCTGTACGCCGGAATGATCAACGCGCCGCTCGTGATTCCCGAGGTGATCCAGGGGATCTCGCTGCTGCTGCTGTTCGTTGCGCTCGAACAGATGTTCGGCTGGCCGAAGGGGCGCGGGATGGTGACGATCTGGATCGGCCACGTGATGCTGTGCGTGTCCTACGTCGCGATCATCGTGCAGTCGCGCGTGAAGGAGCTGAACCGCTCGCTCGAGGAAGCCGCGCTCGATCTCGGCGCGACGCCGCTCAAGGTGTTCTTCGTGATCACGCTGCCGCTGATCTCGCAGGCGCTGATGTCCGGCTGGCTGCTGTCGTTCACGCTGTCGATCGACGATCTGGTGCTGTCCGCGTTCCTGTCCGGCCCCGGCTCGACGACCTTGCCGCTCGTCGTCTTCTCGCGCGTGCGCCTCGGCCTCAACCCGGAAATGAACGCGCTCGCGACGCTCTTCATCACGATCGTGACGATCGGCGTGATCGTCGTGAACCGGTCGATGAACGCCCGGGAAAAGCGCCGGCTGCGCGACCTGCAGCTCGCGTGGGCCACGCCCGCCGACCCGCCGGATACCGATACCGCGCCCGCGGCCGCGCGCAAGTCGCTGCGCGCGGCTTGAGCACGACGGATTGTTTCGCAATACGACCCACCAGGAGAAGAGGCATGAGAAAGAAGCTCATCTGCCTGCTCGTCGCCGGCTCGCTGCCCGGCGTCGCGCTGGCCGACTCGACCAGCGCGCAAATCAAGGCGCTGCAGGCCCAGCTGAACGCGCTGCAAAAGGAAGTGAAATCGCTGAAATCCGCGCTGACTGCGCAGGCCGGACAGACCGCCGCGGCGCCCGCCGCCGCGCAGGCCGCCGCGCCCGTCGACGTATCGTCGCCCGACTACGGCCGGGCGCCGGCCCGGCTGAGCAACGACGAAGTCGACCAGATGAAGCAGCAGATCGCCAACCAGCAGCTGAAGGTGGATTCGCTGGAAGACGCGGCGAACACCGGGCCGATCTCGGGCCTGTCGATCACCGGCTATATCGACCCGACCTACGTGTACAACCGCGCGCAAAGCACGTCGTCATTCCTGTTCGCGAATCACGAAAGCAACTACAACTACTACAACAGCACCTTCGGCGATCTGTACCTCGACATCAAGAAGACCTTCGGCGTCGGGCCGATGGCGCCGTCCGCCGAGATCACGCTGATGCCGAACCGCGGCAACGGCATCTCGCTGCTGCAGAACTCGCGCGGCAGCATCGGCAACAACATCCTGAACACGGCGGTGGTCAACGTGCCCATCACGGCGACGACGACCTTCGTCGCCGGCCTGATCCCGAGCTTCGGCGGCTACGAGGTGCAGCAGTCGAACCAGATGCTCACGCTCACGCACAACCTGCTGTACGACTTCTCCGATCCGGGCGCGTATGTCGGCGCCGGGGCGAACTACACCAAGGGCAACTGGGCGTGGAAGTTCTTCGTCGGCAACGAGCAGTACCGCACGACCGGTTCGGTCACGCAGACGGGCACCAACGCGTTCGGCGACCCGATCACGACGAGCAACAAGATCCCGACCTTCACCGCGCGGCTCGATTACACGTGGTCGAGCGCGCTCGACGTCGGCGGCTCGCTCAACATCGGCCGGCAGACGCTGTCGTCGGCGCAGGCGACCGACGCGAACGGCGCGCCGATCCCCGGCGTGTTCCGCTACGGTCCGGGCGGCCAGTCGCCCAGTTCGGGCGGCACGTTCTTCTTCGGCGAGGCCGACCTCACGTATACGCTCGCGGACGTGCAGTACAACGCCGAAGTCGATTACGGGCAGCAGCAGAACGCGGCCTTCAACGGCGGCCAGGCGCAGTGGTACGGTCTGTCGCTGCTCGCGCACCGCAAATTCACGATGCCGGTGGTCGGCCGGATGGGCGCGACCTTGCGCTACGATCTGCTGGTCGACAGCAAGAACGGCGGCGGCGGCGGCGGCATCGGGCTGAACGGCCAGGGGCGCGATCCGTCCGACGGCTTCGGCATCGGCGCGGATTGCCTCGCGAATTCGCAGGCGAGCGGCGGCCTCGGGTTCGAATGCAAGGGCTCGAACCGCCAGGACGTGGCGCTCGATCTGCTGTTCTATCCGACCCAGCAGATCACCGTGAAGGTCGAATACCGGCACGACTGGGCGAACAACAAGGTGTTCCTGCGCAACGACGGGTCGTACAGCAAATCGAACGACCTGCTCGCGACGCAGTTCATCTATTCGTTCTGACGCCGGCCGCCCGCGTCCGCCGCGCGGCTTGCCGCGCCGGCGGGCGCCGCCGCCCCGCTCGCCCCGAACCGGATCGCGCCCGCCGCACGGGCCAGGAAACACGCCGATGACCGATGACTTCACCCGCCTGGCCGACAGCCTGGCCCTCGGTTCGTATTACGAAGCAAGCGCCGCGCGCCCGGACGCCGGCGATCCGCTGCTCGACGGCGCGCTGGACGTCGACGTCTGCGTGATCGGCGCGGGCTTCGCGGGATTGTCCACCGCGCTCGAGTGCCGCGCGCAAGGCCTGTCGGTTGCCGTGCTCGATGCGCAGCGGCCGGGGTGGGGAGCGTCGGGCCGCAACGGCGGGCAGATGATCACGGGTTTCGCGAAAGACCACGAACTCGAACGGCAGCTCGGCGTCGACGGCGCGCGCGCCGCGTGGGCGGTGTCGATCGACGGCGTCGCGCTGGTGCGCGAGCGGATCGAACGCTACGGAATCGACTGCGATTTCACGTCGGGCTATCTGACGGTCGCCACGAAGCCGCGCCTCGTGCCCGAGCTGCGCGACTGGATGGAAGCGGCCGCGTCGCGCTGGGGCCACCCGTCGCTCGGTTGGCTCGACACCGACGCGATTCGCTCGCGCATCGCGTCGGCGCGCTACCTGGCCGGCGTTCACGATCCGCTCTCAGGACATCTGCACCCGCTCAAGTACTGCCTGGGGCTCGCCGACGCCGCGCGCCGCGAAGGCGCGCTGCTGTTCTCGCACTCGCCCGCCGTCGGCGTCACGCGCGGCGCGCGTCCCGTCGTGCGCACGCCGCGGGGCGAGGTGCGCTGCCGCTTCGTCGTCGCGTGCTGCAACGCCGGACCCGGCGGCGTGCTGCCCGCCGCGATCGCCGCGCGCATCGCACCGGTCGCGTCGTACATCATCGCGACCGAACCGCTCGGCACCGCGCGCGCCGACGCGCTGATCGCACGGCGCGAGGCGGTCTGCGACACCAACTTCATCCTCGACTACTACCGGCTGTCCGCCGATCACCGAATGCTGTTCGGCGGACGCGCCGCGTCTCCCGGCGCATCCGCCAGCGCACTGAGCGCCGCGATCCGCGCGCGCATGCTCGACGTCTTTCCGCAACTGGCCGACGCGCGCATCGATTACGCGTGGGGCGGCTTCGTCGACGTCACGCGCAACCGTGCGCCGGATTTCGGCGCGATCGATCCGAACTACCTGTATCTGCAAGGTTTCTGCGGGCACGGCGTCGCGCTCACCGGCATCGCCGGGCGCGCCGCCGCGCGGGCGCTCACCGGCGAACGCCGCGCGTTCGACCTGTTCGCCGGACTGCGCCATCGGCGCTTTCCCGGCGGCCCGCGCTGGCGGCGGCCGGCGCTGGCGCTGGGCATGCTCTATTACCGGCTGCGCGAACTGTTCTGAGCGCCGCCGCTGCCTACCGCCGTTCGCGTCCGTGCGGCGCGTCGAGGTCGAGCACCGGCCCGCGCGGCACGATGCCGGTCGGATCGATCGCCGGGTGGCTTTCGTAGTAATGCCGCTTGATGTGAGTGAAATCGACCGTCCGCGCGACGCCGGGCAACGGGTAGATGTCGCGCGTGTACCCGGACAGGTTCGGATAGTCCGCGATCCGGCGCAGATTGCATTTGAAGTGCCCGACATACACCGCGTCGAAGCGCACCAGCGTCGTGAACAGCCGGATGTCGGCTTCCGTCAGCCGGCCGCCCGTCAGGTAGCGGGAGCGCGCCAGACGCGCTTCGAGCCAGTCGAGCGTATCGAACAGCGGTGCCACCGCTTCGTCGTACGCCTGCTGCGTTGTCGCGAAGCCCGCCTTGTAGACGCCGTTGTTCACCGTGTCGTAGATCCGCGCGCTGAGCGCGTCGATCTCCGCGCGCAGCGTCTGCGGATAGAAGTCGCCGGGCGTCGCGCCGAGCGCGTCGAACGCGCCGTTCAGCATCCGGACGATCTCGGAGGATTCGTTGTTCACGATCGTGCGCCGCGTCTTGTCCCACAGTACCGGCACCGTCACGCGGCCGGTGTAGCGAGGCTCCGCCGCCGTGTACACGTCGCGCAGGTAGCGCGCATGGTTGACCGTGTCGGGCACCGTGCCCGGCCCGTCGTCGAAGGTCCAGCCGTCGCCGAGCATCAGCAGTGCACGACCGACACGTCGATCATCCGCCCCAGCCCCTTCAGCGCGAGCACGATCAGCGTCCGGTGCGCCCACGGGCACGCCAGGCTCACGTACAGTGATAGCGGCCCGCCTGGGCCGTAAAACCGCCGTCGCCGCTCGGCCCGGGAGCGCCGTCGGCGGTGACCCAGTGGCGGAACGCCGCCTCCTTGCGCACGAAGCGGCCGCCGGTCGCCGCGGTGTCGTACCACTGGTCGTGCCAGGTTCCTTCGATCAGCAGGCCCATCTCGTCCCTCCCGGGTGTCGTCGCCTAGTCAGCCGTATCCTGCATCCCGGCCCGAACGCCGCGCGCGTGCAGCGCGGCGCCCCGGCCCGCGCATCAATGAGCGCCCGCCGCGCTCGCCGCCTCCGCGCCGCCCGCCTTCGACGGCTTGGTGATCCAGATCAGCGGAATGATCAGGATGAAGATCACGGCGGAGATGTAGAAGATGTCGTTCAGCCCCATCACCGCCGCCTGGCTGTCCACCGACGCATTGAACAGCGCGTGCGCGGACCCCGTGTTCAGGTGCAGCATCGACTGCGTCGCATCGATCTGCTGGGAGAACAGCGGATTGGTCGCGTTCGCCTGCTCGGTGAGCCGCTCATGGTGCAGCACCGTGCGGTTGTTCCATGCATTGCCGATCAGCGACGTGCCCACCGCGCCGCAGAAGGTCCGCCCGAAGTTCGACAGCCCCGCGGCGGCTGGGATTTTGTCCGGCGGCTGCCCCGACAGGATGATCGACGTCAGCGGCACGAAGAACATCGCCATCGGTATGCCCTGCAGCAGCGTGGGCAGAATCAGGTTCCACTGGTCGATATCGGTGATGAAGCGGGTTCTCATCATGAACACGAACGCGAAGCTGACGAACGCCATCGTCGCGATGATGCGCGGATCGGAGCGTGGCAGGATGCGGCCCATCAGCGGCGTCAGCAGCACCGCGAACACCCCGAGCGGCGCCGTGGTGAGCCCGGAGTCCACCGCGCGGTACCCGAGATAGCCTTGCATCCATTGCGGCAGGATCACCAGCGTGCCGAAGAACAGCCCGTAGGCGACCGAGATCGCGATCGTGCCGCCCGCGAAATTGCGCTGCTTGAACAGCCGGATGTCGACGATCGGATTCTTCTCGGTCAGCTCCCACACGATGAAGAACGCGAAGCCGATGAGCGCGACGAGGCCGAGCGCGACGATCACCGGCGAATTGAACCAGTCGAGATCCTTGCCCTTGTCGAGCATGATCTGCAGCGACGCGACCCACATCACCAGCAGCGCGAGCCCGACGAGATCGATCGGCAGGCGCCGGATCGCCGATTCGCGATGACGGAAGATCGCCCACGTGACGCCCGCCGCGAAAATCCCCACGGGGATGTTGATGTAGAAGATCCACGACCAGCTGTAGTCGTAGGTGATCCAGCCGCCGAGCGACGGCCCGGCGATCGGCCCGACGAGCGCCGTCATCGACCACAGCGCGAGCGCCGTCGACGACTTCTGCTTCGGCCACGCGCCGAGCAGCAGCGCCTGCGACAGCGGCGCGAGCGGCCCGGCGACCGCGCCCTGCAGGATCCGCGCGGCGAGCAGGGTCGGCAGATTCGGCGCGATGCCGCACAGCCACGACGCGAACACGAACAGCAGGATCGAGCTGACGAACAGCTTCACCTGCCCGAAACGCTGCGTGAGCCAGCCGGTCAGCGGAATCGAGATCGCGTTGGCCGCGGCGAAGATCGTGATGACCCACGTGCCTTCGTCGACGGACACGCCGAGATCGCCCGAGATCGTCGGAATCGCGACGTTCGCGATCGACGAATCGAGCACGTTCATGAACATCGCGAGCGACACCGCCAGGGTGCCGAGCGCGAGCTGCCCGCCCGTGAGCGGGCGGGTGGAAGGAGTCTGAGACATGGCGGCGTGCGTAGAAAAGGAGAAAGCGGCAGGCGCGTGGCTCAGGCCGCCGGAGACGCCGCGGCCGTGCGCGCGCCGCCCGCGTTCGCGGCAATGATGCGGGCGATCTCGGCGTCCGCCTCGTCGCCGTACTTCGCGAACACGTCGGTTTCATAGGCGGTGTTCGCGACGTTGCCGAGCTGGCTGCCGCTTTCGTCCTTGATGTCGACGTCGACCTGCATCGACAGGCCGATGCGCAGCGGATGCTTCGCCAGCTCCCGCGGATCGAGCGCGATCCGCACCGGCAGGCGCTGCACCACCTTGATCCAGTTGCCGGTGGCGTTCTGCGCGGGCAGCAGCGAGAACGCCGAACCCGTGCCGGCGGAAAAGCCGACCACCTTGCCGTGATAGGTGACCGACGAACCGTAGATGTCGGCCGTCACGTCGACCGGCTGGCCGATGCGCATGTGATCGAGCTGCACTTCCTTGAAGTTCGCGTCGACCCAGATCTGCCCGAGCGGCACCACCGACATCAGCGGCGTGCCCGGCGAGACGCGCTGGCCGACCTGCACCGAGCGCTTCGCGACGTAGCCCGCGACCGGCGCGGGCAGCGTGTTGCGCGCGTTGTTCAGATAGGCGTCGCGAACTTGCGCCGCCGCGGCCAGCACGTCCGGGTGCGAGCCGATCGTCGTATTGGCGGTCAGGGCGAGATTCGCGGCCAGCTGCTGCTGCGTCGCGTCGAGCGACGCCTGCGCGGCTTTCACGGCGTCGCGCGCGTGGGAGACTTCCTCCTGCGACACCGCGCCCGTCTGTGCGACCGCCAGCCGGCGGCGCAGATCGTCCTGCGCCTTCGACAGATCGGACTGGCGCTGTGCGACTTGCGCGCGGTATTGATCGTCGTCGACATACAGGCCGTGCACCTTGCGCACCGTCTGCGCGAGATTCGCTTCCGCCTGCTGCAGCGCGACGCGCGCATCGGCGGGATCGAGCAGCACGAGCGGATCGCCCGCGTTGATCGACTGCGTGTCGTCGGCCTTCACGGCGATCACGGTGCCCGTGACCTGCGGCGTGATCTGCACGACGTTGCCGTTCACGTAGGCATCGTCGGTCTCTTCGTGGAAGCGCGCGACGAGGAAGTAGTAGAAGCCGTAGGCGATCGCCGCGATCGCGATCACCAGGATCAGCAGCGTCATCATGCGCTTGCGCTTGCCGCCTTCCTGCGGTTCGGCCGCCTCGGGCGTGTGTTGGGGTTCGCTCATCGCGAGTTTCTCCGTCTTGTATCGAGTATCAGGTATCGGGTATTCGGGTAGCCGAGGCGGGCGCTCAGTTCGACGCCTGCGGGCTGGCCGCGGCCTGAGCCGTCTGCGGCGCGGCGAGCCGCGTGCCGGTGGCGTCGAAACCGCCGCCCAGCGCCTTGATCAGGCCGATCTGCAGATCCCGCCGGCGCATCTT
>NZ_JAWJWL010000060.1:0-12360 GCF_034721475.1 Burkholderia alba | reverse complement strand
TGGTAGCGGCACTGAAAGCTCAAAAATGGGGCGAATTTACGAGAAACTACAATGGCTTCGATTACGCTTATCATCTTCATGATTTAAAGCTAGCTTGCGCGTATCGAAAACATATCCAGAGAAAAATTGTCCGTGCCAAATAAATGATAATCCAGGGTGGAAAGTGGACCGTGGTTCCGTTCCTCGTGGTCGGACACCATTGCGTCTGCGGCATCGGCGTGACACGCGGCGCCCGTTGTCGACGCGGCTCCTTTCGGTTTTCTCGTCAGGTGTCAAAGAGAGCGTGCAAAACTTGGGGNCCAGGGTGGAAAGTGGACCGTGGTTCCGTTCCTCGTGGTCGGACACCATTGCGTCTGCGGCATCGGCGTGACACGCGGCGCCCGTTGTCGACGCGGCTCCTTTCGGTTTTCTCGTCAGGTGTCAAAGAGAGCGTGCAAAACTTGGGGGGCACCCGGGGAGGGAGCGGCTTTGTGGGGAGTACGCTGTGCGGTATCGAAACGGCGGGAGCAGACCATGCGATGGATCATCGAAGCAAGGTTGGCCGACAGCGACACGGTCACTGCCGGTGAGAGAGTTCTGGCTGTGATTGAGCGCTCTGATTGCAGTCTCGCCCAGCTGGGCCTGAGTCTTGCCGAGGGGCGCTCGCTGCTGGCCAGAGTGCAGGCAGGGCTGGTTTCGAATCAGGTGGAGAGGTGGCTGTCGGGCCAGACCCATTGTCGACGCTGCGGTGCGGCCTTGAGCCACAAGGACAGTCGACCGACGGTGCTGCGCACGGTGTACGGCAAGGTGACGGTGATCAGTCCAAGGGGTACTATCAGGTTGTTCGGCGGCCGGACAGCAAGGACGAGTGAGACGAGTATCGATCGGCTTACGCCGGCATCCGGTCGCATGCAGCGCTCTCCCAGGCCGCGAAGGCCTGGGCACGTGCCTCGTGTTTGCACGGCACGCTCCGATTGTAGCGGCACCCCATGAACAGATTCGAAACCTGTCCATGGACCGAGCAAAATCGTTGCAACTGGCGCGCCGGTTTGAACCGCCGCATCACCTTCTCGCGCGCCCGGGTCGGCTGGTGCGAATTCTCCGCCCGGTTGTCCAGCCCTTTGTGCTGCCGATGCTCAACGTTCAGGCCGAGCGCATGGTTCACAGCCGCGTAACTGCGCAGTTTGTCGGTGACGATCACCTGCGGACGGCCGTGGCGCTTGAGCAGCTTGCGCATCAACCGCTTGGCCGCGGCCTTGTCGCGGCGACGCTGCACCAACACATCGAGCTGCGCGCCGCGCTGGTCAACGGCCCGCCACAGTCAGTGCTTTCTGCCGTTGATCGTCACGACCACCTCGTCCAGATAACACTTGTCGCCTCAGCCCCATGCCGCCGAGCGAACCCGTTTCGCGATCGCCAGATCGAATGTCGTCGCCCAGCAGCGCACCGTTTCGTACAAGAGCTCGATACCGCGCGCGGCGAGTCACTCCTCAGCCATGCGCAGGCTCAACGGAAAACGGTAGTACAACCAAACGGCGTAGCAGATGATGTCCGGCGGAAACCGGTAGCCCTTGAACGAAACCGGCGCCTCGGCCTGCGGCAGAGCGGTGATAGAAACTTTCTTCATGCCTCATTATATTCGCCGACTTCTAGAACAACCTGACAGTACTCACGTGACGCCCCTTGGGTGGGGCCACATCATTTTAACCGGGGACTACGTCTGGCACGCCAACAAACGAGTTGCCAATGGGCGATTCCGGCCGCTGCGGCCTTCTAAATTTCGCGGTCGCGAATCCTGACCCAAAAATCGGTATCGCTCAGAAATTTGTCAATTTTTGTGAGTCGATATTGACTTGTGATTTTGGATATCGCCTCATGCAACTAGAAATATTTCAATTTGTTACAGCGCCTTCGGCTGATTTTGTTTAGATGTCCAGATAAACACATTTCTATAAAAATATGGAAACATGGCAGAGAGCGAAGATTTGTCAATCTTTCATGAGTGATGTCCGCCTGCTGATCTTGCTCGTACCGGTAGCAATTCAGTTGGCGGGATGCGGTGGAGATGATTCCGTGCCGTCGCGCGCGTCGAATGATGGAAATCAGCCGAGCACCTCCCCCCAATCGATCCAGCCCGGCACCGTGACGACGGCTCCCGCGCCAGCACCCTTTACGCCACCTACGCCGGTGCCCGAAGTCGGCGCGCAATATGAGCGCTCGCTGACCGGGTTGTCCTATCCGAAGCTTGCCGGATTGTATCCGGGACACGATGGCCCGACTGTCGACAACGGCATGATCTTGCCTTGGCTGTCGATGCGGCCGCCGCTGAAGCTGAACGTGATGGTGCAGACGCCGTTCGACACCGACGGGAACGGCAAACCCGACCGGATCGCGCTGCGCATCGTGCAGCCCGCCGAAGTTGCCGAGGGGCTCAAAACACCGGTCATCGTGCGGCCGTCGGTGTACTACGCGGATCCGACTTACGCGACGCAGACGCGCGCGCCGTTTCTCGGCGAGGCGGAGTATGTGCGGATGGGCTACACGATCGTCTACGCCGATTCGATCGGCACCAACCAGTCGGACGGCTGCTGGTCGGTGATGGACCGTACCGAACGCGACGCAATGGCGAGCGTCGTCCGCTGGTTGACGGGTGACCCTGTCGCACCGGGTTTTGATCTCCAGGGCAAACAGGTCGCGGCATCCTGGTCGACCGGACACGTCGCGATGGAGGGGATTTCCTATGGCGGCACGTTGCCCACGATGGTCGCGGTGACGGGGGTGCCGGGGCTCGAGGCGATTGTGCCGGTGGAGGGCATCAGTAGCGGGTACGACTATTTCCGCTACAACGGCGTGATCGCGGATATCGACAACACGGTATCGCTCGGCAGCTACATGAAATCCCAGCAGGCGTCCGCTCGTGCGCCAATCTGCGAACCCGCGCGCGTCGCGGCCGTCACGGCTTCCGACAACGCGACCTATGCGTACAACGATTTCTGGAAGGCCCGCAACACGGCGTCGCTGGTCGACCGGATTCAGGCGGCGACGCTGATTGCACAGGGGCAGGCCGACAACAACGTCAAGACGAAGAACGCGACACAACTGTACGACGCGCTGTATCGCGCGAAGAAGCCGGTGCAGCTATGGTTGCACAGTCGAAACCACGACGATCCCGCGTGGCAAAAGGAATGGCAGAAGCAGATCGTGATGTGGTACTCACGCTATCTGTTCGGCGTCAACAATGGCGTCGAGACGCAGCCGACGTACGTTCGGGAGACACCGGCGGGTGACATCCCGGTTGGCGCAACGCTGCCCCCCGATCCGAATGACACGGACGACACGCTGATCGGCCATTGCCATTCAGGCCACAATCCGCGCGACTGCATTCCGACGGGCGAGCTGTTCATCAAGGAGGATGCATGGCCCAAGACGGCCGACACATCCTACTACTTGCGCGGCGACGGACGGACGGGAGGATTGCTGACGCCGAATACGGCGGAGGGCACGCCGGCTGCGTCGGTCGATTTGAGCAACGCCACGGCCGTGACTTACGAAACGAAATCGCTCGCGAACGCGACCCGCTACGCCGGCGCGATCCGGGTCGCGATGCGTGGCCGGTTTGCGCCGGCCGTCACGAACATCAAGGCCACGTTGTCGGTGGATGGGCACGACGTGACCTACGGCTGGGCAAATCCGCGCTTCTACAAGGGGCTGGAGGTCGCACAAACGATCGCGCCGAACACGGACTACGATTTCTCGCTGGAGATGATGCCGCGTGATTTCACGGTACTGCCGGGCAGCAAGGTCAAGTTGAAGCTGGAGGGCTACCAGGGCACGTCACTGGTGACGCTCGACCTGTCGCACACAGTGCTCTCGATGCCGGTCGTTCCGAAGGCACGCGTCGCGGCAGTCATGAGGGCGAAGTAGCAGGAGCGGCGCGTTGTGAATCGATAGCCGGCGGCGGGATGTCTCGCCGACGCTATCGGGTATGACGAGGTATGCGACGCAGGGTTTTTCGGGTTGATCGAAGTCGTTGTATATTTATAAGCATATCTAATGAATTGAACTGTTCAGGAGATTGATCGATGACGATAAGAATTCCAGTCTGGGCCGTGGCCACTGTGCTCGCCACGGTAGTACTGGCCGCATGCGGTGGTGACGACCCGTCGTCCACTGCCGTGAGCGCGGCGAACACGACAGTCACCTCGCCGTCAACGCCGGTCACGGCGTCAGAGGAGTCCGAGCTGGACGTGTTTGCAAGAGTTGCGCCGGCCGACAAGGTGCTGAACGACGGCAACACCTACGACACGACGATCAACGGATCGATCGCGATGTCCAGGATCAGCGAGGATTCGTCAGTCAAGCGACACACGATCACCATCAACGGGAAGGTGCTGCCGTATGTCGCGCGCGCTGGGCACCTCGTTGCCTACCGGCAGAACGGGTCGGGCAAGAAGGCCGAGGCGGCGATCTTCTACACGGCGTACACGCGTGACGCGCTGCCCAAGGAGAATCGCCCGGTCACGTTCTTGTGGAACGGCGGCCCCGGTTCGGCGTCGATCTGGCTGCACATGGGATCATGGGGCCCGAAGCGGCTCAAGTCCGATGCACCGAACATGGCCGATCCCACTAAGCAGCCCGGCAGCTTCCCGTTTGAGGACAATGCGATTTCGCTGCTCGACCAGTCGGATATCGTTTTCGTCGATCCGCCAGGGACCGGTCTTTCCACGGCCATCGAGCCGCTCAAGAACGGCGATCTATGGGGCACCGACGATGATGCCCAGGTCGTTGCCGACTTCATCACGAGCTACACGAACAAGTACAACCGGCAGAGCTCGCCGAAGTACCTGTACGGCGAATCCTACGGCGGCATCCGCACACCGATCGTCGCCAATCTGCTGGAGCAGGCGGGTACCAGCGGCTACGCCCCCGATCCGTCCGGCAAGCCGGCCAAGGTCCTGGCGGGATTCATCCTCAATTCGCCGCTCGTCGACTACAACTCCAATTGCGACATGATGGGGGGGAGAGTGACATGCGAGGGTTACATCCCGTCCTACGCAATGGCCGCAGACTACTTCAAGAAATCCGTCAAGCGCGGCACGCAAACACAGGAGCAGTACCTCGGCGAGCTACGCACGCTGGCGAGGACGACATTCCAGACGACCTACGGGTCCTATTTTACCAACGGTCGACCGAACAACCAATGGAATGCGTATGCGGCAAGCACTGCCGGACAAGCGCTCCTGAACCGGATGGCCGACTATACCGGGATTCCCGCGTCGACTTGGAAGAGCACGTTCAACTACACGCCGGGGCCGTTCCGAAGCGCGCTGGTTCCCGGTTACAACCTCGGACGCTACGATGCACGCATGAAGGTACCGAACGGCAACAGCTTCGCGGCGGACAGCTACATCGACGTGGCCTTCCTCAATCAACTCAAGACGTATTTCCCCGATTTCGTCAACTACAAGACCCAGTCGAGCTACGAGCCACTCAATAGTGCGACGATCTCGAACTGGAAATGGAAGCGGGCAGGGAGCAAATACTATTACCCGCAGAGCATTACCGACATTCAAGCCGTTCTCACCGCGAACCCGGATGCCAAATTGCTGATTCTTCACGGTTATGAAGATATCGCAACGCCAGGCTTCCAGACCGAGCTGGATCTCGAGGGGGTGAACCTGGGCGATCGCATCCCGGTCAAATGGTTCGAAGGCGGGCACATGATCTACAACACCGAGGCATCGCGCGCGCCGCTGAAACAGACGATCGACAGCTATTACAAGTCGCCAGCGCGTATCGCGGACGGTTCCTTACTGTAAGCCGAGGACAGCTATGAAAATCGTGACTTATTTTGGTTTCACCGTAGCCGCCTCCGTCATTTCGATGTCAGGCATCGGCGCAGCGCGTGCCTATGACGATTTGCCGAAGCCGCCGCCACCGCCCGAGGGCTGGGTTCAACCTCCCAAGCAATCGGAGGGCTCCGTGACGCGAGACGTGGATAACCAGGTCGCCCAGCGTTTTACCGCCGCCACCGGCGGCAATCCCGACGGACTATTGTCGAAGCAACAGGCCAAGGCGGCTGGCTGGGGGCTGGTCAGTGACCATTTCTCGGAGATCGACCGTGCGGGGACGGGTTATATCCGGCTCGATGACGTGCTGCGGTTCATGTCTGAACGAACGCCGCAGCACATCATGCGCATGAAAAATGCGACGAAACAGAATCAGCAGCTGTAACGTGGTCTGGATTCCCCGCCGTGTATGGCGGGGAATTTCATTTCCGGTCAGATCATTTCGATTTCTCGCGGGGCTCTCCGCAACGTCAATTCCATTGGCCCCTTCCTGCCGATGCGGCAACCACAAGCCTTAGCGTACGTAAAAATCCGTTTCTTGAGGGCACCCCAACTTGTCGCACCAGCGGCGAATCGTTTCGCGGCTCACCACGACACCACGCTCGAAAAGGAGTTCTTCGATGTCACGCAGGCTGAGCTGGAAGCGGAAATACCAACCACAGCCTGACTGATGGTGGCCGCTGGGAATCGATGTCCACGATAGAGCGATTGCCTTTTCATTTCGACATCCTACGCTACCGACCATCTGCTCAACGTGACAATGCCGTTCTCTATGCTCCGTCACCGTGGTGACGTTTATACGTCAGCGCTGCTGCAATTCCTCCGGCGATCATGCCGCCGATAGCCGCGCTCGACCAACTAATAGCGCCGCTGTAATATGCGGCCGCTGCCACGCCGACTCCACCAAACGCCGCACCAAGAGCAGTATTCTTACTAAAGTCGACAATAAAATTCCATCGCGCTGACCCGGGCTGTTCAGTACGAGGCCCAAACCACAATAAATCCAAAAACCCTTCGGTCATTCTCGTTATGAAATACAAAACATTGTCCATGCTTACCTCAACGATTTTAATCAGTTTTGCTTAATTTATCCCATCAATATATCGGTATCAGAAAGATATTCAAATGCCAATTTTCAATACAACACATCATGCAAATAATTCGACTTCCCTCTGAGCCGCGCACTGTAAAAAGAGTGCTGGCGCACGTGCTGCGCATCCCCTCTTCGAGTCATCCGTGCGTGCTACGCCTCAACAATAATACCAACAAAATTGAGGTGCAACGCCGTCGACGAACACGGTGCCGAACTCGATGTGCTGCTGCAGAAGCGGCGCGACAAAGTCGCCGCCAAACGTTTCTTCCAGCGGGTGCTGCGCACCTGCCCGGCACCACGCATGATCGCCACCGATCAGCTACGCAGCTATCCGGTGGCCAAGGCCGACATTCCGGAACCCGTGAATGTGAAGCATGTGTCAGCGGGCACCGTAATAGAGCCGGTGGGTTAAGACTCGGTGGAAATCAACAGCTTCGCCTTTCAAGCGGCAAGACTGATCTGGTTCTTGTGGCATTTGCCGCTCTAATGAACAGCCCGCCCGGGAACGGGCGGGCTGTTCGTAACCAGTGAAATGGCGTCCCGCTCGGCCGGGCGACGGACTGCGAAACGATGCCGGCAACGGCCTCGCTCAATGCAGCTCGGGCGGTACGTACTGAACCCCGAACTGTCCGGCCAACTGCGCGAGCCGTCGATCGCGCGTCCAGAGCCAGGTGTTTGGGGTCAACAGCACCGACGCCAGCAGAGTGCAATCCACGGCGCCGCATCCGCGCCCATGCAACCGTTCTCGCTCGATCCAATCCATAACTTCGACGGGCGTTGCAAGGCGGGTTTGACGCAACAGCGCGAGGTCTCCCAGTGTCCGGGTGCGCGGCTCGGGAGGTGTTCCGCATGTCAACTCGAGCAGCACCAGCGGATGCGAGAGCACGTTGTCGACGCGCAGCAGTTGGACCAGCGCCGGCAGCGGTCGCCTGAAGTGCTCGACCCAGACGGACGTATCGATCAGCACGCTCATCGGGCGGTCGCCTTCGAAGCGCGACGCGGTACGTCCGGCATGTCGGGCGAGCGACCGCCCAGCGCAGCCAGGCGTTGGCCGGCTTGGACGCGTACGAACGTCTCCAGTGCGGCCCGGAACAGGTCAGCAGGCGCCATATCCGGCTCGGCGAGCTCGAGCGCGCGCGCGTAGAGAGTGTCGTCGACAGTAACGGTGGTGCGCATGATGCCTCCATTGATGCGATTATGCATCAATTATATCATCATGGGGGTAGGGGTGGGAGTCCAGCGGGTAGGGTATCAAAGCAATTTGACAGCTCTGTCAACTTACCGCTAGCGGGTTTGGTGATCTTGGCTAGCGGAATTTGCAAACCTCAACACCAGGTCGCCGGTGTCTCGTCGGTGGCGGGCCACCACCGCAGGCCGCCGCAGCTGTATTTCCGCAAGAAGGTCCCGCTGCGCGAGATAGCGAGGCGTACGGGCCTGTCCCGAAACACGGTACGTAGCTGGCTGCGGCAGACCGATGCCGTCGAGCCGATCGGTTCTGTCGCGATAACGCGATGGAGTAGAATCGGAAGAAGAAAAATCTGCCTGACACCCTGGTGAAGAAGGCGCGCATTTCACGCAAGATGCTGGCACCGGACGTTGCGAAAGTGCTAAAGCGATTGCATCCCGTTCGACATCATCCTGCTGTGCGTGCGGTGGTGCGTGGCGTATTCACTGAGCCTGCGCAATCTCGAAGAAATGATGACCGACCATGGCATGGAGGTCGATCATTCGACCGCGCACCGGTGGGTCATCAAGCGGGTGCCGCTATTCGAAAAGGCGTTCCGACAGCGCAAACGTCCGGTGGGCGCAAGCGGGCGGATGGACGAGACATACATCAGGCTGCGCGGTCAGTGGAAGTATCTGTACCGGGCCGCCGACAAGGGCGGCAACACGGTTGATTTCCTGTTTCGGGTCCGCCGTGATAGGGCTGCCGCCCAGCGGTACTTCGAAAAGACCATTGACCAGAATGGCGTGCCGGAGACGGTTACAGTGGACAAAAGCGGGGCCAATCTCGCGGCCCTTCGGGGCTTCAATGCCGGGCGAGAGACGCCCATCAAGATCCGACAGTGCAAGTACCTGAACAACATCGTCGAGCAGGATCACCGGGCGATCAAGCGGATCGTCAAGCCGATGCTGGGTTTCAAGAGTTTTCGTTGTGCGCGCATCATTCTTTCTGGCATCGAGATCATGCACATGATCCGGAAAGGGCAGTTGCAGGTGACCCGCAACGTACCGCTTTCCGTTGGCCAGCAGTTTTACTTTTTGGCAATGTAAAGAATCCTAATAACACTGCTCGAACTCGCTCGGGCTGCGTTATCGCGACAGAACCCATTAAACGACCGCATACTCCGAACGTGTTAGGTCGCCTCCAATCCTCGCTTCACCACTTCACTCCCATACCAGCATTGAAGCCGACGGCGTGACCACTTGTAGACACCCCTACACCGTACGCAATCTTCCCCGTTCCAGATAATCCCTTGAAGTTGATCGCCACCGCACCATAGCCCTGATATCCCCCCATGCCAACGCCTAGGGTCTTTTCGCCCGGGTTCAGCGTGGGGAGGTACGTGCCCGACATAGCCATTGACATTGCGATACCGGAGTACGCATTTCTCGCCACATCGTTGATGGCCTGATTCACCGTATTGATTCGCTGGTCGGTGTAGCTATTGGCTGTACTAATTCCAGAGTTGACCGAGTTATTCAGTTGATTTAGGTTCACGGCATCAGTACCTTCCGTACCCGGCGCGACGTTGGTTATCTGACGTTGTTGCGTGCTGCTGCCGACCGACACGACGTTGGAGCGGCCACCATCGTTCGAGTTGGCGCCGATCGCGACCGAGTTCGAGCCCGCGGTGACGGTCGGCTTGTCGGAGCCGGTGCCGTTCATGTCGGCGGCGATCCCGGTCGTGTTGGATGCCTGGGTCGTGTTGTTATTGAGCGTGGTCGACAGCGACGTGATCTGGTTGTTGATGTTGGTCACGCCGGTGGACAGCGAGGCGACGGTGCTGTTGGTGGAATTCAGGCCGGTGGACAGCGAGTTGATGCCGGTTGAGGTCGAGGTGGACAGCGAGGCGATGTTGCTGTTGGTGGAGCTCAAACCGGTGGACAGCGAACTGACGCCCGTCGACAGCGACGCGATGCTGGTCGACGTGGCGGTCGACAGGCTGCTGACGGACTGATTGGTCGCGTAGAGCTGCGAACCATTGATCGCATCGGTGCTGGTGGCCGTGACCTGACCCGCCGCGACGTTGGTGACCTGGCGCTCGGCGCCTGGCGCGCCGACGCTGACGACGCTGGTCGGGGTGGTGCCCGCGTAGTTGTAGGTCACGCCGCCGACGGTGCCGGTCGCGGTCGGGTTCGGCGCGGCGGTGATGGAGCCCGAGCCGAGCGCGACGTCGTTGGAGTTGAGCGCGATGGCGCCGTTGCCGAAGGCGAGGGAGCCCACGCCGGCGGCGGTCGACGTGTTGCCGAGGGCGAGCGAGCCCGCGCCGGAGGCGATGTTCGCATTGCCGATCGCGAGGGCGCCGTTGCCGGTGGCCGTGTTGTTCGCGCCGAGGGCGACCGCACCGGTGCCGGTTGCGACGTTCGGGTCGCCGATCGCAACCGCGCCGTCACCCGAGGCGGTGTTGGCCGCGCCGATCGAGACCGCCTTGCCGCCGGTGGCGGAGGCGTGCTGGCCGATCGCGACGGAGCCGTCGGAGTTGGCGTTGGCGCCGTCGCCGACCGCGACGCTGCTGGCGCCCGCGGCGAATGCGTTGGTGCCGGCCGCGAGGGCGTTGACGCCGGTGGCGCCGTCGTTGTTGTAGTTCGACTGCTGCGTGCCGTTGTCGTTGACGCTGTAGTAGTGCGTCTTGGCGGCCTGGATCGCGGTCGAGGTCGAGGTGGACAGCGACGTGACATTGCTGTTGGTCGTGCTCAGTCCTGTCGACAGCGAGGTGATTCCGCTTGCCGCCGTGCTCAGGCCCGTCGAAGTCGACGTGGACAAAGACGTAATTGAACTCGTCGCCGTCGACAGTCCGGTCGAGGTGGACGACGACAGCGAAGTCACCGAGCTATTGGTCGTACTCAGCCCCGTCGACAGCGACGTGATTCCGCTTGTCGCCGTACTCAGACCCGTCGAAGTCGAAGTCGACAAAGAAGTAATCGAGCTGTTCGCGCTCGACAGTCCTGTCGAAGTCGACGTGGACAAAGACGTAATTGAACTCGTGGCCGTCGACAGCCCGGTTGAGGTGGACGACGACAACGAAGTCACCGTGCTGTTGGTCGTGCTCAGCCCTGTCGACAGCGACGTGATTCCGCTTGTCGCCGTGCTCAGACCCGTCGAAGTCGACGTCGACAAAGAAGTCATCGAACTGTTCGCGCTCGAAAGTCCTGTCGATGTCGAGGTAGACAAAGACGTAATCGAACTCGTGGCCGTCGACAGTCCGGTTGAGGTGGACGACGACAGCGAAGTCACCGTGCTGTTGGTCGTGCTCAGCCCTGTCGACAGCGACGTAATTCCGCTTGTCGCCGTGCTCAGGCCCGTCGAAGTCGAAGTCGACAAAGAAGTAATCGAGCTGTTCGCGCTCGACAGTCCTGTCGAAGTCGACGTGGACAACGACGTAATTGAACTCGTGGCCGTCGACAGCCCGGTTGAGGTGGACGACGACAGCGAAGTCACCGTGCTGTTGGTCGTGCTCAGCCCTGTCGACAGCGACGTAATTCCGCTTGTCGCCGTGCTCAGGCCCGTCGAAGTCGAAGTCGACAAAGAAGTAATCGAGCTGTTCGCGCTCGACAGTCCTGTCGAAGTCGACGTCGACAAAGACGTAATCGAACTCGTGGCCGTCGACAGGCCGGTTGAGGTGGACGACGACAGCGAAGTCACCGTGCGGTTGGTCGTGCTCTGCCCTGTCGACAGCGACGTAATTCCGCTAGTCGCCGTGCTCAGGCCCGTCGAAGTCGAAGTCGACAAAGAAGTAATCGAGCTGTTCGCGCTCGACAGTCCTGTCGAAGTCGACGTGGACAACGACGTAATTGAACTCGTGGCCGTCGACAGCCCGGTTGAGGTGGACGACGACAGCGAAGTCACCGTGCTGTTGGTCGTGCTCAGCCCTGTCGACAGCGACGTAATTCCGCTTGTCGCCGTACTCAGACCCGTCGAAGTCGAGGTCGACAAGGACGTAATCGAACTCGTCGCCGTCGACAGCCCGGTAGAGGTGGACGACGACAGCGAAGTCACCGTGCGGTTGGTCGTGCTCTGCCCTGTCGACAGCGACGTAATTCCGCTCGTCGCCGTGCTCAGGCCCGTCGAAGTCGACGTGGACAACGACGTAATTGAACTCGTGGCCGTCGACAGTCCGGTCGAGGTGGACGACGACAACGAAGTCACCGAGCTATTGGTCGTACTCAGCCCCGTCGACAGCGACGTGATTCCGCTTGTCGCCGTACTCAGACCCG
>NZ_JAWJWL010000059.1:0-13660 GCF_034721475.1 Burkholderia alba | reverse complement strand
CTTTACGAAGACCGATTCAGTCGGCCATCCGTGTGATTCTCAACCCCGCCTTGAACACGGAATTTCTGACACCCCCGGCCGGAAAAGAGCAATCCCGGCCGATGATCGATCCTCGACCCGCGCTTCGCCCTGTCGATCACCGCCGACGCTAAAGAACGGATCTCTGCCACTTATCTTTACGCCATACCCGTCTTCGCCGTCCGGCGTCGATGCCGGCAAACAGCTGCGTCAGACCCATGCGTCCACAGGGGTCTCGCCAACCAGCCTCATCGCCGCGGAACAGGCAGACGACGAGTGAGCGGCCGGAGCGACTCTCGATCATCCCAGAGCCCAGGAAACACTTCGAATTTGAGATCGTCACGATTGATGCCTGTCTCGAAATATCGAATCAATCGATCGGTCAAATCCTCATCACCCCACATATTGGTCAGCTCATAGCGCTCGATAATTTCACGATCATCAGGCAAAGCCAAATCGTCCCTGAGCACCGGCGCCAGCGTAACTCCAATATCACCGTCAGGGCCAAGGTCTATTAATTTCCCACCCAGAAATGGGAATGAATTACGACCTCCCTTGTAATGATCGCCATCCATTCCAAGGGTATATGGTTTAATAAATTTATAATTGCCGCAATCAACCCTTGGAATAGCTATTTTCTTATCTAACTTTTCCTCGGCCATCTTCTTAACAACCACCTTCCCAACAAATACCCTGAACAACGGATCAGTTAAATTCAAATCTACCCCATTCCAATCACCGTCCGAATTACTCATCCCATAAAACTGCATCACCGGACTCGCCAGCATTTGCGCAATTGTAAACAGGCCATCTCTTAATTTAAGACTGACCAAATCATTACGAATCCAACTCACTCGATTTGCCATATTGGACAATGTAAATTTAAGCCTACCTTAACACCCGGAACCTCCACCGGATTTCCCAGTGGATTTATTTAGATGCTTATCTGCCGCCGTCAAATATTCCGTTCGCCGCCCATTTCCCATGCCCACAGGATTTTGCCTGTTAGCAGTTCCTTCGAGGCCACCTAATTTTTCAAATACTCGCTGCTCAAGCCCTCGTGCGGTATCTTTCCCTGCCTGCCCATAACCTTCATATAAGATATCCGGAGCCTGCCCACCAAATCGACTGAAATCGCTCCCATAGCGATAATTTAGTACGTCTTGCGCCGTTTGATTGCCTTGCATGCTGGCATACCCCACATATGGCTTTCCTGTTGCTGCATCAATGCCTTGATACGTAATGTGTGTAGCAGTAGCCGGATTGCCAGCCCATCCCCAAGGATCCATCCACGAAACCGGGTTAGGCGCATACTGATAAAGATTCTCCCCACCCGCCAACCCAATCGGATCCTGATTAATAAACCGCCCGACATCCGGATCGTAATACCGGAACGTGTTGTAGTGGAGCCCCGTGCTTTCGTCCGAATACTGCCCCGGATACCGCAACGGCTGATCGATCCGCGCCTGCGGCAACGTCCGGCCGTCCTCTTTCACCCGCCCCCACGCGGCATACTCGCCGGCCCACGCCACTTCACCGGACTCGTCCGTCACCTCCTGCGGGCTGCCCACCACATCCGTGTGAAAGTGATAGATCCTCGACCCGCGCTTCGCCTTTTCGATCGCCGCCGACGCCAGCGCATCCGCGCTCACCGCGTCGATCCGCGCAAGCGGCGCATATCCCGCATCGGAGCTGTAAACATAGTTGCTCACGCCCGTCTCGCGAATCTCCTGCACCAGGCGCAACCCTTCCCAGACGAACCGCTTCCGCTCGCTCGACCCGTTCTGCCCCGGACCGTGCACCGCCGTATCCGTCTTCGCCGTCCGGCGACCGAGCACGTCGTATTCGAATCGCGTGAGCGCCGCCCCGCGCGGCGTTTCCGTCCGCACGGCAATCAGACGGTCCTGCGCGTCGTACGTGAACCGCTGCACCCGATTCGCGCCCTTGCGCTTGACGGCCAGGTTGCCCCACGCGTCGTACTCGAATCGCAGGTCCTGCCACATCCGCAGCCGGTTGCCTTCCACATACCCCCGACTGCTGCGCTGCGCGTTGTCCAGCAGATTGCCGGCCGCATCCCAGGCGAACGCTTCGGCTTCGTTGTCCGATGCGCGGTACTGCCGCAGCAACTGCCCTGCCGGATCGTACTGATACTGCGTGCTGCCCCTCAGGCTGTCGCGCTGCTCGGTCAGTTCGCCCGTCGCGTCATAGCGATAGCGGCGCCACAACTGCCCCTGCGACGGTGCAATCGCATCCCCGGCGAATCCGGCCGACTGCCACTGCCGCCGGCCGAGCGCATCGTATCCGGTGCGCTGCATCAGACGCCCTTGCGTGCGCATCACTTCGCGATGCAGATCGTCCCGCTCCACATCGCTCACGACCTGATCGCCGACGCGGATCTGGTGCACGTGCCCCGAACCGTATCGCAGCCAGTCGATCGTTTGATCGTGCGGCAGCGTCAACGTCGACAGATTGTCCAGTTCGTCGAGCGTATAGCCGACCGCGCCGTTGACGCCTTCCTCGGCGATCAACCGGCCGGCTCTGTCGTATGCGAGCTTCACCGTATCGGGCACGACGCCGAGCGCCAAGCCCGCTTCGGTCGGCGTGCGCTCGATGACGAGCGGCCGCCCGGCCGCATCGCGCGTATAGCGGGTCACGTCCGTCTGCGTTTCGTGGGTCAGCACGAAACCCATCTTGTCGCGCATCAGTCTCACCGTCCGCGCGGGACGGATCCCGTCCGGCATCTCCACGCCCGGATCCGGTGCGCCGGTCGTCTCGACCTCGATCAGGTCGCCCGCCTCGCCATAGCGAAAACGCCGCGCGATGCCGTCCGGCCGCGTCTCGCCCAGTAGCCGCCCGATCGCGTCGTAACCGAACGCGTAACGCGCCCCGGTGGCGCTCGCCAGTTCCGTCAGCAGCCCTTCTTCGNGCCATAGCGAAAACGCCGCGCGATGCCGTCCGGCCGCGTCTCGCCCAGTAGCCGCCCGATCGCGTCGTAACCGAACGCGTAACGCGCCCCGGTGGCGCTCGCCAGTTCCGTCAGCAGCCCTTCTTCGTCGTAGCGGTAACGCAGCTCGCGCCCCGCGGGATCGACCGCCTGCAGCGTCTGGCCGCGCGCGTTACGCACCCATTGCGTAACGCGCTCGCCGATGCCCTCGTGCCGCACCGGCAATCCCGCCGCGTCGTATTCGAAACGTTCGCTGCTGCCGTCCGCCAGCACGACTCGCACGGGTTCGCCGGTCGGCCTGCGCACATAGCTCACGCGTTCGCCAAGTGCATTCACCGTCGCCGTCAGCCATCCTTGCGCGTCGTACTCGTAGCGCGTGGTCTTGTCCGAGCAATCGGTATGGGCGATCAACAGCCCCTTCAGGTTCCACGTCAGCGTCTTGCGTCCGCCGCGTGCGTCGACCTCCACGACGGGCCGGTCGGTCAGTCCGTCCGGATACTCGTAGCGCGTGACGCGCTCCAGCCCGTCCCTGGTATTGAGCAGCCGACCCTGACGATCGTACTCGGCCTGCCAGACGCGCCCGTCCGGCAGGGCGACTTCCGCCGGACGCAGGCTGTTGCCGTCGTAGCGCGTGCGGGTCGAGCGTCCGAGCGGATCGATTGCCTCGACCATCCGGCCCGCTTCGTCGTATTTGAACGCGATGTACCGGTCGCCCGGCAGATAGACGCCGGTCGGCATCCCGGCGTCGTTGTTCTCGATGCCGTAGTGGCTGCCGTCCAGGTCGACGCTCTCGACCACCTGGAATTGCGCGTCGTAGCGCCAGCGCGCCGTCCGTCCGTCCGCGTGGCGCGTCCAGCTCTCGCGCTTGTCGAGGTCGTATCCGAACGTCCAGTGCTCGCCGTCGCTCGTGCGCGTCGCCACGACGCGCGGCTGTCCGCCGACGTCCGCCCATTCGTAGCTGCTGGTGAAGCCGAGCGCGTTCGCATGGCTCGTCATCAGACCGTTGCGATACGTGAAGCGCCGCACGACAGCGCCGTTCGCATCGACCACCGATGCGAGCTGACCGGTTTCGTCATAGCCGTAGGCGACGACCGGCAGCACCTGTCGTCCGTCGTCGTGCACTGTCGCGATCGACGCCAGCCGGCCGTGCTCCGCTTCGTAGTCGAGCGCGACCTGCATGCCGCCGCTCGTCAGGATCGCGCGCACGCGCCCCTGGCTGTCGCGCTCGAACTGCTGCCACTGGCCAGCCTGATCTTCGATGCGGCGTACCCAGGCGGTGCGATCGCCGGCCGGATCGAGCCAGCCGAAGTCGTAGTAGATCTCGTTCAGGTCGTGCAGGATGTAGCGGCCGTCCGGCGTGCAGGTCAGATACCGCTGCTCCGTTTCGCTGAACGCCGTATGTCCAGGCTTGACGGCCGGAAAACCGCTTTCGCGGCCCTGCGCGTCGGTGTACCAGAAGCGGCCGTCGCGCGCCTGCATCCGCAGTTCCCACGGGAGGACCCAGCCGCGCCCGAGCGTGCCGGCAGCGGTCAGGTTGCTCGCATAAAAACGTGCGCAGACGACGGGCAACGGGCTCGGCACGACCGCGTCGATTTCATCCTGCGCGAGCAGCACCTTGCGGCCCGTCGTGACGTCGACCGGCTGGCCGAACAAGCCGCCCATCACGCGATTCATCACGGGCGCGGCAACGTAGCGGCTGATCGCCTCGCCCGCCACGAAACCGCCGATGAACTTTGCGGCGCACGGCAGCACCGCGCGCGACAGGCCGCCCGCTTCCCGGATCAGGCCGCCGAGGCCGCCCACCAGTCCGGCCAGCGCAAACGCCCAATCCACCGCGGTGCGCAGCCATGGCGGTACTTCGTCGTCGACGGGCAGATAGGTTTTCGTGCCGCCGCCGATGAACGTGTTCGGCGAACCGTCGCTGATGCTCGCGCCGCACGTGATCTTGTCCTTCTTTCGGGCGGCGGGCTTGTCGTTGATGAACACGTTGCTCGAACCCTGCGCAACCAGCGGGATCGGGCTGTGCTTGTCGCATGTCACGGCGCTCGCCGTCGCGAACGCGGCGGCCTTGTTGTTGACGAACACGTTCGGCGAGCCGGTGGTGATCTTGCCCGACTGCGAGGTGCACATCTTCCCGATCGCTTCACCTAACGACAGGATCGCGCTCGCGCCGAGGCCCGCGGCCATGCCGGCCAGCAACGCGACGCCGAAGCCGCAGGTGAAGGTGGCGAACGCCACTGCTGCGATCAGCGCGATGCCGATGACGGCGCCGACCAGGAATCCGGCGAGCGCGCTGGTGTGTTCAATGGGATCGGTTACCCGCGCCGCTTCGAACATGGCGTGTCTCCGTCAGTCCTGTCCGGCCGCATCGTCTGCCTCGGGGGGCTGGTAGCCGTCCAGCCAGCCGCGCCAGAAGGTATTGAACGCGTCGTCGAAACCCTTCGGACTCGATGCGGTGAAAATCAGCGCGCGGCGCGGCGCGACGACGAATGCGGCTTGCCGCTGGTAAACGGCGCGGCCGCCGTTCCGATAAGTCGCGTCGATGCGCTCGCCGACCAGCCCATCGACGTCGCCCCCCAGCCGCTCTGCGTCGCGGGCGATCAGCTTGTGCCCGGCCAGCCGCGATTTAAGCAGCGCAAGCTGGCGGTCGACATATTCGGGCAGCGTCTCGCCGTCCTTCAGCCAGTCGCGCGCGACGCTCAGGTTGGGCTGCGCCGTCAGATCGGCGGGCACGAACAGGTTGGTGGTGCGGTCCTCGAAACCGGCGGGCAGCGCGATGCTGCCTTCATGGAATCGGATGCGGTCGGGGGCGTCGGTCATGAGGTCAGGCGAGTGGATCGTTCAAATCGTTCCGGGTAGCGGGATCGGTACGCGGGTCGCGCAATCCCGCCCCGCTCACGAGGCGGTCAATTCGGCCGCGCTCAGGCCGGCGGCCACTGGACGCCCGCTGCGACGACGCGCTTGCGGATCGCCTCGACGCGCGGAAGCTGCGGCGAATCCTTCGGCGTGATGGTCAGCTCGTTGAACAGCGTCTTGGCGAATTTCAGGCCGTTCTTGTTCGCGACGGTCGGATCGGCGCCGTGCGCCAGCAGATAATCCACCGCATCCCACTGCCGCAGCCGGGTCGCCTCGAACAGCGCGGTTTCACCGAGCGAATCGCGCAGGTTCACGTTGGCGCGGTGCTCGATCAGCAGCTTCAGCTGCGGCAGTTGCCGGTTGTCGGCCGCCGCGAAAATGAGCGGCGTGTCGCCGTCGTAGCGCAGGTCCGGGGTCATTCCGCCCGCCAGCAGCGCGGCGAGCAGCGTCGTCGTATCGGATTTCGCCGCGATATACGCGACGTTGGCGTCGTTCGCGCCGAAGCTCTGATCCGGTTTCGCGCCGTCCTTCACCAGTTCGCTGATGATCTGGTTGCGCACGTTGGCCGCATCGCCCTTTACCGGTACGGCTTCCTGCACGGCGAACGCGAGCACGCTCGTCTTCTTGTTTCCCAGTTCGGCCAGATCGGTTTTCGGCGCGAGTTCCCTCACGCGTGCCAGATTGCCGTCGCGAATGGCTTTGGCAAGCTCAAGCTGGGCGCCGGAGAAGAAATCTTCCGGCGGGTAACGATGGAATCCGCTCATGTTGGTCCCTTGTGCGTTGGCCGGCCACCAGAACGGGGCGCTCAAGCCGGCGGCCGCGACGATCGCGCCGACCGCCGTCATATGTTTGTACCGCATCAATTTCCTCCGAGAAGGGATGTCAGCGTCGACGCTTGCCCGGATGCCGCGGAATCCATGCCGCCGAGCACCTGCGGCATCTTGTGCCGAGCAATGGTGGTCATGCTGGTCCCCGGAATCGTAATCTGATCGCCGACCGCTTTCGGCATCAGCGACGCGGTCGCGTCGCTGATCGGGCCGAGACGGCCTTCCTGCATGCCGGTGAGTACGTCGCCGTCGACCCGGTAGTTGGTGATCGCCGCCGCCTGCGGCGCCGCGCCGTAGAGCGGCAGTGTGGCCGGATTCAGGCCGGCCGCGTTGAAGGTCGTGGCGGGCGAGCCGCTCGCTTCGGACGCCGCCGCCGCCAGCCCGCCGCCGAGCGAATGCCCGGTCAGGTCGAGATCGCCCGCGCCGCCGGAGTCGCGAATGCGCTTGCCCATGCTCACGGCCTGCGCGTAGTAGGGCGACTCCACGCCGCGCCCCTGTTCGAGATTGTTGCCCATGTCCTCGCCGAGCAGCTGCTCGGTGCCCTTGAACGCGACGGTCGGCTTCATGCTGTCGCCGAACACCGCCGGATCGGGCGCATAGGCCTGCGCACCGAAATTGCTGCCCGCGATCTTGAAGTCCTTCGGCTTGAGTCCGTATTTCGAGAGCGCGTCGGGATCGTTCGTGATGTTCTTCCAGCCGGGCGGCGCCGTGCCCGGCGAATACACCGCGTTCGACAACTGGGCCATCTGCCGGGCCTTCAGCGTCGCCGCATACTGCTTGGCCGCATCGCGGATCTTCGGATCGGCGCTGGCGAGCCCTTCGGCGATCAGTGCCTGCTGGTTCGCCCACTGGATCGCGAGCGCCTGCTCCGGCGTGACGGTGGTGCCCTGATTCAGGTGAATGACGGGCCCGTCGATGAAGATGCCGTTCTGGTTGATGAGCACCGTCGACGCGCCATGCGCGAGCTTGATGCTGTCCTTCGTCAGCGTGACGACGCTCTCGCCGACGCGGTGCTCGATGCCGTCCGTCGCCTGATGGCTCTGCATCCCCGGACCCGCCTTGCTCGCGATCGCCTCGGTGTTCACGACGTTCGCGGTGGTGGAGCGGGTTTGCGCGATGGTCTCGGTCAGATTGCCGAGCGAAACCTGCTTGATTTCGTCGCCCTTGTGCACGGTGATCGAACGGTTGCCGGACTCGATCGAGCGGGTTTCGTTGTCCTTGATCACGGTGTTCATGTCTTTCTGCGCATGCACGAACACCTCTTCCGAACCCGCGACGTCGGAGAACTTCATTTCGTTGAAGCCCTGTCCCTTGTGCGTCTGGCTGCGCATCCCCATCGTCGTGCCGCTCGAGCCGTGATACGGGTTCTTCGCTTCGCCGTTGAACACGCGGCCGACGATCACCGGATTGTCCGGATCGCCCTCGTTGAAGGCGACGATCACTTCCTGGCCGATGCGCGGGATGGCGGAGCCGCCCCAACCGCCGCCCGCCCACGGCTGCGACACGCGTACCCAGATCGAATCGGTGCCGTCCTGCTTGCCGCGCCGGTCCCAGAAGAAGTGCACCTTGACCGACGAGCCGTCCGTATGGATTTCCTCGCCTTCCGGGCCGACCACGACGGCCGCCTGCGTACCGTGCATGTAGGGTTTCGGCGTGCGCCGCTCGGGCCGGTACGGCACGTCCGCCGGCAGACAGGAAAACGTATTCCGGTACGGCTGATCGGCTTCCTGGCGCGTGTAGTCGTTCACGGCCTCGTGCCGCACGTGCAGGATCGCGAATTCCTTGTTGTTGAACGCGGAACTCGGATGATTGGCGAGTTTGAAGCGCGACGTCGTCGACATTTTGGGCGCGCTCGCGGCGCCGTCGAAACGATGCGCCTGCGCCTCTTCCGCTTCCATCGCGAAACGCGCATAGCGCTGCCCGTCGTCGCCGTGATCGTAGAGCGACTGGTATTCGTAGCGCTCGGTCGTGTGAATGTTCGGGTTCTGCAGCGTGGTCGGCACCTCGACGTGCAGCAGCGGCGACGACGGCGTCTGATGGTTGAAGTCGCGATAGGTGATCTTGCCGACCCGGAAGCTGAACGCTTCGTTCCATTGCGAAATGCCGTTCAGGTCGCTCGCGGCGCTGTCCGCGTAATACGGAATCGTGTCGAGGTCCGGAATCGGCCGAAACGCCTCGTTGTTGTCGGCAATCACGAGCACATGCTTGTCTTTCTCGTGCCGCACGGTCCAGAGCATGCCCTCCTGCTCCATCAGCCTGGCGCAGAAATTGTAATAGGACTCGCGGTACATCACGATGTATTCGAGCGGCTTGTACTGCCCCTTCAGATTCAGCTCGAAGTCGTTGAAACCGTATTCCCGGAAAACCGACGCGAGAATATCGGGCGCGCTCTGGTTCTGGAAGATCCGGCAGTCGGTCGAGCGGGTGAGGAACCAGAACCACGGCACCACCGTCATCTGGTAACGCGTCACGGTGCCGGAATTGCCGACGCACGCGAACGACACCACGTGGCCGTGGAAATAGCGCCGGGTCGCATCTTCGTCGCCGAGCACCCCGAACAGGCCCGGCTTCTGCGGATTCAGCGCGATCGACACCGGCTGACCGACAACCGTATCGATTTTCAGGTCGCGCTGGTGTGACAGGAGATCGAGGTGAATCTCGCCGAGCTGATTCACGTGCTCATCGGCCGTCATCGCGGTAACGAGCAGCACGTCCGGACCGAGCGACGAACGCAGCGTCACGAAGCGGTTCATCTGGGTGAGCTTCGGCTTCTGGCCCGCCACCGCATTCAGCGCATCCGCGATCCCGCCCGGTGTCTTGCCGCCGAGCAGCGACGCCGTCGTCTGAGCCAGTTGCATCGCGCGCGCCGCCTGATTCAGTGCGCCGACTCCGGGTACGCCAGTCAGGCCGCCCAATTGCCCGGCCACACCCGCCAGCAGACTTGTCGCCCCGCCTCCCGCAGCGCCCCCGGCACCGCTACTTGCAGCAAAACTCATCGCCCTCTCCCCACCTCTCGATTCGAGATATCCGGATCGTCGTATTTTTCGTTGCCGAATAATATCAAAAGAGTTGAACTCGAACGAGTTCAAACTTCATAATCGCGACTTTAAAACGCAGATTATGAACACATCCCGTTGCATTAAAAAGCGCCCGAGTGAAAGATCTTCAATCCGGCCATATGCAGGGGGATGAATGGAATTTTTTACTCGGAGCATTGCAACAACGTATTAATTACCGGAATATCGTTTTTCCCCGGCCACCGCCGATCTGCGCGCGCGGTTCAGAGGTGGCCGCGCCCGTTCGGACGGTATTCTGAGATTTTTAAGTGGAACGTCCGAGGCAGTCATGCTGCCAATTTGATCGCAGGCAGCGTCGCGAAGTATGCCTCATCTGGCGTTTGATCCGCCAAGCTCGAATGAGGCCGTTTTCGGTTGTACAACTCGATGTACTCGCCGAGGGAGCGCCGAGCATGACTGACCGACTCGTACGCTTTCAGGTAGACCTCTTCGTCCTTGATGCTGCGCCATACCCGCTCGACAAACACGTTGTCGCGCCAGCTTCCCTTGCCGTCCAACCAGCCGCGCTTGCTGCGAAACCCGCAGCGCATGCGTACGGTCAATCATCGCTTTGCGCTCAGCAAGCCCGCCTTGGTGAGCGCGCCTTCTAAAAACCGTTCTCCAGGGCCAACTGACCGATCTTGGCATGCAGCGCCTACCGGGGGCTCGCGCGGCGACGCCCCGGCCGTGCCGAACACGTCGGCCGCGCGTTCCTGCAACTGCCGTTTCCATTCCGTGATCTGGTTCGGATGCACATCGAACTGCTGCGCCAGTTCGGCCAGTGTCCGCTCGCCTTTGACCGCTGCCAGCGCCACCTTCGCTTTGACCGCCGCTGAGTGCGTCCGTCGGGTTCTCTTCGTCATCTTTCCGGTTCCTTTGCCGGCATTATCGCTGGCTCAAGACCCTTGCCGCTCCACTTATCCGGCCGTCTGAATTTGCGCGACCACCTCTATGAGGTCATTCGTACAGCAAGCAGAGGAGGTACGAAAGGTCTCTGCGCGAAACGAAGAATTGCGTAATTTATTTCACCCGTTCCCGTGCCACTGACCTCAGCTATCGACAGACATCAACGTCGCAGAACGGCGGAAGCCGCCACCCGCGTACAACGGCAATCGGCCATAAAGGGGCCTTCGCTTTCGCGTGGACATTCCAATGTCGCGAGCGCTTCTGGCAGCAGACGTTCTGCGATCCGGGGCTAACATCGGTTAGTCATCGAAGTTGATTTCGTACGATCATCATCGGCCGCAGTCCCGAGCGGCATGGCCGCCAGACTACGATGCCAATCCGAAGCCAGGGATCACCGATGCCTGATCTGACGCTCGATAAAAAGGAGGCCCGCTACCGGGCCGGGTGGTACACTGATTGCGTCAGTTCTAGGCTTCTCTCATGCCCGTCGTCCCTTGGAGTGCGCGTTCCACGGGTGGCACTTGATTCCCGTCTACTGCTGGTCAGCTCCCTCCTCGTTCCAGAGGCAGCGATATTCCCTCTCCGGACGCCGATTCCGCTAGCTGCGCCGCTGCGATAGTTGCTCCTTCCCGAGCTCTGCGGCGCGCCGTGCCTCGCCATTTCGTTTGCGGCAATCGCCCATTCGCCACACGCTGGGCGATTCCCGGCTACTTCTCGTCATGGCTCACACATTTGGACTACATCATGAGCGTGTACGTCAGAACTTACAGAGGGTTGGAGATCTATCCCCTCGTCTACTCCCACATTCCCCGGAAGGCCGTTGGGTCACTCGACTACGATGCCGCCTTTAACGCTGCCGTCAGGATATGCCGCCGAGGCACCGACGACACACCGACGGCCAGCCGCGTATTTCGAATTCCACATCGTGCGCCGTTTGGCGATGCGGGCGAGGCGCGAAGGGCATCCAACGACTATGCGGAGCGCTTGATTGATGAACAGGTCGACGGGCAGTCCGTGCGTGATCTATGAGACGGCTGCAAGACCCTGCAATCGCGAAGACGCAAATCCAGCACGATAAGCCTGGCGTGGAGAGCTATGCGGTCACCGCTTCGTTTCATCGGACGATGGGTGGCATTGTTCCGACCTTGAAGGTGATTCGTCTTTCAGACAAGCGGGTCATCTATCCGTTTTGCGGTTGCGCAGACATGCCCCTATGCGAGGATCCGCAGAGCGCGAAGCACTTCGCCGAGGTCTACGGCCGGCAACTCGTCAACGGCGATATTGCGATTCCGGAGTAATCTAACGGCCCACCGTCGAGCGCCGCCGCGCGTACGCTTATCGGGCTGCATCGACGTGCGGCCAAACGGGTAGGCAAGGTTCATGGATTCAATACGGCTAACAGCTACCCGCGTGCATACGTTCTCGCAGGATGCGATGATGACGAGCACGAGCAGCTTCTCTTTTACCCACGAGAAGCGGTTACTCTTCGTGACGAGCCGGCATGTCCTCGTTGACGAACCAGCGAAGCCCCTGTTGTCATGGCAGACGGCGGACAGTTGAATATTGACGACGACGGACTGCACTGGACGCTGCCCGGCGTCCATTCGACTCGCTTCGATATCGGTGCGCGCGACACTGAGCATGACGAGGCGCTCGGCCTGAACTGCGCGTGGTATGCAGACATACTGATGAAGCTCACTGAACGTTGACGGCCCACGGAGTGGCGAAATGCACCGAATTCCTCACTATCTTGTTCTTCGCGCCGGACACGAATCGTACGTTCTGGACAGGGAACGCGCGCTGATTCGCCGCGAGGCGAGTCGCATGATGAACTGGTTCGCGCGTGCGCACAGCAAACCGATGTCGATCGAAGACGCGCGTTGGGATAGCTTCTCCCTTGAGTACGGGTTCTCGTACGACGAACGGAGGTGTTTGTGCTCTTACTCATTGGTGGAGGGTAACGAGACCGGACATCAACTTGCATTGCTCGCCAACCTTTAGCGTTCTGACGCGATCAGGGGATGAAGGTACGCGTTTATGCGCTGTGTGTCGTGTAACCGTGACCCTACACCCCGGCGAGAGCGGCTTCGACGGCCACGCTCAACGACAGCAGGTTGATCTGGAACGCGATCGAATAGCGCGCGGCTATGATGCCCTCGACATACGTGTCTTCGGTCCGTCCCTTCGAGCCGTTCAATGCTGACTCGTGTTAGTCGTCCAATGACGAAAGGGAGGTTTTCATGCACCGAACGATCGCGTACCGCGGCTTCGAGATCCAGGTCGAACTGACTCCGGCTGCTGATGAGGACACCTTTAATGTGACCTTTCAGATAACGGGCGCTACAAATCTCGAAGTGCTCGGCGCGCGGGGAGGCCGTATCCCGTTGAGCAACGGCCCTTTTACTGAGCGATGGGCCTATCTGGTAGCCGAAATCGCCGGTCAAGCTGCAATCGACGTGTTACTCGGTCCCGGCAACTGACTCCATGTTTGTTTCCCGACCCAATGCACTCCGTGACGCATAAGGGGACGCCCCCAGCCAGTTCTGCGGTACGGTTAAAGAGTTGACGATACTCGCGGACGGCATTGAGCTTCGCTCGGCCCCAATTTCAAACTAGCATGTAAGCGTTCGTCCCAGCATTCCGCTCAGGAACGACAGCGGGCTATTATATGGTTCATCGCGGATTACCGGGGAAGGCAGCGCGGATCTTGAGGAAGAAGTATTGCTCATCCCGGTAGCCGTAGGCCCGACGCTTGATGACCTTGATGGTGTTGTTGATGCCTTCGACGACGCTGGTATTGAGCGGGTGTTTGCAGCGAGCCAGAATGCCGTGCCAGTAGCTTTGCAGGCGTTCAGCGAACAGTTTGAGCGGCGCAATGCCGCTCTGCTGAGCCTGCCTGATCCATTGTCCCCATGCTTTCTGAGCCCAGGCGGGTCTCTGGTAGAACCAGAGTCGCTTGAGTTCATCGCGTAGCAAATAGACGCACAGCAACGGCTGGTTGGCTTCCAGCAGTTCATTCAGATGTACTGCCTGATCTGCCCGCAAGTTCTGGC
>NZ_JAWJWL010000058.1:0-14355 GCF_034721475.1 Burkholderia alba | reverse complement strand
ACGGCCGGGCCAACGACGCGCCAGCGCCGGCGCCCGCGCAGCAGACCGCGACGACGGGCTGACGCCCGGCGCAAGCGTTCATGCCCGTCGAATTTCTTCGCATTGCGCTCCGATGAAACAAGCCGCTCGCACGCAGCGTGCGCTCCGGCGCCCGCGCGCCGCGCCGCCCCGGCTGTCGGTTCGCGAAAGCCTTGTCGTCCCGCCCGCACCGCCCCCGGCGGAGATACCGGACGCGGTCACGCGAACGAGCCGCGCGCCGCGCATGCGGCCGGGCGGATGGAGCGCGCTGTCGCCGTTCGCGACGAATCTGCCGGGCTGGCTCAGGCGCCGCCGCACGGGGCCATGACGATCACGCGCCGGACGCGCGCAAGCCCGCCGCCGCGGACCTGTGCCGCGACGGCGGGACTGCCGTCGATACGCTCCCGATTGTCGAGTTGTCGCGGATGAACGCGCGCCCGGCGGACCGCGCGGGCGCCGTCCGTCACTTCTTGGCGCTGCCCGCCTTGTCGTGGCTCTTGTCCTGCGTCTTGCCGGACTGGGTCGACTTTTCCTTCGACGGGCTTCCCTGCGCGTACGCGACATGGCCGACCGCCATGAGAGCCAGCGACATCACGACGGCGCGCGATAGATGTTTCAGCACGGCATACTCCTTAATGAAATGACAACGATCAGAACATCTGCCGCCGCCACGGCACGGTGACGGCGCATCTTCATTCTCGTCAATTCATTGAAAGCCATCCGTATGAAATTGGCGAAGATTTGTGACCGGATGTGGCGATTTTCCACAAATGTGTACCGTGGACGACAATGCCTCGCGCGATGCTCCCCGCTATTGCCAGCGCCGCTTCCCGACCCCGCGCGATGGCCGCGCGCTCGCCGTGATGCCGGATCGCGCCGGCGCGTTTAGGCCGCCCTCGCCGCGCGCATCCCGATGCCGATCCCGTTCGACCCCGCGCGGCCGCCGCACGGATCACGCGCAACGGACTCTTGCCGATCGGCAAACCCGCCGGCCGGACCGGCTCCGGCCGTATCCCCACGCCGCACGCGCACCGCGCGGCCGCCGCGCGTCACGCCCCGAGGAACGGGGCGGTGCAACACGGCGGCAATGGCGCCGATCCGCCGGCAGTGCGTCATCGGCCGACCGGCGCGCACGGCAGCGCGGAACGAACCGGCCCGGCGCGGCCGGCCGAAGGCAAGCCCCGCGACCGCGGCGAGACAGACGACGGACCGGCGAACGACGCCCATGCCACGGACGGCTTCGAACGCGGGCCGCCGCGGATGCGCGGCCCGCGCGCAGGCAGGGACGGCATGACATCGAACGCTCCCGATGGATCCGATGCGACTCGCACCGGCGGACGCCGCGCCGCGCGCTCAGTGCGCGCCGGACGCGAGTCCCATGTAAGTCACGCGCGACGGATCAACCTTGTCGACCACGACCCGCACTCGTTCCCCCGGACGCGGCATGTTGCCGAGATCGACGTACTGGCGGATCGCCACCTCGCGGGACGGCCCGTTGCCCTGGATGCGCAATACGATGCGCATCAGCGGCACCTGATTGAAGGTGACGCCGGTCTGCCCGATCTCCACCACCTCGGCGAGCGCCGGATAGCCATCCTTGATCGTGGTGTCCGCGCGCGCCGCCGACATGACCCGCGGCAACACGGCCGATATCGTGAAGATCAACGCCACCAGCGCGACCGTGGCGACCACGTACACGGTCGACATCACCGAAAATTCCAGCATCCGTCCTCCTGCCCCTGACCGGCCCGCGCGCATCGCGCGCGCCGCCGGGCGACCCTCGTCCGCGCGCCCGGATCGCGCTCGTGACTTGTCCATTCGAACTCCTCGTCCATCGACGAGTGCGCGCGCATCGCGCGAACCTGATGCAGGCGGCGCACTCCAGGCCGCGCGGCACGCCAGGGCATGCCGCGCGGGGCCTTCGTTGCGCTTCACTGCGGCTTGACGTCCTGGATTTCCTTCTGCTGACCCTCCGGCGCGGACGTCGACACGGACGAACGCACCGAGTCGACCATCTTGTGGGTATGCGTCGTCGCCGACTGCATCGCCTCGTTGGTCGCCGAACGCACGCCCTGGCTCACCTGCGACTGCGCGGAATTCGTCACCTGATCCTTCACCGACTGCAGCAACTGGGCGAACTGGGCATAGACGCTGACCGAGAACAGACCTGCAAGGACTCCAAACAATACTTTCTTCATCATCGCATGCTCCTTTCGAATGAAACGGTTCGCCGGCCGCGCCGGCGTCACCGGATGCCCCGAGGGGCGAGACATCGGGCGGCAGACCCGCCGGCCCGCGCGAACCGCGAGGCCGCCCGCGTTCGCGCCGCTACTTTCCCGTCTTGAACGGCGCGAAGAAGTTGGACGGCATTTCCTGCGGAAAGCCGACCGCGTTGGTGGGCCGCAGATCGTTCATGTTGACGTTGAAGTCATAAGTCTTCTGGCGCTGCTGCGCATCCTGATGCGCGGCCACCTGCTTGTCGACCGACGCCTTGATGTTCGACATCTGCTCCAGCATCTTGCCGCCCACCTGCTGGACATTGCCGATCAGACTGCTCGCGTTCTGGGACGACGCGACCGACATGTCCGGCACCGCGTTCATGAACGGCTGCGCCATCGAACTGCTGGCGCTCTGCCCGTACTCGTGCGCATTCGTGCACGCCGACAGGATTTCCTTCGGATCAATCATCTGCTGCTCCCTTTCAAGTTAGCGCCGGTCGGCGCATTGCGATTTCGATGCATGGCATGCATCACGACGGACACCTGAACGACTGCAACATGCCCGACCATATCGGCGACGGCGTCGTGAGCGCCTGCCATTCCAGCCGCACCGTTCCGAGGCTCGTCTGGTAAAGCCGCTCGCGGCGGTCGGCCGTGCCGCTCCCCGCCTGGCCCGCGTCGAAGAAGCGGAACAGCGCCCAGGGGCCGCCGAACTGCAGCGTGCTCAGCCGCCCGTCCACCGATTTCAGTTGCAGCTGGATCGCCAGCTTGGTGTTCTGCCCGTTCCAGTCGATCCGCTGCGGCGACGTCATCCCGTGCGCATAGCGCAGCGTCTGGCCGCCGACGGTCAATTGCGCCTCCGAGACCTGCGGGTCCATGTCGATAAAGCGCAGCACCGTGGACACCCGCAGATGGCCGGACTCGTCGAGCATCCCGCCGCGAATGCGATCGGCCGTCTCGTACGAGCCCAGCACGCCGGGGCTCACCAGGCCGAGATTCCCGCCGTTCGAGCGCAAGGCCTTCCACGGCGTGCTCGACGTGTCGACGTAGGCGGCCAGGTGATCGCGGAAGTACGTCGCCATCAGCCCCTGCGCGCTGAACATCCGTTCGAAATCCTCCACGCCGGCGTCGAGCTGCGCATTGCGGCGAAACGGATAGCGGCTCGTGAAGCCGGTGCTGCACACGGTCGAGGTCGCGCCCGCGGCGCCGCGATTGAGCAGCGCGCCCGATTCCCGGGTGGTCATCGTGCTGCCGTTGCTGACGAGATCGAGCATGATGCCGCGCACCGGCTCGGGCTGACGCGCGGCGGTCTCCTTCAGGCGGGAGAACGCGTCGTATTGCGCGGGCAGCACCTGCCCCGCCTGCAGCGCGCCGTTGACCAGCCCCAGCTGCCGGTACAGCGGCTCGAACAGCCGAGACAGCGGATTGCTCGACGACACGCTGCGGTTGTTCAACTGCGCGGCCAGTTGACGGATCGCCTGGAAGTGCTCCTCGACCACGTGCTCCGGCAGCAGCACGGTGCGGTAATGCTGGCCGCTCAGCTCGCCGACGATCTGGCGCCGCCCTTTCTCCAGGCGATATTTCTGGCGATCGATCCAGCTGTCGATGTTGCCTTCGTCGTTCGCGCCCGTGAGCGTGGTTTCGCGCGCGGCGAAACGCAGCAGGCTCGCGAGCGGTGACTGCGAATCCATCATCGCCGCCGCCAGTTGCGACGCGTCGTCGAGGCCGGTGACGCTGCGCACCGTCACGTCGTTGAGGAAGTTCTGCCAGCCGGCGATGTAGTCCTGCAGGAACTGCGCGCGGGTGGAATCCGCGAGCTTCTGCACGAGGCCGTCGATCTGGAAGGTGTTGCCGCGCAGCGGCTCGTCGCGCAGCACCCAGCTTTCTTCCTCCAGCATCGCCCGCGCGCTCTTTTCGAGGCGCGGCAGGAACACGTCGGTGTAGCCCGCGCGCGTGAACCACCCCGACACCGCCACATCGGTCGCGGGCACGTTGCTGCGCATCCGCAAGCTCATCGCCGCCTCGAAGCCCGCCGCGCGCGACAGCGAAATGTCGTTGACCTGAGCGGGCAGCCCTTGCGCGTGGATGTTCTGCAGCACCCGGGTCACGAGCGGAATCTGCGCGGCCCGCGCGCGCGCCGTGCGCACCAGATTCGCATCCTCCGGCGTGCCGGGCAGCTTCGGCAGCTCGATCAGCGCGCGCACATGGGCCAGCAGCGCGCGCCGGTCGTCGTCGCCGTACTGGCCGCCGGACAGGCTGTCCCAGCGGCTGCCGAGCCAGCGCTCGACGTCGGTCGCATTGCGGTGGTCCGGGCGGCACAGCATCAGGTAGACCTTGAGCGTCTGGTAGATGTCCCCGGGCGCGCCGTCGGCCTGCGCGACCAGCGTGCGCCGGACCTCGTTGTACAGCTCCGGCATCAGCATCTTCTGCAACTGGCGGTGGTAGGTGTCGAGCGCGGCGTCCGCGACCAGCCCGTGCTCGAAGTACGGCGTCGCCATGCCCCGCCCCGCATCCTCGGCCTGCGCCTGCGCGTAGCGCATCTGGCCCGCGACGTCGAGCAGCGGCGAGCCGCCGTCCGTGCCGTACGACACCTGCGCCTGAGCGAGCCGCTTCGCCTCGCTGAACTGGGCCCACACATCCTCGAGGTAGTTGCGCTCCGCGACGTACCCCCAGCCGAACCACAGCAGCAGGCAGATCGCCAGCACCGGCAGCGCCGTCCAGCGCAGCGCCTGACCGACCCGGCCGCGCCACGACTTGACGCCGCTCGGCCGCACGCCGTCGCGCTCGAGCGCGACCTGCCGGAACAGCGGCGTCCACAGTGCGCTCAGCGGCCGCGTCGGCGCGGACGCGCCGGCCGGGCCCGCGCCCGGCTGCGCGACGGCCAGCTCCGCCATCGAGCCCATCCAGACCCCGCGCAAGCGCGCGGCCGAATGGATCTCGCCGGGCGCGAGCGCGATCTGCAGCCACACCAGCAGCGCCTTGTGCAGCTGGCTGAGCGTCTCGACGAAACGCAGCTGCGCGTAATTCGCGTCGACCCCGGTCGCCGCCGGCGCCGCGAACAGCACCTGCTGCTGCACCCGCAGCTGCAGTTGCTGGAGCGCGCCCTGCCAGCTCGCACCGGCCGCCGCCGCGCTGGTCTCGACCGCGTCGTCGGGCAGGCAGAAGCCGACGCCGTTCGCCCAACGGGCGGCGTCCACCAGCGACAGCATCGAGACCGCGCCGTCGAGCCGGTCGATGCCGTTCAGCGCGACATACACCTGCGCCTGCTGTCCGAACACCTCGCGCATTTCCGCGAGCCGCCGGCGCACGACGTCCGCGAGGCGCTTGCGCGTCTCGAGCGGGGCGTCGACCAGCGCCGCGCCGTCGACGCACAGCACCACGCCGCTGATCGGCGCGCCGCCGCGCAGGCGGCGCAGCCCCTGCAGCAATTTCTTCCACGCGTCGAATGCCGCGTCGTCGATGCCGTCGCGCAGATTCCAGCGGCCGCCGATATCGAGCCAGACGGCATCGTTCGAGAGGCGGAAGTCGAAATCGTCGCCGCGGCTGCCGAGCGGATCGACGGCGAGCGCGCGCTCGGTCTCGGTGCCGGCCGCGTCCAGCGCCTTCGCCACCAGATGGCTCTTGCCGCTACCCTCGGGGCCGAGCACCAGGAACCACGGCAACGCGTTGCGGTGCTGGCGGCGCAGCACGCCGGTCCAGTGTTTCCAGCGGCCGCGCGGCTCGCGCAGCCAGCGCGCCTTCAGTTGCCGGTCCAGGTCGCGCAGCCGCTCGTCGACGAAGTCGGCGCGGGCCGCCTGACGCGGCGCGCCCGCCCGGCGCGGGCTCATCGCGAGCCGCGCCCACAGCCGCGCGAGCGCCGGCCACAGGCCCCACACGAGCACGGCCGCGACCAGCACCTCGCGCACCCACACCGGCCCGAACGGGTGATAGATGCCGAGTGCGAACAGCGGGCCGACCCACCAGATCACGAACGCGATCAGGATCGCGACGAAGATCCGCAGACTGGTTCGTATCATGGTTATTTCCCCTCCGTGGCATAGGGCAGCTGACCGGCGGGCGCGATCACCACGCCCTCCGGCATCGCCGGTTGCGCGGCGGCGTCCTGGCCCGGCGCGGCAGAGACATCCGGCGTGGCAGAGACGTCCGCCGCGCGCTTGCCGCCCGCCGGAATCACCTTCCACAGCACGTCGACGCGACGGTTCCGCTCATAGGCGGCCGGGTTCTGCGCGGGGTCGATCGGCTGCGTGTCGCCGCGCCCGGAAAACTCGATGTTCCGCTGCACCGCGTTGCCGGGCGCCTGCGCGCCGCCAGGCAACGCGGTCTTGCGCAGATCGTCGGCGACGGTACGGGCGCGCGCCTCCGACAGCGCCTGGTTGTTCGCGTACTCGCTGGTGCGGATCGGCTGGCGGTCGGTGTGGCCGATCACCTCCAGATCGCCCGGCCACGGCGCGAACGCGAGGCCGAGCCGCTCGATGTTGCGTTCGAAATCGGTGCGCACCTGCGCCTTGCCGACATCGAACGCGCCGTCGCTGCGGAACACCAGCAGCCAGCCTTGCGGATGCTTGTACGCGGTCAGCCAGCCCTCCGACAGCAGTTGCGGCAGCGGCGGCGGCAGCGTCTCCGCGAGATTGATGGTCCGCGTAGGCGGGGTCCAGGCGGCGAGCGCATTGCGCACCGGCCGGCCCTGCGCGTCGAGCACCAGACTGACGACCCCGTAGCTCACCAGCACCGCGGCGAGCGCGGCCAGCCCCGCCCGCGCCGGCGTCCACCACCCTCGGCGCGGCCGCGCCGGCGTGATCAAGCCGGTGCCGAGCGGCTCGGGCGGCACGTGATGCCAGATCAGCGCATGCAGCTGCGAGCGCAAATCCTGCAGCAGCACGTCGCCGCGCTCCAGCACCTGGTAGCGCCCCTGCCAGCCGAGCGACAGGATCAGCTCGTAGAACGCCAGCAGCGCGACGGGCGGTTCGTCGGCCTTCATCCAGCGCCCGAGGTCGGAGAACGCGTCCTCGCCGCCCCAGGCGTCGTCGTGAAACTCCACCAGCAGGCTGCGCTCGCCGTCGTACGGCACCTGCGACGCCGCGCGCGCCGCATCGTTCACGCACTCGTCCAGGTACGTGCACAGCAGGTACGACGCGTCGCGGATCTGCTCCCACTCGCAGCCCGAGCCGGCGAGCCGCTCCCGATAGAGCCGCACTTCGAGGCCGAGCTGGGTGCGCACCGCGGACTGGTTCAGCGGGCCGTCTTCGAGATGCCGCCGCAGCTGCAGCACGGCGGGCAGCGCATGCGACACGAACGGATTGCTCCAGCTCGCCGACTGCTGACCGGCCTTCAGGATCGCGACCTGGCCGCCCTGCGGGCTGTAGACGACGGGCGACGCGTCCGCGCCGTCGGACGCGGGCCGCCCGCCGCCCGCCGGCACCGGAAACCGCAGCACCGCATGGCCCGGATCGGATGGCCCGGACGGCGCGGGCGCCGGCGCCGGCGAGGCCTCGCCGACCGACACCGCTCCCGCCGACGCGGCATTGGTCAACGACGACAGCGTCGGCGTCCGGGTCATCAGGTCGGGGTTCGCCATCGCCCGGTCGAGCAGATGCGAGGTCGCCGACGCGCGCCGGATGACGGAGGAGAAATTTCTGAGCAGGTTCATAGTGAATACCGGTTCATGTCGTGGTTCACGCCACCTTGCCGTCTCTCAATCCCCAGGCTTCGAAGCGCAGCTCGGGGAAATCGCCGACGATGCGCAGCGCCATCGCCGAACCGGCGAGCGTCTGCGTCCAGAACGGGTCGGTCGATTCGACTTCGAAGTAGGTGCTTTGGGCGTAATAGGGAATCTGGCGCGGCGGATTGGGCAGCGGGATCAGGCGCGCGCCGGGCAGCTGCAGATCCACCAGTTTCTGGATCTGCTCGACGGCGCCGAGCTTGGTCTGCTGGGGCAACAGCTGGCGCAGCTTGTCGGCGGGCATCGCGGCCGACACGGCGAACACCAGTTTCTTCAGCTTCCACTGCTTGTCGACGATGCAGATGTGGACCTGATCGCCGCGATCCTCGAAACGCAGCGGCAGCACCGGCGTTTCGATGACCCGCGCGAGCGCGTGGCGCAAGGTGGCCGCGAGCGGCTCGAAGCTGCCTTGCAGATCGTCGTGGCGGTAGCCGAATTCGCGGTCGGCCAGCTCGTCGTCGACGCCGGGCAGCACGCTCAGGCGGCCGAGCAGACCGACCAGCTCGTGATACAGCATCGCGGGCGGCAGCGGATCGAACGCGTCGAGATTGGCGAGGCGCATCCGGTACTCGGCGATCGCCTGGCGCAGCAGCAGCTCGATCAGATCCGCGATGCCGCCGCCCGCCGACAGCACCCGCTGGCCGGACGTGCTCGCGAGACGCACGCGCAGCGTGCTCTGCAGCTCGTCGATCAGCGAATTCAGCACAACGTGCGCGCGCGTGTCGAGCAGCGGCGCAATGAAGCGCGGATCGAGCAGCACCGCGCGGCTCGCGCTGCGGCCCGCGACGCGCGCGATCGGCAGCGCGACTTCATCCGAGCGCAGCTGCGACTTCCAGCAGAGGCGCGTCATCAGCTGTCCGGTCTCGATCGTCAGGTTGCGCGGCGTGCCGGGCGCGTCGAGGCCGACCGCCAGATCCGGCACCTCGGTCGCCGCCGCGCGAAACCGCGACGCGGACGCCACGTCGCCGAACGCCATCTCGGGACCGCCGCTGCGCGCGGCCTGGATCGCGAGGCAGGCGACGTCGCCCGCCTGCGCGTGCTCGGTTTCGAGCGGCGTGGGCAGCGGATCGTAGGACGGCAGCGAGAACGCCGTGCCGTCCTGGAACACGCCGCGCGCGCAGCGCAGCCCGAACCGGCCGAGCCCGAGCCCGTCCTGATCGACGTCGAGCATCGTGAACCCCCAGCCGTGATTCGAGGTTTGCCCGAGCCGCAGCGCGGCCTGGTGCGAAAGATGGCGCTCCAGCTGCTGAAAATGCTGCGTCTCGATCAGCATGCCGTCGCTCCATGCGACCGGTCCAACCGGCAAACTGCTCATTGCCTGACTCTCCTTGTGCTCGATGCGCCGCGTTTGACGGGTTTGTCCGCGGCGCTCGCCGCGCTCGCGGGGGCCGGAGCGGCGCTCGCCGCGGGCGCCACCGGCACGGGCCCCGGCAGCAGCGCGTTGTAGATGCCGTCGCGGTCGAACCAGACCGCGACATGAATGAGCCCGCTGCCGTCGATGCGCACGCGCAGCGGCGCGTACTGGTCGGGGCGCTGCGCGTAGTCCGCGTCGGCGACGAGCCAGATCTCGCCGCTGCGCGGCACGTCGAGCCCGAACTGCAGCACCTGGTTCGGCGCGATCACGTGGCGCGAGGTGGTCGCCACCGCGCCCTCCTGGTCGCGCCCGGCGCAGGACGAATCGCCGGCGGTGGCCATCGGCACCCAGTCCGCCGTGCGCACGACGTAGACGCAGGTCTGGATCGGACGCGGCTCGCCGCTCGCCCCCGCGTTCAGCCGGCTGCCGCCGATCAGCGTGACGTGCAGCTGACGCGGCTCGACGGTCTTCGACGAGAACAGCGAGCAGCCGCTCAGCACGCCCAGCGCCAGCGCCGCGATCAGCGTTCGCGCGGCGTTCATCAGCTGAGCGTCATCGTGATGGTTTGCGACGGCGCCACCGTCTGCCCGGCCGTGTTCTGGTTGTTGGGCAGATTGGTGTCGGTCAGCCGGGTCTGCGGCGCGCCCTGGATCATCACCTTGCCGGAGCCCGTCACGTGGCGCGACTGCGCGGACACGGTGCCCGATGCGACGCCGCCCATCGAACCGCCTTCGTCGCTGTGCGTGACGGGAATGATCGTGTTCATGTTGTGGACGGGGCCGCCCGAGTAAATGATGTTCGGGACGTTCGGCACCGCTTCGGGCTTGTTCGCGATGTTGGGATACGACACCGGGATCGCGAGCGGCGGGGTCTTGCAGACATCCGCGCCCGACAGCGCCATCCCGCCTGCTGAACAATTGGCAAACATGACAACCTCCGTGAATAAGCTGGGTTCAACCCATGTGAATCTGGCCGGCGTCGATCTTGAGCAGCGCTTGAGCCGTCACGACCGCGCTGCCCGCGTGCATGCCCAGATGCCGCTCGGTATGCACGAAGGTGTTGCCGGCATGCGTGGCGTCGGTGCCGCTCACGCGCGCGTGACGCTCCGCCGCCGCCTGGGTCACCACGTCGGCGCGGCTCTCCAGGCGGGCGGCTTCGAGGCTCAGCTGGTCGCGGGCCTGCACCCGCACGTCGCGCGCCTGCAGCAGCACGCCGGCCGCGCCGAAATCGAGCGCCACGTCCGAGAGGTCGCCGCCGCGCTCCAGGATCGCGAGCACCCAGCATCCGGCCGGCGTCCGATACAGCTGGACCAGATCGTCCGGCTGCGGCTTCACGAGGCAGCTCACCGCCACGCGGGCCAGCACGGCGTCGCCCGACGCCGCGGCCACCCGCCACGCACCGTCCTGCGCGGCATCGCGCACGCGGCCCACCGTCATCTCGCCGGCCGAGGCGTCGGGCGGGCCGGCTCGCCTGAACAGCGCCCGCATCGGCTCGGGCAACCCGTCGTCGTCGTGAACCCGCGTCTCGCGGACCGGCTGCGTTTCAACCATCGTCATCGTCAGACTCCTCTTGCTCCGGGTTGGGTACGTTGTCGCCACGGGCCGTCGTCCTCCCCCGCAACGTCGTCGAAATTCGCGTGCCGCGTATCCGCCGCGAGCCAGGCCTGCCTCGGCTGCCCGGTCAGCAGGCCGGAGCGGCAGTCGCTGCCTGCCAGCCCGACGTCGCGCAACGCGGCGCCGCGCGCATCGAGCCCGCGCAGCTGCGCGGCCGCCAGCTGCACGCGTTCCAGCTGCGCGTGGCGGAACGCGATGCGCGGCGCGCGCAGCGCCTGCAGATCGCTGTCCTGCACGCACGCGTGATCGAAGATGGCCTGAGCCAGATCGGAGTTGCGGATCGTCAGATCGCGCAGCTTCGCGTGGTCGAAGCTCGCGATCGGCAGCGCGCTCGCGCCGATCCCGCCGCCGCTCCAGCTGCTGTGCGACCATGCGGCCTGCTTCAGCCTGCACGCCTGCACCGTCATCCGTTCGATCTGCGAATCGATCCAGCGCACGTTGATGCCGCGGCAATCGGCCAGCACGATATCGCTGCATATACTCTGGCCGACGATGAAGTTCTCCAGCTCGGCCGCTTCGACGCGCAGCTCGGCGAGCTGGATGCCGATCCACGATGCGTCGGACCAGCGCCCTTCCCGCAGCGCGACGTTCGCCAGCTCGCTCGCGACGAACGACACGTGCGCCGCGCGCACCGAGTCGAACCGCCACGCCGCGCCGTCGATCCGGGTGAACATCAGATCCTTGAGCAGGCTGGCGCGCCAGGCGGCGCCGCGCATCTCGCCGCCCGTGAAGGACAGGCCGCGCAGCACGCTGTCGACCCACTCCCCCGCGTCGATGCGGCAATCCTCGTACACCAGGCTCGTCAGCTCGCAGCATTCGAAGCGGTTCGCGTCGAACCGGCAATTGACGAAGCGCAGGTTGGACAGCCGGCACCCCGACCAGTTGAGGTGATCGAAGTGGCAATCCTGGTAGATCGCGTCGGCCAGTTCGATCCCGCGATGCGACGACGTGTAGTGCCGCCCCTGGATCACCTGCGGCAGCGCCGGCGCCGATGCCGTCAATTCGGGTCCGTTCATCCTTCCCTCCTGGGCGCGTCGAGGCGCCCCGCGTTGAGATTGCCGCGCCATGCGCCGGATTCCGGCACATGCGCCCACGAGGTGCGCGCGCGGATCAGGTTACAGTCGCGCATCCGGGTCTCGCGCATGTCGGCGCCGTACAGCATCGCCTCCTTCAGCGAGCAGCCGTCGAACGACGCGCCGACCAGGCAAGCGTGCGTGACGTTCGCGCCGTCGAGCAGCGTGGCCGTCCAGCTCGAACGCTCGGCCTTCAGATGCTGTGCGTTGAGCTGCATGAACGAGCAGTGGTCGACCCGCGCCGCGTTCGCGCGCAGATTCTGGAAACTCGACGACCGGAACACGCAGTCGCTCAGTTGCGCGCGATCGAGCGAGGTGCCGTGCGACAGCACCGCGAACGACAGCGTGTTCTGCCGCCACACGCTCGCGGACAGGTCGCTCAACAGCACGCTCGGCTTCACCATCACGCATTGCGACAGCCGCAGATCCGTCATCCTGCATTCGGCGAGGCTGAGATCGTCGGCGCGCAGCCGGGTCCAGCCCCAGTGGCGCGCATCGACGTCGTGCCACGACACGCAATCCCAGGCCGCGTCCTCCACGCTGCCGCGCGCGCCGCCCCGCCCCAGCACCGCGACCTTCGACCACGCCCCGCCCGACACCGCGAAATCGTCGAGTCCGCACTGTTCGAGGTTGACGCGCTCCAGCGCGACGTTGTGCCAGACGCTGCGCGCCAGCTCGCACCGCACCAGCGCGCCGCTGCTCCACGTGACATCGTCGAGCGTCGCGTCAGCGAACGTGCAATCGACCAGATGCACATGGTCCAGCCGGCAGTTCAGCCAGGTGCCGCAGTCGAACCTGCAGCGCTCGAAACGCACTTCATCGAGACGCCAGCCGGTGAGCCGCAGCGCCGACAGGTCGGCATCGCGGACCGTCACGCGCGCGAGTTCGCCGGCGCCGGTTTCGCTGAAGTACCGGCGCCAGTCGCGGCCGTCCGGCGGGATCGCGGGCAGCGGGTCACGCGACGCACGCGCCTGGAGCACGCGCATCCGCTCCTGGCCGTCGCGCGCGTCCTCGAGATCCCGGTGATGGCGGTCGAGCCGCGCGCGGATCTCCGGGCGGCTGCGCGGCGCGGGCGTGAAGCGGGGATGATCGTCGGCGTCGAGAATCAGCTCCCAGCTCCAGCCCCGCTCGACCGACGGCATCAGCGCGAGATCCGCCTGCTCCGTCGGATCGGTGCGGGCCAGGTCCGCGCGCTGCGCGGCGAAGGCCATCAGCGCGCCGGTATCGAGCGGCTCGTCCGCATCCTTGAACGCGGCGACCAGTTGCGCCGGACTGTCGTCGAGCACGTAGTCGATCGCGATCGCGCCGTTCCACCACAGCACGCCGATGTCGCGATCGGGCAGGAACCAGAGCGTCTGCTGTCTGAGCGCGACCTGTTCGACGCCCGGCCGGCCGTCGCGCGTCACCAGCGCGGCGGCCGCGAGACGCGGCAGCGCCCCGGCATACCCGTCGCCGCGCGCGCCGAACCCGCCGAGCTCGAAACGCGCGCCCGGCGCCCAGCTGTCGCGGCGCGACCATTGATCCGGCGCCGCCTGCTGGAAGAACCGCAGATCGACGTCCGCGGGCCAGCCCATGTGCGTGCCGTCGCGCGCCATCGCCTCGGGCGAGCCGGGGCGGCTCGGCATCCACTGCGTGCGCTCGGGCCAGTCGCTGCCGAGCGGTCCCATCGCGGCAAGCGGCGCCGGTCCGACGCCGAGCGCGCCCACGCGCTGCAGCGGCGCGGCGCCCGACGCGATGCCGAACGGGTTTTCGCGCGCGCCGCCCGCGACAGCCTGGGCGGGATCGATCGCGAGCCGCACGAACGCATCGGGCTGGGCCGGCCCGTCGGCTTGCGCGCGGCACGACACAGTCTTGCGCACGCCGTCCAGCTCGACCCAGGCTGCCCAGTCCACCGCGCGGGTCCGTGCGCCGGCAGGCACGCGCTGCACCGAATGGCCGGCGAGCAGCCACTCCGCGCAGCGCTTGGGCATCGCGGCCTCGGCGAGCGGCACCGACGGCGCGGCCGCCTTCAACGCTTCCCAGACGGCCGCTTCGTGCACGATGACCGTGGGATCGCTGAGCCGGAAGCCCATCCCGATGCTGATCGCCAGCATCGGCGTCGGGCCGATTTGAGTCCGGGTCGTCGCGACAAGCGCGGCTTGAGGTTTGATATGGCGCATCGGCATCAGCTTTTCACCTGCATCCCTAATTTTTTGAGATCGACACCGACATCGGAATATTCGGCGCCGGTATACGAGTACTTGAATCCCGTGATCGTGATCTTGCTGCCCGTCGACGACACGCTCGAACCCACGGTGCTCGTCGAACTGCCGGTCGTCGACATGCTCGATCCGGTCACGCTCGTCGAGCTTCCCGTGGT
>NZ_JAWJWL010000057.1:0-14754 GCF_034721475.1 Burkholderia alba | reverse complement strand
AACGACGTAATCGAACTCGTCGCCGTCGACAGTCCGGTCGAGGTGGACGACGACAGCGACGTCACCGTGCTGTTGGTCGTGCTCAGCCCTGTCGACAGCGACGTGATTCCGCTTGTCGCCGTGCTCAACCCGGTTGAGGTCGACGTCGACAAAGAAGTAATCGAACTCGTCGCCGTCGACAGCCCAGTTGAGGTGGACGACGACAGCGAAGTCACCGTGCTGTTAGTCGTGCTCAGCCCTGTCGACAGCGACGTGATTCCACTCGTCGCCGTGCTCAGGCCCGTCGAGGTCGACGTGGACAACGACGTAACCGAGCTCGTCGCCGTCGACAGCCCGGTTGAGGTGGACGACGACAGCGAGGTGACCGTGCTGTTGGTCGTGCTCAGCCCTGTCGACAGCGACGTGATTCCACTCGTCGCCGTGCTCAGGCCCGTCGAGGTCGACGTGGACAACGACGTAACCGAGCTCGTCGCCGTCGACAGCCCGGTTGAGGTGGACGACGACAGCGAGGTGACCGTGCTGTTGGTCGTGCTCAGCCCTGTCGACAGCGACGTGATCCCGCTCGTTGCCGTGCTTAGACCCGTCGAGGTCGACGTCGACAGCGAGGTAATCGAACTGTTCGCACTCGACAGTCCCGTCGAAGTCGACGTTGACAACGACGTAATCGAACTCGTCGCCGTCGACAGCCCAGTTGAGGTGGACGACGACAACGAAGTCACCGTGCTATTGGTCGTGCTCAGCCCTGTCGACAGTGAGGTAATTCCGCTCGTCGCCGTGCTCAGGCCCGTCGAGGTTGACGTTGACAACGACGTAATCGAGCTCGTAGCAGTCGACAGCCCCGTCGACGTGGACGACGACAGCGATGTCACCGTGCTATTCGTCGTACTCAACCCCGTCGACAGCGAGGTGATTCCGCTCGTCGCCGTGCTCAGACCCGTCGAAGTCGACGTGGACAACGACGTAATTGAACTCGTCGCCGTCGACAGCCCGGTTGAGGTGGACGACGACAACGAGGTCACCGTGCTATTAGTCGTGCTCAGACCCGTCGACAGCGACGTAATTCCGCTTGTCGCCGTGCTCAGACCCGTCGAAGTCGACGTGGACAACGACGTAATTGAACTCGTCGCCGTCGACAGCCCGGTGGAGGTGGACGACGACAACGAGGTCACCGTGCTATTAGTCGTGCTCAGATCCGTCGACAGCGACGTAATTCCGCTTGTCGCCGTGCTCAGGCCCGTCGAGGTTGACGTCGACAACGATGTAATCGAACTGGTCGCTGTTGACAGTCCCGTCGACGTGGACGACGACAGTGATGTGACCGTGCTATTAGTCGTGCTCAACCCCGTCGACAGCGAGGTAATTCCGCTCGTCGCTGTGCTCAGACCCGTCGAGGTGGACGACGACAACGAAGTCACCGAGCTATTGGTCGTGCTCAGCCCTGTCGATAGCGACGTGATTCCGCTTGTCGCCGTGCTCAGACCCGTCGAGGTTGACGTGGACAAAGACGTAATCGAACTCGTAGCCGTCGACAGCCCCGTCGACGTGGACGATGACAGCGATGTCGCCGTACTGTTGGTCGTACTCAGACCCGTCGAAGTCGACGTGGACAACGACGTAATTGAACTCGTAGCCGTCGACAGCCCGGTTGAGGTGGACGACGACAGCGAGGTCACCGTGCTATTAGTCGTGCTCAGGCCGGTCGAGGTTGACGTCGACAACGATGTAATCGAACTCGTCGCCGTCGACAGCCCCGTCGACGTGGACGACGACAGCGAAGTCACCGTGCTGTTGGTCGTGCTCAGACCCGTCGAAGTCGACGTTGACAACGACGTGATCGAACTGGTCGCCGTCGACAGCCCCGTCGACGTGGACGACGACAACGACGTCACCGTGCTATTGGTCGTGCTCAGACCGGTCGACAGCGACGTGATTCCGCTTGTCGCCGTGCTCAAACCCGTCGAGGTCGACGTCGACAAAGAAGTAATCGAACTCGTCGCCGTCGACAGCCCCGTCGACGTGGACGACGACAACGACGTCACCGTGCTATTGGTCGTGCTCAGACCGGTCGACAGCGACGTGATTCCGCTTGTCGCCGTGCTCAAACCCGTCGAGGTCGACGTCGACAAAGAAGTAATCGAACTCGTCGCCGTCGACAGCCCCGTCGACGTGGACGACGACAGCGATGTCATCGTGCTATTGGTCGTGCTCAACCCCGTCGACAGCGAGGTGATCCCGCTTGTCGCCGTGCTCAACCCCGTTGAGGTCGATGTCGACAAAGAAGTAATCGAACTCGTCGCCGTCGACAGCCCCGTCGACGTGGACGACGACACCGATGTCATCGTGCTATTGGTCGTGCTCAACCCCGGCGACAGCGAGGTGATCCCGCTTGTCGCCGTGCTCAACCCCGTTGAGGTCGATGTCGACAAAGAAGTAATCGAGCTGTTCGCGCTCGACAGACCCGTTGAAGTCGACGTCGACAGCGACGTGATTCCGCTTGTCGCCGTGCTCAGGCCCGTCGAGGTTGACGTCGACAACGATGTAATCGAACTGGTCGCTGTCGACAGTCCCGTCGACGTGGACGACGACAGTGACGTGAGCGTGCTGTTGGTTGTGCTCAGCCCCGTCGACAGCGAGGTAATTCCGCTCGTCGCCGTGCTCAGGCCCGTCGAGGTTGACGTCGACAACTACGTAACAGAACTGGACGCAGAAGACAGTCCCGTCGACGTGGACGACGACAGTGACGTGAGCGTGCTGTTGGTTGTGCTCAGCCCCGTCGACAGCGAGGTAATTCCGCTCGTCGCCGTGCTCAGGCCCGTCGAAGTCGACGTGGACAACGACGTAATTGAACTCGTCGCCGTCGACAATCCGGTCGAGGTGGACGACGACAACGAAGTCACCGAGCTATTGGTCGTGCTCAGCCCTGTCGACAGCGAAGTAATCGAACTGTTCGCACTCGACAGTCCCGTCGAAGTCGACGTTGACAACGACGTAATCGAACTCGTCGCCGTCGATAATCCGGTCGACGTTGACGACGACAACGACGTCACCGTGCTATTGGTCGTGCTCAGCCCTGTCGACAGCGACGTAATCGAACTGTTCGCACTCGACAGTCCCGTCGAAGTCGACGTTGACAACGACGTAATCGAACTCGTCGCCGTCGACAGCCCGGTTGAGGTGGACGACGACAGTGATGTGACCGTGCTATTAGTCGTGCTCAGCCCCGTCGACAGCGACGTGATTCCGCTTGTCGCCGTGCTCAGGCCCGTCGAATTCGACGTGGACAATGACGTGATCGAACTCGTCGCCGTCGATAATCCGGTCGACGTTGACGACGACAACGACGTCACCGTGCTATTGGTCGTGCTCAGGCCCGTCGATGTCGACGTGGACAACGACGTGATCGAACTCGTGGCGGTCGACAACCCGGTCGACGTGGACGACGACAGCGATGTCACCGTGCTGTTGGTTGTGCTCAGCCCCGTCGATGTCGACGTGGACAACGACGTGATCGAACTCGTGGCAGTCGACAACCCGGTCGACGTGGAAGTCGACAACGACGTCACCGTGCTGTTGGTCGTGCTCAGCCCTGTCGACAGCGACGTGATTCCGCTCGTCGCCGTGCTCAGACCCGTCGAGGTTGACGTTGACAAAGAAGTAATCGAACTGTTCGCGCTCGACAGTCCTGTCGATGTCGAGGTAGACAAAGACGTAATCGAACTCGTGGCTGTCGACAGTCCGGTTGAGGTGGACGACGACAACGAAGTCACCGAGCTATTGGTCGTGCTCAGACCCGTCGAGGTTGACGTTGACAAAGAAGTAATCGAACTGTTCGCGCTCGACAGTCCTGTCGATGTCGAGGTAGACAAAGACGTAATCGAACTCGTGGCTGTCGACAGTCCGGTTGAGGTGGACGACGACAACGAAGTCACCGAGCTATTGGTCGTGCTCAGACCCGTCGAAGTTGAAGTCGACAAAGAAGTAATCGAGCTGTTCGCGCTCGAAAGACCTGTCGATGTTGAGGTCGACAGCGAGGTGACGGTGCTGTTCGTGGTGCTCAGGCCGGTGGACAGCGAGGTGATGCCGGTCGAGGTCGACGTGGACAACGAGGCGATGGAACTATTGGCAGACGACAGTCCTGTTGATGTTGAAAGTGATAGAACTGAGCTCATAGTCGACGACAGCCCAGTTGATACACTCGTTGATAATGAATTTAATTGAGATACGTTAACTGCGTCAGTTGCATTGACGCCAGGTGCCAAACCTGAAATTAGGACGTTCGATCCAGAGGCTGTGGCGCTTAGTGTATTTTGTGATCCTGTCCCGTTAGGAAGAATAAATTTCACGCTATTGCTAGTAACGACAACTGCGGAAGAATTATTTTTTGTATTCCCCGAAGAAAGAAGTACATACGTCCCACTTGTTCCACTTAATCCAAAATTACTTGCATCTCCGCAACCTGTGACAATAGCAGGTCCAACACCAATACCTAAAAAACCAGATGGGTTATAGTAAAATTGTGCGGTTCCATTCGAATCACTTGTACATACCATAGACGGGTAAGCTACATTGGGCTGTAGCGCCAATGCCGCATAAAGCGAAAAAATTGACGCAATGCATGTTTGGCGAAAATAAAATATTGATGAAATGGTTTTACATGGATTTGCATTGATTGAAATTGGAGTGATAATATTTTTACTTGAAGACGAAATTCTCCCTTTGCATGAAACGTCCTCGGAAACCGCCATCCAAGAGCCGGTGGATCTATTAAATATGGTTTTATATATCTTATTCATTTCTCCGACCCCAGTATCCAAAAAATTACAATCAAATAAAAGTTAGATTGTCAAATGGCGGTCCCAACCAAGTCGCTCAGCTAGACTGATGAATAATATTTCATGTAAACCAAATAAAAGTTAAATATCGTTAACGTGAATTGGGATTGTCAGATTGGGCTTTATCCCGCCAGCGCCAACGTGACAATGCCCAATTCATACATCGAAGATATTTGTTCTAAAAGCGGAGAGGTTAATTTCTGTTTTAGCGCTAATGATGGCCTATGGCTTTGTCACGTTGACGCCTGGTTCGGTTAGGATGGAGAGATGGAAAAGAGGAAATCGCTCTACCATGGTCGTCGGTTTCCAGCCTCGGTCATCAGCCACGCGGTCCGGTGGTATTTTCGTTTCCAGCTCAGCCTGCGCGACATCGAGGAACTGCTGTTCGAGCGTGGTGTGATCGTCAGTCATGAATCCATTTGCCGATGGACCGAGAAGTTCGGCGCCAGCTTCGCCGATCACGTCAAGGCTGCCCGGCGCCAGCCGGGTAGCCTATGGCATCTGGACGAGATGTTCGTGTCGTTGTGCGGCGAGCCCTTTGTTCTCTGGCGTGCGGTCGATCAGCACGGCATTGAACTCGGCATCCTGTTGCAAAAGCGACGCGATAAGACTGCGGCGAAGCGTTTCTTCAAACGGGTACTGTCAGCCAGTGCCGAGGTGCCGAAGAAAATCGTCACCGATCAACTGCGCAGTTATCCTGCGGCAAAAGCAGAAATACCGGCGCTCGCGAACGTCAAGCATGTCTTCGTCAAGGCTGCGGCCGCGTGAACAATCGTGCCGAGAACAGCCATCAGCCCACGCGCGAACGCGAGCGTCGCATGCGCGGCTTTCGAAATCCGCAGCGCAAGCAGGTATTCTTGTCGTGCTTCGGCCCCATTCGGCAACACTTCGCGCTCAATCGTCATGTGCTACGCGCGTCGCGCTATCGCAAGCAGCTCGCGACGCGCTTCGAAACCTGGCGACTTCTCGCCGGCATGACCCAAGATCCGTCTTTCGCCGCCTGAGCAACCGGCTGAACATCACCGGTTTATCCCGCCATCGCCAACGTGATAATGCCAATTGAAGGGGACGGGAACTCGTCAAGCCGGGACCATGACACCTTACGCATCTCACTCGAAGACACAGCGGTAGCAACGACGAGCCGTATTTTTTCGATTTGTTCGGCAGTGCCACAATACATACAAGTATTACTTCATCTACTGGAACAGCACCATGGAATGGCTGATGGACCCGACGATCTGGGTAGGTCTGGTAACCCTGATCGTTCTCGAAATCGTATTGGGCATCGACAACCTGATCTTCATCGCGATTCTCGCGGACAAGTTGCCGCCCGCGCAGCGCGACAAGGCACGCATCATCGGTCTGTCGCTCGCGTTGCTGATGCGCCTCGGGTTGTTGTCGGTCATGTCATGGCTGATCACGCTCACGTCGCCGCTGTTTTCGATCGGGTCGCTCGCGTTCTCCGGGCGCGACCTCATCCTGTTACTGGGCGGCGTGTTCCTGCTCTTCAAGGCGACCGTCGAGCTGCACGAACGGCTCGAAGGCATGCCGCATTCGGCTGTGGGCAAGAAAGCCTATGCGGGATTCTGGCTCGTCGTGGTCCAGATCATCATCCTCGACGCCGTGTTTTCGCTCGACGCCGTGATTACCGCGGTGGGTATGGTCGAGGAACTGGGCGTGATGATGGCCGCCGTGATCATCTCCATGGGCGTGATGCTGCTCGCGTCGAAGCCGCTCACCCGTTTCGTCAACGCACGCCCTACCGTGGTCGTGCTGTGCCTCAGCTTCCTGTTGATGATCGGCCTGAGCTTGGTGGCGGAAGGGCTGGGTTTCCATATTCCCAAGGGTTATCTGTACGCCGCAATCGGATTCTCGATCGTGATCGAGGCGTTCAACCAGTTCGCCCGCCGCAACCAGCTGAAGCATGAAGCCAGGCGGCCGATGCGCGAGCGCACCGCGGAGGCCATTCTGGCGCTGATCGGAGTCGGCCGATCCGGCCGGGATGCCAACGCGGACGGCGAGACACCCGACGTCGTCGCCACGCAGGCCTTCGCGAGCGAGGAGCGGGAAATGATCAGCGGCGTGCTGGGCCTGGGGGACCGCACGGCCCGCTCGATCATGACACCGCGCACGGACATCTCCTGGATCGATCTGACGGCCGACGCTACGACGATCCGCCGCATTGTCATGGAAACGCCACATGGCCTCTTTCCGGTCTGCGATGGGCAACTCGACAACGTCATCGGTGTCGCGCGAGCCAAGGACCTGCTGCTAGATCTGTCGACCGCCGGCCAGATCGACCGCGCGCGGAGCCTGCGCCAGCCACTCGTCGTGCTCGACACCACCGGCATCCTGAAGCTGATGGATACGCTGCGGCATGCAAGAGGACAACTCGCCCTCGTCACCGACGAATATGGTGTGCTGCAAGGCGTGGTGACGCCGGTGGACGTCCTGGAAGCCATCGCCGGCGAGTTCCCCGACGAAGACGAACTGCCCGCGATCCAGCCAATCGGATTGGGCCGTTGGCGTGCGGAAGGCACCACCGACCTGCGACATGTCGAACAGTTGCTCGGCGTTGCGCTCGGGCCCGTATCGGGAGCGGAATACACCACCCTTGCGGGCTTCATGCTGGCGCAGCTCGGCGAGTTACCTGCACCTGGCCAGAGCATAGTGCACGATAAGTACCGTTTCATTGCAAACGAAGTGCGTGATCGCCGCATTCTCACGATCGAGATTCTACTATTGCCGTTAGATGAAATTGGACCGGCCAGCCTTTCGTAGACATCTTCGAGCCATAATTTATGGCAACCGAGGAGGTCAGTATGAGCAGCACACGGTACACCGATGAGTTCAAGATCGAAGCAGTCAAGCAAGTCACCGAGCGAGGCGGCACTGTCACGTTAGCGTAGGATGACGGGATGAAGACGACATCGCTCTATCGTGGACATCGATTTCCAGCAGCCATCATCATTCAGGCCGTGCGTGGGTATTTCCGCTTCCAGCTGAGCCTGCGTGATATCTAGGAGTTGTTGTTCGAGCGTGGCGTGATCGTCAGCCATGAGACGATCCACACGCTGGTGCGACAAGTTCGGTGCGGGGTTCGCCCATCTCGTCAAGGCCGCCCGAGGCAAGCCGGGCGGTACCTGGCATCTCGACGAGATGGGGGTGTCGCTGCGCGGCGAGCCCTATCTGCTTTGGCGTGCCATCGACGAACTCGACGTGCTGCTGCAGAGGCGGCGCGACAAAATCGCCGCCAAACGTTTCTTCCAGCGAGTGCTGCGCACCTGCCCGGCACCGCGCATGATCGTCACCGATCAGCTACGCAGCCATCCGGCGGCCAAGGCCGACATTCCGGAGCTCGCGAATGTGAAGCCTGTATTTGTCAAAGCCGCAGCGCGCGTGAACAACCGCGCCGAGAACAGTCATCAGCCTACCCGCGAACGCGAGCGTCGCATGCGCGGGTTTCGAGATCCGCAGCGCACGCAGGTATTCTTGTCGTGCGTCGGCCCCATTCGGCAACACTTCGCGCTCAAACGTCATGTGCTACGCGCGTCGCTCTATCGCAAGCAGCTCGCGACGCGGTTCGAAACCTGGCGACTTTTCACCGGCATGACCCAAGATCCGTCTTTCGCAGCCTGCCAGCGCCAGCGTAACAATGCCCTTCCGCCGCCTCTGTATTCGTTTCGAGCGTCGCGCTGACATGCACGGCGCATTCCTCAAACTCGGTTGTTGCCTGATCTGCTGGAATACCCTCCGGCGCGCCGAGCCGCCTTTTTGAAACCGTCTCTTAAGTATCGTTGCCGCGAGAAATCGAATCGCATGGCGATTCGATTTCTATTTCCGGAGTAGACGCATATAGACGTATTCGAACGAACCTCCTAGTTCGCAATGGAAACCGCGTCGATCTGCAGGTAGGTGCCGCCCGTCTTGGTGATCTTCAGCGTATGAGTTCCCGAACTCAGGTGTGAATACTCGATCAAGTGTTGCTGCGGCGTGTACTTGCCGCCGAAAACGGCGTTGATCGTCGAGGGGTGCGCGCCATCCAGCGTCACGGAGGCTTGTCCGTCGCTCGGCGACATCGGCCCGGTCAGGATGATGCCGGTTCCGGTGAAGGTCACCGTCAGCGAATCGCCGTTGACCGTGGTGTAATGCACGTCGTTGTTGTAGTCGCCCGCACCGCGGTTCGATGCGACCCGCCAGCTTCCCGAGTAGGCGATCGACGACCAGTTGTCGTTGTACATCGTCCACGTCGGCGCCTGCATGGCCGTGCCGTAGACTGTGTTGCGAAGGCCGTACAACGCGGCCAGCGTGCTGTCGCTGGTGCTGCCATCCTCGTACATTTCCAGATTGAACGACAGCGGTACGTTTCTGGCCGACGCGGACTTCACCAGCGAAGCGGCCTGCGCGGACGAGATGGCGGTGGCGCCGATCTTCTGGTTTTGCTGATGTATTCCCCATTGGTTGTCGGATTCCATGGTCATCATGCCGTGCTGGAGCAAACCGGCTTGAGGACCCGACACGAAGATTCCGTTGCCGCCCACGGGCGCGCTGCCGATGGTCGCGCTTCCATCCGACTGCTCGCCGAAATACACATCCTGGAAATCGGTCACTCGCGGCATGACCCAGGAGTTCCACGAAATCAACCGGGCGGCATTGCCGGACCGAGCGGCATTCTCCAGCGCTTCGAATGGCGCCGGGTAGTAGAACACCGCGCCGTCATCAAAGAAGAAAGCATCGAGATTAGTGCCCAGCGTATTACCGATGTCGGTTACCACGGACTTCCAGTTGTCGAAGAACGTGGAACGATCACCCGTGCCGGTCGAAGGGTAAGTAGATGGAAAGTTCTGCTTGGACCACCAACCCGAATCCTCGTAGCCGGCGTGGTAATAGAGCGCGAACCGGATGCCGTTTTGCTTTAGCGCCGCAGCGATCTCGGCAATGAGGTTCCGCTGCGACGTGTAGCCGCTGCCCATCAGATTGCTGAGTGGGGTGTTGGTCATGTCCGGCTTGAAATTCCACCAGCTGAACGACCAGATCACGTACTGGGCGCCCGTGTCCTTCACCATTTGAACGAAGGATGGGACGTCGAAGTCGGCGGCCTGCTGATTCAGTGATTTCGCCAGCCCGACGTTGTTGGGAAAGCCCCAAGACCCGTATTGGAAGAACAGCCCGTATTTCGCGCCGGCGAGCCAGGAGGTATTGCCGCGTGCTTTCGCGACCCGGCCGAGATAGGCGGTGTAGTCGGCGTCGCTGATGAGCTCCAGCGATTTCACCTGGGCGTCGCCTGTCAGCGTGCCGCTGCGCTGCAGTTTGATCGTGCTGGTTCCCGCCGGCAGCGTCAGCGTACCGACGGAAATTCGGTCCCAGTAGCCGGAAGCGCTGAAGCCGGCCTTCGCGGCGTTCTTGTCGTCGGTGATGGTGAATCCTTGTCCAGCGTTCGCATTGAGCAGCGCGAACACGTGATAGGTCGCGGCGGCCGGCGAATTGACTGTCCACGAAAGATAATCAGCGCTCGTCAGGAAGTTCTGGATCCAGAAGTTTTTTCTGGGGTCTGGCGTATTCACGGACATATCCGACGCCCGCGCAGCCGCCATTCCCATCAGTACCTGGGTGACATCGGACGGGGCACCGCTCGTGAGCGCGACAGGATTGGGGCCGCTCTGAGATACCTGGGCATGCGCACCAAATGCAGTTGCGCAAGCAATGGCGACAAGTAAATTTCGGGTGCAACGATTCATCTTCAATCTCCCAGTTATACGAACGACCAGTCTGAACGTTGTGGTCTTGGGCCAGCGGAGGTTGCGATAGGTCTCCGGTCCGTCCCGCCTCCCTGCGGGTGCAGCCTGAAGTAGTGGCTTACCAGATCCTGAGCGCCAGCGTTTGCAGCGGCTGATGCTCGGGATCCGCAACGTCAGGCTGGCACCGAAATTGGACCAATGGTCCAACCAATAGTAGCGGGATTCGGTTGATCCGGCGACAGGTTTTTGAAGAGGGATTTCCCGTAGCAGGAGGCCACATAGCGCATGTGACGTCCGATATGACGGCCCCTTTTTTGAGGCGGGATGGGTACTGTCAAGTTGTTTAGGATGCCGGTGTAAGCCGATCGATCTCCGCCTCACTCGTCCTTGCTGTCCGGCCGCCGAACAAGCTGACAGTACCGGTCAGATCTGTCCACCGTCAGCGTTTGTTCGTTGGCTCACACATAAAATCCGACGTTTCCCTCCAAACGCTAGAAACCCTCAGGCCGCTGTGCTCTACTGATTTCGTAGCATGTCTATCTAAATCAAAGAAGCACGAGAGAGACGAATTACAAGCCAACGAGGAGGGAGTTTGCGATCAAATCAAATCATTAGCGAGACAAGCGAAGGGATGGCGAGACTGTCAAAGTCAGCTGACCTTGACGGGTTCTGCTCTTTTTGCGTGGACTGACCCGCACATCACCTTTGAGCACGTTCATACCATCAGCATTCGAGACGTATCGAGGCAAGCGATAAAACGATTGCTCACTTCTTCCTGCAGGGATCTCAATGATTTCGAAACTCCGCCTACTTGCGGCTCTCGCGGCCGCTGCATCGAGCATACTGGCCGCTGCCCCCACCGCTGAAGCCGCGCCCGCGCCGGATCCGTTCTTCACCTATACCGGCAGTGCGCCACTGTCGTCGATCCCGCTGGGCACGGTACTCAAGACCCGGGACGTTGTTTATCACATCGCCGGCATCCCAACCCCGGTGACTGCTCAGCAATTGCTGTATCGCACCAACAATGCACGAGAAGAACCTGTGGCCAATGTGACCTCTGTCATCAAGAGCCCGGCCAGCAACGGCCAGGCGATCTCCTACCAATCGGCCTACGACTCATTGAATCCCTACGACTCGCCCTCGCGCGTCATTGCCGGGGACCGGGATATCAGCAAGGTCATCAATTTCGGCAGTTTCATATACAGCGCCGAATCGGTTCCGCTGTCGGCTCTGCTGCTGCTGGGCTACAACATCATCGTGCCGGACACCGAGGGCCAGACTGCGGACTTCGCCGCGGGTCCCGAGTACGGGATGACGACCCTCGATTCGGTTCGAGCCGTGCTCAATACGCCGTCCACCGGCCTGACGCCCACCAGCAAGGTTGCGTTGATCGGCTACTCCGGTGGCGCGATTGCGACGAATTGGGCAGCACAGCTCGCGCCGACCTACGCACCTGACGTGAACAAACAGCTGGTCGGCGCGGCCGAGGGAGGGGTGCTGGTCGATCTTGCGCATAACGCTACCTACGTCAATCGCAGCATTGTCTGGGGCGGGGTTGCGCCTGCGGCGCTCGCCGGACTGGCGAAAGCCTACAACATCGATTTGACTCCCTACCTCAACAGCACAGGGATCGCCGTATTCAGCGACATTCAGAACCAGTCGCTCGCTTACATCTTGCCGAAGTATCTGGGTTTGGACTGGACGACACTTCTGAAGCCACAGTACGCGAAGGACATCAACAGCATTCCGGCGTACGTGACGTATGTGAACAAAGTGAATGCGGGGCTGGCCGGATCACCGACGATCCCGATGTACATCAGCCAGGGAACCGCGGGCATTTTCAACGGCACCTTCAGCCTTAGCCAGATTGGCGATGGCGTCATGCTGGCGGGCGACACCCGAACACTGGTGAAGAAATTCTGCGATAGCGGCACACCCGTCGTGTACAACGAAGTGCCACTCGAGCATGCCGCTACCGCCGTCACGTGGGTGGCCGGGATGCTGCCGTGGCTCTATGATCGCTTTGCCGACAAACCTGCGCCGAACAATTGTTGGCTGGCCGGGCTCTTGCAGCCGCGTAACTCTTTGGCTCCCGAGACGCTGCACTAATGTCCTGTACCGGTGCTGCCAACTGGCTGGGCATTGGTGCCCCGAGGAAAGGCAGAGCGCGATGAAGGGCATTGTCACGTTGAGCGGGTGTTCGGTAGCGTAGGATGTCGAAATGGAAAAGCAATCGCTCTATCGTGGACATCGATTTCCAGCAGCCATCATCAGTCAGGCCGTGCGTTGATATTTCCGCTTCCAGCTCAGCTTGCATGACATCGAAGAACTCATTTTCGAGCGTGGCGCGTGGTGAGCCACGAAACGAAGAGGAGCCAGGTGGAACGCCAGTAGGGTGATTCAATCTCGACGGGGTTCACAAGCAGACATCGACAGCCGAACCACAGATTGGTGTGGGCCGGAGATGGGCGTGTATCGCTGGCTAGTGCCAACAAGGTGGATGAGCTTATGCGGGCCAGCGAGTCGATGCGCTGCCGTGCAAAGGCGCTATTGTCAGTCACCGTGAGCAGTCCGTGCCTAGCTCGAGTTTGATGTCTGCTGCTAAATCGTCGAATTCAACCGGAGTCGACGTTGGCCATTGCGGATAGTGTTTCGTCAATGACTGATCCCTGGATACACCACGATGATGAGTGTGGAGCGCCACGGCTCTCTCTCTTTCGCAGTCACCGCGCGTCAATAGGAAACTGCGGCCGCGAAACGAAACGCTTTGAACAGCATCGCGCCCAATTACCTGATTGATGAAGAATTCCCCGATGCTGATCATGGGTAGGCCATGCGTGATGGCCGCGGCATAAAAATCATTGTCAATCATCAGGATTTAAACATGAGCATTCTCGGCAGTCGGGATCGGTAACGACTGTATTCGGCTATGAATCAATCGAGATGAAGTCAACCTGTCATTCAGGGCCCTATCGACCTCAGTCCAAATCAAACAGTGCGCGATCGACGGGGCGCGTTAATCCACTGTCAAGTATGTACCGAAAAACGGATTCGTCGAATTCGCCGCGTTTGATCGCCAGCAGCACGGCCTCGCCGATCAATTGGATTTTCAGAATGTGATTATCGACTATTTTCTGAGAGAAACGCAGCGGATGGTAATGATCAGATGCCTTGATGTGACGTATCACCGGTGATTTGGCAATGATCGAAGAGGACTTTCTGGCTGACATCACTCGGAATTTTGTTGATGACATGACAATACCTCTCACTTGTTTAACGTTGATTGATGAAATCTAGTCCAACCGCTACGATTTTCGGGCGTCATCAGACGCGAGGAAAAGTACATTCCCGGCTGCGCGTACGCTACGCTCTCGACAACCGCCCGGGTCAGCGAGACTCATCGGGAACGGCGTGACCGGCCGCACGGCAGACGGGAGTTAGCGCCGGGTACGGAGAAGCTCGCACAAACATATGAGCCTTTATCGTTCGGAGTCGTTGGCTTGTGATTGGTCGGACGAGGCCTCGGCGGAATCGCCGCGCCCGGCGTTGGCGTCGCACAAGCCGGACTGCGTAGCGACATCCGACGTCGAACGTTGTACCTCACGCTCATGAACTAAGCGCACGCCTTCGCGCAGGACCTCGCTTTTTGAACCATACCGGCCAGTCGCGACCAATTGCGCGACATATCGCTCGAGTTGTTTCCCAAGATAAGCACTGATCACGGTGATGAACTCTTCTGAAGGGATGTCTTTCTTGTTATCTTCGTTTATATTCGAAAAATAACATGCAAAAGATCGCGTGATAGCAACGTGAGCGGCTAATGGCATGATTGATATTGTTTCATATGTTCATTAATTTTGATGATGTGTACGACAAACCGTAACATGTTTTATTTAAATCGAGGCTGTCAAGGTTGACAGGAGTTGGATTTTTTAAAAGCCTGGTGCCTTGATTATCCGTTTATTATTTCAATGATGTAATGTTAAATTAATTGTTAATTATTGGCGGGTTATGAGTTTATTTCTCGTGCGTTGGTAACGCGCTTTGAGGTGGTGGGTGAGGTGTTGTTGTCGAGGAATTCTGTTTCGATGCGTTCCCTGCCGTCGCGAATGTGGATGTGGATCGCGGCAGGCGTGACCGATATGCGGTGCGGCTTTCCTAGTCTGGAGGCGAAGGTTCAGACA
>NZ_JAWJWL010000056.1:0-15795 GCF_034721475.1 Burkholderia alba | reverse complement strand
GATGCGCCAGGCGGGACTGTTCGACTTCAGTCGCGACCTGATCCACGCGCAACTGCCGTCGTTGGTCGCCACTTTCGAGATGGTCGACGCCTTCCGCATACAACGCGTCGCGCCGCTGCCGGTACCGATCTCCGCGCTGCACGGCAGCCGCGACATCCAGGTGCCCGAGCGCGATGTGCAGGCCTGGCAGGGGCTCGGCGATGCGGGTTTCGCATTCCGGCGTTTCAACGGCAACCACCTGTTCATGGATCCCGATCAGTGCATGAAGGAGGTGGTGGCCTACGTGGGCGAGACGCTGGGCGAGAGCCCCGTCGCCCGGCGCGACGAGGAGGTCGTGATAGAGGCGCTTCAGAAAACGGAAAATTCTGCACGTTAAGGCCGGCGAGGACGTGTCCAAGCGGCATTGTCACGTTGGCGATGGCGGGATAAACCGGTGGTGTTCAGCCGGTTGCTCAGGCAGCGAAAGACGGATCTTGGGTCATGCCGGTGAGAAGTCGCCGGGTTTCGAAGCGTGTCGCGAGCTGCTTGCGATAGAGCGACGCGCGTAGCAAATGTAAGCACCCGGCGAAGGCATCTTGACGGCGGCGACCGTTGAAAGGTCAAGCGGTGATTGGTGCCCAGCGATGGGGTAGCAGCACGGCGATGTCGTCGGCACGGTGAGTCGGCAACCGGGTCAAGACGTCTGTCAGGTAGGCCAGCGGATCGTGACCGTTTAGCTGTGCCGAGCGGATCAACGTCATGATCGCGGCCGCACGCTTGCCCGCGCGCAGCGATCCGGCGAACAGCCAGTTCGACCTGCCGACAGCCCATGGACGGACCTGGTTTCCCACCCAATTGTTGTCCGCAGGCAGATGCCCATCGTCGAGATAGCGCGTCAGCGCCTCCCAGCGTTTCAGGCTGTAGTCGAGCGCCTTGGCGATCGCTGAACCCTCGGCGACGCGTTGTCGTTGCTCGAGCAGCCAGGCATGGAAGGCATCGGCGATCGGCCGAGCTCGTTCCTGGCGCACGATGCGTCTCCGGTCGGGGTCAAGCTCCGCTACGTCACGTTCCACTTCGTACAGCGCGCCGCAGTACCGCAACGCCGGCTCGGCCAGTTCGCTTTGGTGCTTGACGTGCAGATCGAAGAACTTCCGGCGAGCATGGGCAAGGCATCCGATCTCGGTGATCCCGTTTTCGAAGCCGGCCTTGTAACCGCCGTAGTCATCGCACACCAGCTTGCCACGCCAATCGCCGAGGAAGGTGCGCGCATGTTCGCCGGCGCGGCTGTCGGCGAAGTCGTAAATTACCGCCCTCAACTCGGTGAATGCTGTACGCCCACAGGTAAGCGCGATGAGTCTTGCCCTTGCCTGGCGCGAGCATCTGTACTGGTGTCTCGTCGGCGTGCAACACGTATTGCTGCAACAGTTCCTACTGTAACGCGTCGACCAGCGGCTGCAATCGCACGCCGCATACCCCGACCCAAGCACCAAGCGTTGATTGCGGAATCGCCAGACCCGCACGTGCAAAGATGCGTTCCAGTCGATAGAGCGGCAAGTGGTCAGCGTACTTCGCCACCAGCACCCACGCGAGCAGCGCAGCGGTCGGGATGCCCTTGTCGATCACCTGCGGCGGAACCGCCGCCTGTACCAACGTCTCGCAGGCCTTGCACACCCGCTTACCGCGGATATGCCGCTCGACCGTGAACACGCCGGGCGTATAGTTCAGCTTCTCGCTGACGTCCTCGCCGATGCGTACTCGCTGGCAACCACACGCGCAGGTCGTGTTGTCCGGTTCATGATGGATGTCGGTGCGCGGAAACTGCGGCGGCAGCGGGACGCGTTTCGGTTGCTGACGCGCCTGGCTGGCCCGCTTCTGCGGTTGCGGCGCTTCGAGCGCGGTCTCAATCGCCGCCAGATCGGCGTCGATCGCTTCGTCGAGCAAGCTCATTTGCTCTTTGTTGAGCTGCTCGCTGCGCTTGCCGAACTGCTGCCGCTTGATGATCGACAGCTCGTGCGTAAGCTGGTCGATCCGCGTTTGCCGATACCGCAGCTCCCGCTCCTTCTCACCAACTTCGCGTTCCTTCTCCCGGACCTCGACGATCAGCCCCGCAGCCAACGTGCGGAGCTGTTCGGGACTGAGGGCGTCGAGGTCGGATGGCAAGTTCATGGCGGCCAGTCTGCTAGACCCCAACCGGATACGGAAGCTGAACCGCTTACGTCCGGCACGGCATCATAGAACGGTGATCGCATGGTCCGGCGTGAGCGTTCGCCATGGCAAGCCCGCCACCAACGCGCGCAGCTGATCCGGATTCAGCGACATCGCGACCGCCTGCTCACCGTTGGTCCAGACGAATCGCCCCTTGTTCCGACGACGCGCGGCGAGCCATACGCCCAATCCGTCGTAGACCAGCACCTTCATCCGCGTCGAATACCGGTTGGCGAACAGGTATGCATGGTGAGGCCGCACCGCGCCGAACACCTTGACCACGCGCGCCAGCAAAGTATCAACGCCAGCGCGCATGTCGACCGATTCTGTCGCGAGCCAAATCGCGTCGATCCAAATTAACGCAGCCATCCTTGCAGCCACAGCGCACAATCGCTCGCGGCTGACAGGGGCCAGCGTACCGTGACCGTCGCAGCACCGCGGCGAACCTCGATCTGAATCTGCGTCGAACCCGGTGTGACGTCGGGTGTTTCCAATTGCAGCGGGACAAACTCCGCTTCCACGACGCTCATTGATTGCCGGGCAACGTCTGCAGCATCTCGCTCTTCTTGTCCGGCAACCCAGCTTCGCAACATGTTGGCGTTCAGGCGGTAGTGCAGCGCCACCGCCGCAATCGACACATTCGGTTGCATCGCCGCGCGGATCACCTTCTCCTTGAACTCCTTGCTGTGCCGACGACGCCGTGTCGGCTGCACCGCGTCTTGCTCCGCTTTGGTCTCGTCCATCGTGTACATCTGTCCATTCAAAATTTAGATGGACACGATCCTCGACCTCTCCGAATCACCAATCAAGATGACTTCGCCAGGCGCTTACACATGGACCGAGAAACGAACCGGTAAGGCAACGCAAACGCTGCATTCCAAAGGGATGCTTGAGGCGGATACTGCGGTTGCCATACGAACGTTGGTGCTTGCAGGATGCGGCGCTGCGATCCTTCCCGACTGGCTTCTAGAGAACGATTTGCGCGAAGGGCGCTTGATCCAGCTCGTGCCAGGATATTCGCTGCCGCAGCAAGGGGTCTACGCTGTTTTTCCGAACACTGCGCATGTTTCGGTGAAAGTTCGGAATTTTGTTGATTTCATGCGCGACTTTCTGACTCGAACCACATGATGTCCGTAAGCGTAGCGTGAGGGTCGTCTAAAATTTTCTGGACATGCGACACGGAGCGCGGCAGGCTATGCCTGCCGCGGGTAGACAGGATCAGTTTGCAGTGCCGTGACCGCGGGCAGCAGCTTGGCGACGTTTCAGGGCAGCAATTCGTCGATGCGATTGACTTTGTGATCGGCGATGTGCGTGAGCACGTATTCGAGGTAGGTGCGCGGGTTGATACCATTGAGCTTGCGCGACCCTACGCCGCGACGCTCGATGTCTCTAACCTTGACGCGACACCCACACAACGGATGCCAGCGATAGTGGACTTCAACTTCCTGCCCGATATGGGCAAAATGAACGGGAAATTGTCATTTCGCGGATGTATGGTTTTCTCGATACACGGCGAGCCACCGCAACAGCGTTCGACGCCCATCGTAGGTCAGTTTCTCGAGCAGTGGCGCCGGTATACTGCCCTCGGCATGAAATACGTCGATTACTACCTGATGGGTACAGCATATACCTAGTGCGGGTTCGAGGCGCAACAGTTTGACGTCGCGCCCCTGTTCAAGCCCATTGTTCACGGATAAACATCGATGGTCGGATCCTCTGTCATGGCGCGGCTGAGACCGGGGGGGTTGCGGCATGATGATGATTTTATCCATTATTATCATACGTTCCACTTCGAAACGTTCTTGAATCTTCCTGAGATTGATGTCGCCAGCGTTCACAGGCCAGCCAGTGCTGGTTCAGCAAGCGAGCATAGTCGGCGTCGAACGTGGGGCGTTCGTAAATCGAACGGATGCTCGAGTTTGGCAAACCGGAGGGAGCGTCTGTGATGCTGACGTTAGTACTAGCGAACCGCATGGCTGATGCCGGGAATCGATGCCCGTGATAGAGCGATTTCGACTTTTTCATCTCTCCATCCTAACCGAACCAGGCGTTAACGTGACAAAGCCGTTTGTAGCCATCATATCCCGCGTACGCACCGCTCTCGCAAGTCGATTGCAGCGTCCGCCCATCGAGAATCACCGCGCTGGGTTGGCCCTGACGTCCCTGTGCGATACGAATGATCGAGCGCAGATTGTCCGTCATCGCCTCAAAGCAACCGGCGCGCAGTCATCGTTGGGTTTGCTAGTATGGCTTCCCACGGCGGCGGTCAACTAGCGCATGAACAGGCCGCCATTGATATCCCAACACGCGCCATTCGCAAAATAAGCATTTTCTGCGGCAAGCAGTGTGGCGACATCGGCCACGTAGTTGGCCGAACCTAGCTTGCCGACTGGAATATTGGCGATGACCGCCTGTAACCTGTCCGCGGGCACGCTCTGATGAACGATGGGCAGATCGAGTGGGCCGGGAGAAATCGCATTCACGGTTACGCCGGCTTCGGCGAGGTCGCGCGCGAACACCTTGGTCAGGGTGATCACGCCGCCCTTTGCCGCTGCGTAGTGCGCACCCGTCGCAGAGCCGCCGTTTTGTCCCGCCAGTGAAGCGATGTTGACGATCCGGCCCGCCTTCCGGTCTGCAAAATATTGGCCGAATACCTGGCAGCCGAACAGAACGCTGCGCAGGTTGACGTTGATCACTTCGTCAAACTGAGCGGCGGTAATCTCCATTACCGGTATGACTTTCGAGGCGCCCGCGTTGTTCACCAGTGCATCGATATGTCCCCAGCGCTCCAACAGCGTATCGCGTGCACGCTCGAAGGCTTCTTTCGACGTTACGTCGAGCGGCAGCGCAAATGCGGTTGAACCGTCAGCGCTTAACGCCGTGGCAGTCTGCTGTGCGATATTGACGTCGATGTCGCCGAGTGCCACGCGGTATCCCGCCGCATGAAAACGGGCGGCGACGACGGCGCCAAGGCCTCGCGCAGCGCCTGTTACCAGCACGATTCGATCAGACATGTTTTGATCCTTTCATTACAGGAAGTCTGTGAGCATGTGGGCCCCGCGCCAGTTTTACTGGGCGTTAGCGGGAACTACCAGTGCGCGGCCCACACGCGCTTCGATCTTGCCATAGCGCCAAAGGTTGTATTCGCCAACCGGCGTAGTGCGATAGAGGTTGCAGACGGCGACCACCGCATCGAGATCGACGACGTCTGCCATGATGTAAAACGTCCACGGTGCGTTGTCGGAACTTCCAACTGCCAGCCGATCGTCGTCCATGATGCCGAGGACCCTGACGCACTCCATCGCTTCGACGATTTTCAGCATCGTGCCGTAGGCACGCCATACTTCGGCAATGCCGTCGCGCGGCAGATCGAAGAAATTTTGCGTTACACCGCAGCAGAACAGCACGCGCAGCGGAAAGGATGTAGGGTCGGACATGAAACTTAACTCCTCAGGAGAAAATGAAGAACGCCGCGCACTCGATGACACGGTGCTCGACGCGGAAATGATGTCGTGTTCGATGCAGTTACAGATATCCGGGAATCGGCGGTACGCCGACGAACACGGCCCCTGCACCGTCGTAGTTGCCTTCCGCAAGGAACGCATGCTGAGTGACCACCATCGAATCGCGGACCATCCGTTGCAACGGATGACTCCGATAGATCGCCAGCGTGCCGCCGAGACGATAGGCATGCTGAACCACGTCTGCACCGACATACGCGATCTGCGTGGCGGACAGGCGCAGCAGGCTCACCTGTTCGGGCGTGACAGGATTGCCCGCAACGATCGAATCCCAGACCGTTTCGGTCGCATCATAGAAGAACGCCCGGGCCGAGCGCAGTTGCGCCTCGGCCTTCGCCAGCGCAATGCGGAAATACGCACGATCAGCCATCTTCGGCGCACCGGTGGTGGTCTTCTTACCGCCGGACATCTGGTTGACGACGTCGAGTGCAGCCCTCGCCAGCCCGAGGTTGACAACGGCGAGTACTTGTGCGGCGTAGGCAATCGTCGGGTAACGGTAGAGTGGCTCGTCGACGGTCGGTTTGCCGCCGCGCACGAAGGTCCACTCGTCCGGCACAAACTGATCGGTTACGCGCAGATCATGGCTGCCGGTGCCCTGCATGCCGACGACATTCCAGTTTTCGACGATCTCGATTTGCCCGGCTTCGAACACGGCAGTGCGCGGCAGGCTGGAACCGGGTGCGCCGGTGCCGATGCCGACGCCGAGCCAGTCGGCTCCTTTGCACCCGCTTGCGAATTTCCATGTGCCATTGACCTGCCAGCCGCCGTCGACTGGAGTCGAAGGTTGCAGCGGAAACAGGCCACCCGCAAACACCTGGTCGGGCCCGCTCGCATAAAGTTGCGCCTGGGTTGCCAGCGGCAACGCTGCGAGGTAGACGTTTGCAGACCCGAAGCTCGCGACCCACGCGCTCGAACCGTCAGCCTCCGCGATCCGTTCGATCATGCGTAGGAAGTCCGCCGGCGGCAATGCGTCGCCACCGAAACGTCGCGGCGTGCCCGCACGGTAGATGCCTGCTTGCTTGAACATCGCGATCGCATCACGGGGTACATGCGACAGGCGATCGAATTCGTCACGGCGCAGTTCGATTTCTGCGATCACTGCGTCGAGCGGTAAACGCTCCGGAGTACCAGCCGACGCCTGGCTACTGGCGGCTGAACCGGGATGTGCTGCCGGGTCGGCGGTATTCGTGATGGCTGGCATGACTTGCGTTCTCCCTGGAAACGGTTCGTGAGACGTGCGCATGCCGGCTTGTCAGATCGGCATGTGATTTGTCGACAAGTCTAAAAACGTCAAAACTTCGTTTCAATTGGTGTGCGGCCGGAATGCTTAGGTAGTGAACCGGAGGCCAATAAAGAAACCTTTGGAGCGAGACCCCTTTTCGACTCTAGGAGTCAAAATTGATGATGCGCTAAGCTGTGATCAGGCCTTTGTTGCACGGCCGTCACACTTCATCGTTGGGTCTGAGCGAATGGAAACGTCCCCCGGATTCGAACTGTTGGATGCCGATCGCCTTGCACTTCTTCAATCGCTGAAGACGTGCATGATCCTGCACGACGCTAAGACCAAGGCCATTCTTTGGGCCAATGCCGCCGCATGCAATGCACTAGGCTTCACCGTCGAGGAATTGCGACCGCTCAAGGCGCCCGATATGAGCCGCAACGCGGAGAAGTACCGACATGAGATCGGCTTGCAGTGGCTGAAGGATGCAGCGGAGAACGGCGAGAGCATTATCGAATGGTGTTATCGCGCGAAAGACGGCACGGAGATCCTGTCAGAAGCGGTAGCGACATGTGTCAAGCTGCACGATCGCGACGTGCTGATGGTCCAGTTCAGGGATATTGCCGCCGAGGAACGGATCAAGAAGGATCTGAAGCGATTTGAGACCCGCCTCAGGGAGTTCATGCACGACTTGAGCGAAGGTATTGCAGTGTTGTCAGCAAACGGCGAGATCAAGTATCTGAGTGAGTCGTCATGCCGGCTGCTTGGCTTGCAGGCCGATGCGTCGACGCTGATCAATTTCACCGCGTTATGCGATGGCGCATCCCGGCGGGTCGTGCTTGCACAGCTCGCCGAAGCGGAGCTGCGTCACGAGCCGACTTCGTTTCGCTACCGGATCAGAAATGGTGACGGATCGCTGCGCTGGCATGACGCATTTTGCCGCCATGTCGAACTGGAAGACGATCTGACCGGCATCCTGCTGCATTTTCGCGATGTGACGCCTCAAGTCGAGGCTGAGGAAATGCGTCGAGCAAGCGAACGCAAGCTCGAATACCTCGCACGCTACAACGCGATGGGTGAGATGGCCATGACGCTCTCGCACGAACTCAGTCAGCCACTTGCGTCGGCGCGTAATTTTCTCGAGGGCGGCATGATGCGACTCAACGAGTCGCCCGTTACACCGGACGGAGTGATGTGGGGGCTGGAGAGCGTGCTTAAGCAGGTCGAGCGCGCATCGATCATCATCAAGAGCGTGCGTGATTACGTAGTGAAGCTCGAGCAGGTTGAAGAGTCGATCGACCTGAACGACATCGTGCACGATGTCGAATATTTCATCGCACTGAAGGCGCGCGAGGTTGGCGTGGCATTCGAACTCGCGCTTAGCGATCGCCCGATACGGGTCCGCTGCGAAAAGATCCTGATCGGGCAGGTGATCCTCAATTTCGCCTTCAATGCGGTCGAGGCCATGCTCGACGTGCCCGAGACATCGCGTTTCCTGACCATCGGGACGTGTTCGGAGCGCGGTCGGGTAGTGCTACGCGTGTCGGATACCGGTGTCGGAATCGATCTCGGCCAGCATCAGAAGGTATTCGACGGTTTCTTCACGTCGAAGCTCGGGGGTAACGGTATCGGACTGTCGCTCTGCAAGAACATCGTTTTCCGGCATGGTGGCGATGTCTGGGCCGAAGCCAATCCGGGCCGCGGCACGTCCTTCTGCTTCACGCTTCCGCTGGAAGAGCGGGATGGATGACTCGCAGTGGGCCGCGAGTTAACCGCCGCAATTCATTCATACCTAGTCCACACCTCAAACACTAATGAAAAGACGTCTGTCCGTTCCCGCTCGATTTCACCACGCTTGCAATGTCGAGGAACTCCGGATGCTGGCTCGGCGCCGGCTGCCGAATTTCGCGTTCGAATATCTGGATGGCGGCGCATAGGACGAGGTGACGATGCGGGCCAACCGAAGCGCATTCGAGCGCTGGCGCTTCGTGCCGAAGGCACTCGTCGACACGCAGCGCCGGGACCTGTCGAGCACGCTGTTCGGCAAGCGCGTCGCGTTGCCGTTGATCGTCGCGCCTACCGGTTTCAACGGTATCTACCACCGTCACGCGGATCTATCGCTCGCGCGCGCTGCGGCGCAGACGGGCATCCCGTTCACGCTCAGCACGATGTCGAACATGCGCGTCAACGAACTGGCGCGCGACGCGGGCGGACGCGTCTGGATGCAGCTCTACATGCTGAAGGATCGCGCGGTGACCGCAGGGTTGATGTATCGCGCGGCTCAGGCGGGCTACGACACGCTGGTGCTGACCACGGACGCAACCCATCTTGGCAATCGGGAATGGGCGCAGCGGCCGTTTCGTGCGCCGATGAAATTGAACTGGCGCAATCGGGTCGACGTGCTGTGTCACCCGCGCTGGATCGGAAATGTGCTGATGCCAAACGGTGCACCGACATTTGCAAACCTTGCCGAATATCTGCCGGCCGGTCAGCAAAGCGTGCGTAGCGGCATGGGCTATATGGCGAGCCAGATGGATGCCTCGATCACGTGGGACGAGGTGGCATGGCTGCGCGAACGCTGGAAGGGCACGCTGATCGAAGGGCGTGCTGGATGCCGAGGACGCCACCCGCGCCATTCAGGCGGGTGCAGAAGGGTTGGGCGTTACCAATCACGGTGGCCGTCAGCTCGACGGCACCGTGCCGTCGATCGACGTGCTCGCTGAGATCGTTCGCGTCTGCGCGGGACGTGCGACCGTGATCGTGGATAGTGGTTTTCGCCGCGGTACCGATGTGGTGAAGGCACTCGCACTTGGCGCGCACGCGGTTATGACCGGCCGACCGGTGCTTTACGGTGTCGCGGCGGGCGGAGAGCAGGGTGCGCTGCATGCGCTATCCTTGCTGGGTGCTGAAATTGACCGTACGCTGGGGCAGCTTGGTTGTCCCTTGATCGAGGCGTTAGGGCCGCAATTTTTGCGCGCGGCGTGATGCTCGACTGCGCGCTCATTTGGGGCAGATCGATCAGTGGAAGTGGCCGGCTGATTGTCTGCCCTTGAAGTCTAGCCGCGCGGGTGGGTCGTGGCCATTGCATGCCGCGCTTCGATCACGTCCTTGAGCAAGCTCGCAAAAGAGGTCGCGCCGAGTTTCTCCTTGATGCTCGCGCGATAGACGTCGACGGTTTTTGCGCTGATACCCAGCTCACGCGCAATCAGCTTGCTCGCTTTTCCTTCGATCACGCCGTTCAGTACTTCCTGCTCACGCGGCGTAAGCGCACGGATGCGCTGGATCAACGCCTGGAGGTGCTGATTCGCTCGATGCGTTTCGCTAGCGATCTTCATCGCATTCTGGACGCGGTCGAGCATCTGCTGCGAGTTGTAGGGCTTCTCGACGAAATCGATCGCGCCGTTCTGCAGGGCACGTACCGACATCGGGATATCGCCATGACCTGAAACGAAAATGATCGGCAGCGAGACACCTCGACGGTTGAGTTCAGCTTGCAGATCGAAGCCGCTGACCCCAGGCATGCGCACATCCAGCACCAAGCAACCCGGTACGCCGGGATCGAATTGCTCCAGGAACTCCACTGGACCCTGAAAACAACGGGTCTGAATCTTCACCGAGGCGAGCAGCCAGGAAAGCGACGTACGCATATCCTCGTCGTCATCGACGACGTACACAATGGGGGACTGGGTCGGTGCGTCCATAGCGTGCTTCGGCTCTCTGCAATGAGAATAGCTGGCCGCCCCGGAACATCGAGCCGGTCAGCTGTCATTGTAGCGGTTCAAAAAAATTGCGGTAAGCGATTCCGTGTCTAGAACATGTGCAACAGCCGATCACGACCGAGTTCGAATTCTGGCCCGGCTTGGGGATGGCGATCGCAGCGGGACCGCCCGCATTGTTCAGCGAGAACGTTGCGGCGTCGCCGTTGCGAACCTCGGCGGCGCCCATATATACGATGGTGCGCTTCGACAACGGATAGTCGTAACGGATACCGAACGAATCGGCGTTGCCATCGCTATTGGCAATCTTGCGATAGTGGCCGTAGCTGAGCAGTAGTTTGCCGACGCTGATCGGTACTTCGTCGCTTGCTTCGAAAAAGTCGGAATGCGGATTCGCGTAGGTCGAGCCGGCCATATTGGGGACATCCTAGCCGCCGCGGTGCCTCACATAAACGAAGACCGGTTTTACGAAGCCGAAGTTGTACGACACGCCGGCAAGTGCGGAATTGCCGCCTTCCACCGGGCTACTTGCGGTGAGCGTCTTGACCGGACTGAAGCGTTGAAGCTGATAGCCGATATCTACAGACAAATTGTTGTACACGTAGTTGACGCCTTCGCTGTAGGTATCGCCAAGCGATACCGGGGCGCTGTTCGACGAGCCGTTGTTGCCCCTGGCCACCAGTGCACAAACGAGGAACCCGCCTATGCGCGGCGACACATAACGCAACGAGTTACTCACGCGCAGTGAAGGTCCATGACGAAATTGTCAGCAGCATTGCCCCAGCCCAGACCCGCGCCGTACGCGGGCAGCGAATACGTGACGAGAATCGTGCGAATCGGGGTGTAGTTGACGTCGGCCTGAAACGTGCCGAACGATCCTGCGAGACCGACCTATGATTCGCGGCGCAAATAGTGCGCCGTTCTGCCCCCAGTGCCATTCAAGGAATTGAAACCATTTTCGAGCTTGAAAACGGCACGTAGTCCTCCCCCAGGTCCTCGACGCCCTTAAGTCCCCATGAGGTGGCGGCTATGTCGCCGCTTCCCATGTGGACCACGTGATTGGGGCCGAAGTTCGAATATTCGATCGATGTGTCGATCCGGCCATACAGGGTGATGCTCGATTGAGCAAGGACTGGCGTTGCGCACAACGTCAATGCCGAAGTGAGAATGATTCGCTTGGTCATGCTGTTAGTTCCCCTGGAGTGAAGGTCCGTTACGTGTCTCGTGGTCTTGGAAGTCAGTATCCGATGACATGATTCGTAGTCCATATCTACAAGGGAAGTGGAGGCCTTTCCCAAAGACTGGCAATCGTGTCATTCGAAAAACGACCATGCCGCAGTGAATTCGCTGGACTGCGTAAGGCACAGGAAGACTGGGGCGATGGGGCTGGCGCCGCCGGTACCAACTCCGGCACTCTGAAATGTCCCGACGACGAGCGCAGTCTAGGTGATCGCTTTTTGGGCGGTAAGCCAAGGAATGCACTTGTCGCTGCAGCAGAATCTTTAGGTTTGTACTGAATCTTCACTGGAGTAACTGCGTCAGCGATGGAGTGCAGAACGCGTCCATTCATTACACGAACCCCGTTTCCGACTCGGCAGCCGACTAAAGATTTTCCTAGGTTGGAAGGTGGTTTTGTTGGGTTACCGTCAAAAAAGAGTTCTCTTAGACTGCCTTCACCGTTTAACGAGTCGGCGCATCCGATGCGTGCCGCTCAGTTTTGTCCGATAAGGCTATGCAACGCACCAACGACCCCCAGAAGTCCTTTCGAGAAGCGATGGCGCATTTGTCCGCCGCCGTGAGCGTCGTCACTACCGATGGTCATGGCGGCCGGTGTGGCGTGACGGCCAGCGCCGTCTGCTCGGTCACTGATTCGCCGCCGACATTGCTGGTATGCCTGAACCGATCAAGCGCAATGCATGACGTGTTTGTGGCTAACGGGATGTTGTGCGTCAACGTGCTGGAAGGTGAACACGTCGAACTAGCCAGGCACTTCTCCGGCATGACTGGTGTTGCGATGAGTACTCGCTTCGAGTGGTCGATCTGGGATCTGGGGCAGCAGGACCTGCCGGTGCTTCGTAATGCGCTTGTTAGCTTTCAGGGGAAGATCACCGATTCCAAGCAGGTGGGTTCGCATTCTGTCATTTTTGTCGAACTGGTCGACATCAAGGTTCGAGAAGACGCCGAAGCACTGGTCTACTACGGCCGACAGTTTCATCGGCTGCGTTGCGTGCGCGAAACCGCCGAACCGAATTCATAGCCGATCCTTAATTGACTCACTGGTATTCGCTAACCTGTCCTTGGGAGTTTGCAATGTTGTTGAAGAAAATTTCGACGGTGGCGCTCGATCGCGTGGTGGTGATGGATTTTGGCAAGAAGATCGCTGAAGGTCTGCCGGCCGAGGTGCAAAAGCATCCAGCGGTACTCGAGGCCTATCTGGGCGGGGAGGAATGAATGGTCGGAGAACTGCTGGAGGTACGCAACCTGTCGGCCTCATATGGCAAGGTGCGCGCGCTGTCGGACGTCAGTCTACGGGTGGGCGAAGGGTAGATCGTGACCATGATCGGACCGAACGGCGCGGGCAAGACCACACTGCTGTCGGCACTCATGGGTGTGCTGCCGTCGGAGGGCGAGATCATATTCTGCGGCCGTCATCACCCGCATGCGCTGATCGAGGACAGGGTAGCGGCTGGTATGAATCTCGTGCCCGAAAAGCGCGAGTTTTCGCCGAAATGCCGGTGGAGGACAACCTGTTGCTAGGCGCGTTCAGTCGGATTCGCAAAGGCCATCGCGATCATCCGCAGACGATGCAGGAGGTCTACGAACTATTTCCACGCTTGCGGCAGCGTCGCAACCAGGCCGCGGGCACGCTGTCCGGCGGCGAGCGCCAGATGCTTGCAGTCGGACGCGCGTTGATGGCGCAGCCCAGGCTGCTGATGTTCGATGAACCGAGTCTGGGTCTGGCACCGCTGATCGTGCGTGAAATGTTCCGTATCGTCGCCGCGCTACGCGAGCGCGGCGTGTTGATCCTGCTGATCGAGCAGAGCGCGCGTGCCGCACTGAAGGTCGCGGACTACGCGTACGTGCTGGAAACCGGCGCGTTGACGATGGAAGGACCGGCGGACGAGATCGCCGGGGGCTCGCGGATCGTCGACGTTTACTTGGGATTGTCTTGAGATGGATCGGACGGAAGAACAAGATCATCGCGGCGGCATTCCGTCGGGCCCGAAGATCTGTGTGGCGGGTGCTGGCGCGATCGGCAGCACCCTGGCAGCGCGGCTCGCCGCCAGCGGTCGGGCGGTCAGCGTGTTTGCGCGGGGTGCGACACTTGAGGCCATCAGCCGACGAGGGATCGAACTGGATGATCTGTCCGGCTCGATCCGGGTGAATGTACCTGCCAGTGATCGAGTTGACGATTTCGGTATACAGGAAATTGTATTCGTGTGTGCGAAAGCTCACGCGCTATCGGGTTTGCTGGTGTCCATCAAGCCGATGCTCGGAAAAGAGACGTTAGTCGTTCCGGCGGTTAACGGTGTGCCGTGGTGGTATTTCGGCGGCGAGGGCGGTCGTGAGCGCGGCGGCGCCGGTAGTGGCCTCGACTACGAATCGGTACAAGCCGTGGACCCGGACGGCAGTCTCGCTGCGATGCTGCCGTCACGGCAGATCCTCGGGTGTGTCGTGTATATCACCGCCGAGGTGCGCGAACCCGGGCGTGTTGTCGCAACCAATCCGCACCGGATGATTCTGGGCGAACTGGACAACCGTCCGAGCGTACGTCTGCAGCAGGTCTGCGCGCTGCTCTCGGACTCAGGCATCGAGGCGTGCGCCAGCAGGCGCATTCGCGATGACGTGTGGACCAAGCTGATTGCCAATCTCACGTCCAATCCGCTCTCCGTCGTTACAGGTGGAACCTTGCAGGACATCTATGGCGCAGCGGAGTTGCGCGAAGTGGTGGTCGACATGATGGGTGAGGTGATGAGCGTGGCAGAGCGCTACGGCGCAAGCATCGCACTGAATCAGGACGCATTGCTCGTCCAGGGGGAAAAGATGGGGGCATTCCGCACATCGATGCTACAGGACTACGAGAAGGGACAGCGTCTGGAACTGGCGGCGATTGGCGACGCGGTGCTCGAGCTTGCCGACCGGTACGGCATTCCGATGCCGACTACCCGCGCGATTCTCGCGCTCACACGCTATCGAACGGCGCAACGCGGGCTTCGCTAGGTGTGCGATACAACTTTGGTTTTTTACGGGAAACAGTCATGACATACGCCATCCTTTCAGAGAGGCGCAAGCCGGCTCACATCGACGATGCCGAATGGGCGCTGCGCATTCAGCTGACGGAGTTCTATCATCTGGTCGATTACATGGGCTGGACGGAAATGATCTTCAACCATATCTCGGCACGCTTGCCGGGGGCAGACGCTCATTACCTGGTCAATCCTTTCGGTCTGAACTACTACGAAGTGACGCCGGAGAACCTGTTGAAGGTCGACCATGAGGGGCATCTCGTCGATCCGTCTCCGTATCCCGGCAATCCCGCCGGGTTCGCGTTACATAGCGCGATTCATGGCTCGCGGGAAGACGTGCATTGCATCGTCCATACGCATACGACGCCGATTTCGGCGATCGCATTGAAGGAAGAAGGCTTTCGCTACGACGACTTCTACGGGGCGCAGTTGTTTGGGCGCGTGGCCTATCACACGTTCGAAGGCATCACGCTGTTTGCTGACGAGAAAACACGGATGCTCGCGAGCCTCGGCGACAAGCATGTGCTGGTGCTACGCAATCACGGCATCGCCGTTTGCGAGAAGGATATTCCGGGCACCTTCATGCTGCTGTGGACCGCACAGCGCGCGGCTGAGATTCAGTGCCAAGCTGCGGTGCTGCGCGGCAATGATGTGCCGCTGGCGGATGCCATCAAGGAGCGTTGTTCGGAACTGGCGGCGCAACTGATCCACGACGATCGGTTCGCGATCAAGCTGTTCGATGCGATGGTGAGGAAGGTGCGGAACGGTCCGCGGAGGTGACGGTATTGCTCTGCTCGGTGGAAGGGCCAGTCACAAGCAGAATCAAGCTGCCTAAGAGACGGTTTCAAAAAGGCCCGGAGGGGCTGTTAACTTTCGCGGCTAGCTGTTAACCTCAGGCATCGGAACAA
>NZ_JAWJWL010000055.1:0-15827 GCF_034721475.1 Burkholderia alba | reverse complement strand
TCGACCGCCCGAACGCGGTCTTCGTATGAATACATGGACTACCTCCAAAGTAGTCCAAGATTTTGTCCGCATCCCCGTCGCCTGCGAGGCGTCATGCCGAGACGATCGACGCCGCGCTCTTCGAGTCCCTCAAAGACGCCAGGAACTGGTCGAAACCACGGGGCAGCGTTGAGTTGCAGGCTAGATCAGGATCCATGGCAGATTGCTCGATGCACGCTATTTGCAAATTTATGGCACAACCAGTTCGACGCCGCCGGGTGCTGAGACGTACATTCACGACACTGCTTGTCGCCAAGTTCCTTTGAGACGCCCAGGCAAGGCCGCGACATTCCCAAAGACGACTTTTCTGAGAATTTCGGTGGCCAAGGACATCTTTTCTGAGACGAGAAGCATGCGGCATTCTCAGAAAAGATGTCCAAGTCCTTGATCTGTCTAGGGTGCCAAAGACACCTTTTCTGAGAGCCCACATTTGGAGGCGTTTAGCGGCCCGTTCACGTTTGAAGCTCGTCCGCCTGAACACGGAATTTCTGACACCCCCCAATCGTCGGTTACAAATAATTCTCGTCCGGTGTAACCGATCATGTGGGTCGCACGAATTAACTTGCGTACCCACGACGGGTACCTTCCAGATCAATCATCGGAGAACACCATGTCGGCAAAACTCTCGCTCAATTCCGCACTGCTCATCGGCGCCGTCGCCAGCCTCGTCGCTTCGGTTGCGCATGCCGCGCCGCTCACGAAAGCCGAGGCCAACGCCGCCGTCGCCGCCCACAAGGAGAAGTGTTTCGGCGTCGCGTTGAAGGGACAGAACGACTGTGCGGCTGGCCCCGGCACGACTTGCCAGGGCACCTCGACCGTCGACTTCCAGGGCAACTCGTGGAAGTTCGTCCAGGGCGGCACGTGCACGAGCATCCAGGTGCCGGGCGGCGGTCACGGCTCGCTCACGGCGATGAAGTCGTAACGCGCATCGACAAGAGGAAATCCGGAGGCGATCATGAAAAATTTGATAAGTATTGCGAAGCATATGAACAGTGATCGCCTCCATTGCACACCGCCGCTCGTTGGCACGAGTTTCAAACCTTGCCACCTTGCGGACATCCTCGGTGACGGACTGCAGGGCGGCTTCTTCGAGGTGCACGCGGAGAACTACATGGGTGCGGGCGGGCCGCCGCATCGAGCGCTGAGCGCGCTGCGCGAAACCTATCCGGTCTCCGTGCATGGCGTGTGCCTGTCGATCGGCGGACCATCGCCGCTCGATCCGCATCACCTCGCCCGCTTTCGCGACGTCGTCGCGCGCTACGAACCCGTGCTCGTTTCCGAGCATCTTGCATGGTCGTCGCACGGCGGCGCCTTCTACAACGACCTGCTGCCGCTGCCCTACACGCAGTCGACGCTCGACCGGGTCTGCGCGCATGTCGACCAGGTTCAGGACGCAATTGCGCGCCCGCTTCTGCTCGAGAATCCGTCGACGTATGTCGGATTCGCGTCGTCGACGATGAGCGAAACCGAATTCATCGCGGCGGTCGCCCGGCGTACCGGTTGCGGCCTGTTGCTCGACATCAACAACGCGTTCGTGTCGGCGACCAATCACGGTTGCTCGGCCGCTGACTATCTCGCGGCCTTTCCGCTCGAACAGGTCGGCGAGATCCATCTGGCCGGACACAGCGAACAACGCGACGACGAGGACGAACCGCTCCTCATCGACAGCCACGATTGCCCGGTCGCTGACCCCGTATGGCGGTTGTACGCGAGCGTGATCGTCCGCACGGGCCCGGTGCCGACCCTCGTCGAATGGGACAGCCAGCTTCCCGACTGGTCCGTTCTGCGCGCGCAGGCGCTGGAGGCCCGCCGGATCATGACCGCACCCGTCGCATCGCCCATGGAGGTGGCCGATCATGCGCTCTGATGCGATCCCTTCCGATTACGCGTGCGCGTTCGCGCCGGGCCTCACGAATCCGTCGATCGGCGCGCCAGACGACGCGATCGCCTACGGGCAAAAGCGCGTCGCCCGCCGCTACGACGTGTACCGCAACAACGTGACGGTCAGCCTGATCGACGCGCTCGCCGCGATTTATCCGTCCGTGCAACGCATCGTCGGTGTCGAGTTCTTCCGCGCGATGGCGCGCTTCCACGCGCGAGAAACGCTGCCCGTCTCACCGCTGCTGTTCGAATACGGCCGCGACTTTCCGGACTTCATCGCCAGGTACGAATACGCCCGCGCGATGCCGTGGCTCGCGGATACAGCCCGTATCGAGCGTGCGTGGCTTGACGCGTATCACGCGGCCGATCTGCCGACGCTCGCCGCTGATGCATTCGCGACGATCGCGCCGGATTCGCTGGCCGCGGTACGTCTCGTTCCGCATCCGGCCACCCGCATCGTGCGCTCGCCGTATCCGGCCGTCGCGATCTTCGCGATGAACCGGGCCGATGGCCCCGTCGTGCCGCTGCGCTCCGGCGAAGCGGAGGACGCGCTCGTCACGCGTCCGACGCACGACGTGATCGTCTCCCGGCTCCCGCCCGGTGGCGCGGCGTTCCTGATTAGCCTGATCGACGGAGCGTCGCTCGGCGACGCGGTCGCGATCGCCCTCGAAGACAATCCCGCCTTCGATCTCGCGGCCGGCTTGCACGGCATGATCGAAGCCGGCGCATTGACCGCCGTCCACTCTGGAGCTTGACTGCCATGTCCGATCTACACACTGTCGAACGCGCGCCGCTGCACGCGCTCGCATCGCTCGTCAGCCGTGCGCGGCACGGCGTCCAGTGGCTTGCCCGACCCTGGCTTGCGCAACTTGCGCTGAGGCTCGCGCTCGCGGTGCCGTTCTGGAAATCCGGCATCCTCAAATGGGACGGTTTCCTGCGGCTAAACGACACCGCGATCGACTTGTTCACGAGCGAATTCAAGCTGCATCTGCCTGGCGGTCCGTACCCGTTTCCCGCCCCGGCCGTGTTCGCCTTTCTGTCCGGTTGCGGGGAGGTGCTGTTCCCGGTGCTGCTGGTACTCGGCCTCGGTACGCGATTCGCAGCGGCCGGCCTGTTCGTGATGACCTGCATCGTCGAGCTGACGGTGCCGGATGGCTGGCCGATTCACCTGACGTGGGCCGCGATGGCCCTCGGCATCGCGGCGTGGGGCCCGGGCTGCTTGTCGATCGACCACCTGCTCGGCGACCGCTCGCCGCGCGACTGAGCCGACGGCTTCGCGGCGCACCGGGGCCGCCGGATTCCCGCGGTGCGGCAACGCGCCGTCGTGCCGCCCCGGAACGCCGGCCGTTCTTCGCCTCTTCACGATGAAAACCCGAGACCTGGTTACCCGGCTGGCAGTCGATCTGAAGCCGGTCGAATCCGGCGCGGCTTCGCAGCAGCTTTACCGCGCGCTCGTTGTCGGCTTCTCCGGCAGCACTGCGCTTCTCGTCGCGTTATATGGCATCCGCAGCGACATGCCGCAACTGATCCTGACGACGATGTTCTGGGCGCGGCTCGCGTTTCCGCTCGCCGTCGTCTTCTCTGCGACGAGGCTCGCCGAACGCCTCGGCCGCCCCGGCGCGCAACTGTGCCCCGCGGGGCTCGCGATTGCGCTGCCGGTCGCCGCGATGCTGCTCGCCACGGGTGGTGTGCTGGTCGCAACCCCGCCCGGCTACCGGCTGCAACTGGTACTCGGAACGACATGGCGGACCACCGCCGCGGATGTCGTCCTGCTGTCGTTGCCGCCACTGGCCGCCGCCTTGCATGCGATGAAGCAGCTCGCGCCGACGCGCCTCATGCTCGCCGGCGCGGGCGCCGGTCTCCTTGCCGGCGCACAGGCGCTCATCGTCTATTCGCTCTACTGCGCCGAGATGTCGATACCGTTCTGGGGCGTCTGGTATGTGCTGTCGCTCGTGATGACGGTGGGCCTGGGTGCGGTGCTTGCGCCGAGCGCAGCCGGCAATACCATCCCGAGCAGATACCAGACGCTCCAGAATGCCGGGCTCATTTCCGGGCAGTGGAAACAGTAGGCGATCGTCGCGATCGCACTCGCGGCGAGTCCCGCCGCCGCGCCCGCGGTACGCAGCCGCGTCGGCGCCAGCCCCCGGATCGCAACGAACATCGCCACGAACCCGGGCACCGACAGCAGAACGATGTTGAACGGACACACGCGCCACGTCTGACCGAGCACGACCGCGAGCCGGTCGCCTGATCCGGCTGTCGCGACCGCAAGGAGGCCCGCGATCCAGATCGCCACGACGCCGACGCCGACGATCGGCCAGCCGGCACCGACGGCTGCGCCGGGGCGGGCGAGCCGCACGGCCGCCACGATCGCGCCTGCCGCCACGCAAACCGGAAACGCGAGCTTCGCCCAGAAGAGCGGCGTGCGTATCACGGTCGATAAATCGGGACGCACGCCGAACGCGATCGTCATCAGCAGCACGGCGCCCGCCGCGGCAATGGCGAACGCACCGCCCAGGCGCCGGGCCGGGACACCGCGCGCGACGGGTGTGATACCCGTCGCCAATACATCGATGAAATCGTCCGTTTTCATATCATTCCCCGCACGCGCGCCGCGAGCGCCTTCAGTCCCCTGTGGATGCTGACCTTGACGACGGATTCGGACGCACCGATCAGTTGCGCCGCCTCGGCAACCGACAAGCCCTGCAGCTTCACATGCAGGATCGATAGCCGCTGTTTGTCCGGCAGATGCTCGAGTAGCCGGCCGATGTCGCGATGCGCGTCGGATGCATCGTCGTCGGGTTCGGAAAAGATGTCCGTGTGATCGTCGATCGGATCGTGCAGCGCTTCGCGGCGGGCGCGCGTCCGGAAAAAATCCATCAGCTTGTAGCGCGCGATCGCATGCACCCATGCTGTCAGCGGTTCGTCCGCGCGATACGTGTGACGTGCATTATGGACGGCGAGCAGGATCTCTTGCACGAGATCCTCGATGTCCGCATCGAACTGCGGAATCCGCTTGCGGAGAAAACCGCGCACGTGGCGGGTCAGCTCCGACAGGAACGACCGGTAATCCGACGCATTGCCGGCGAGGCCGCTGACGAACAGGGCTTTTAGGCGGGATTCCACGGGATGCAAGATCGGCCTCCGGATCTATCGCACCGAGCCGTCTCGCCGCAGCCGCGCTACGTCCCGCGCGCCGGGGCCCGCTGCCCGCGCCAGCGCGTCCGGCCGACCCGCGTGACTGCGATCGACGCCATTCGGTCCGTCTGCGACCGCTAATCGCCTGTTTTCGATGCCCATGCCGCGGTTCCTTGTTCGATTCGACATTCCGTCCGGGCCGATGGATCGGCCGGATACCGTACGTGCCTGCCGCGATGAAACCGCACTGCGCGGCGATCTCGATTCCACCATGCCGAGAACCGGCCGATTGCGATCCCCGGCGCCGGGCGTTCCGCCAACTTGCCACGGGTTCGCGCCAAGCAATTTTAGATCGACTGATCTAGAATATCGCGGTACCTCGCCCATTGCAATGCGGGGCGTTGCGAGCACCCGGAAAGGAGGAACACGACCATGGCCCGCCCCCGGGAATTCGACGAATCGGCCGCACTCGACGCCGCGGTCTACCGCTTTTGGGTCCACGGCTACGAGGCGACGTCGGTGCGCGATCTCGCGCACGACATGGGCATCACGGGCGCGAGCCTCTACAACGCGTTCGGCGACAAGCGCATGCTATTTCGGCGAGCGCTCTCGCACTATGTCGAGCGCAGCTTTGGCGACCGGCAGTCGCGGCTCGAGGCAACGCTGCCGCCTCGCGAGATCATCAGGGGCTTCTTCCGCGAGATCATCGACCGCTCGGTCGACGACGAGGATCGGAAAGGGTGCCTCCTCGTCAATTCGGCGCTCGAGGTTGCGCCGCACGACCCGGAATTCCGATCGATGATCGCCGGCGTGCTGGAGAGCGTGCAGGCGTTCTTCCGGGTCCAGATCGTCGCCGGCCAGTCGTCGGGGGATATCCCGTCCGACCGTTCACCCGATGATCTGGCGAACCTGCTGCTCGGGGTGCACCTGGGCATCCGCGTGCTTGCACGCACGCGGCCGGAGCGCGCGCTGCTCGAAGGGCTCGCGCGGCCGGCGCTCGCGCTTCTTGGCAATGACGCCGATTGACCTTCGTGTTTCCGCCGGAAATTTGATGGATCGCTTATACGATCGACGTCATAGCGACTTTAAACACGCGGTTCCGGTGCCTAGATGCCTCGTCTTTCTGAATGAGTTCGTCACCCAACCTGAATTACCTCACTTTCTCCTGAAGTAGGGCGATGATCCGCTGCGCGAGCGGCGACATGTATGCACCGGTCCGATGCATCGCGCCAATGTGTCTGCGCAGCTCGAGTTCACCAGCCTGCAGGTCGAGTGCACGCAGCCCGTTAAGCTGATCGAGTGCCTCGGTCCCGCCGACACATAGCAGCGGTGTACCGCGAAGCAGGTGCAGCAGAGATGGGCTGCCGAAATCCGTTTCGACACGCAGGCGCGGGCCGGCCAGGCCGCGGGCGCGGAACGCATCGTCGATTTGACGACGCACGGGCACCGTCGCCTCGGGCAGTAGCCATTCCTGATCCTGGAGATCAGCAAGCGAGAGGCTGCGTTTGAGCTGCAACGGATGGGCTTCGTCGGCCAGCACTGAGAGGCGGTCTTGAAACAGCTCGATGGTCGCGAGTGCTGGATCTCGCTGCGGCGGCGCAGGCGCGACGACGAGATCGAGTTCGCCGGCCGAGAGCAAGTCGACCAGTTCACGCGCGAGCCTGCAGCGCAGCCGCAACCGAGCTGCTGGTCGCTCGCGTATCAGTTGCCGGCACGTGCCCAACACCAGCGCGGTCGGCACGGTGGGCGAGTAACCAATCCGTACGACGCCCTGCTCGCCGCCCTGGATCGCGCGCATCTCTTGCATTGCATCGTCGAACTCGAGCGCGATTCGCTGCGCGCGCGCGATGAAACGGACACCGGCTGAAGTCGGTGTCATCCCATGTGCGGTTCGATCGAACAGCGTGACGCCGACCTGCGATTCCAGGCGCCGCATGGCCTTCGTCAGTGCTGGCTGCGACAAACCCAATGCGTCGGCTGCCTTGCCGATGCTGCCGTGCCGTTCGACGGCCAACAGGTACTCCAGGTCGCGGGTATCCATCTGAACATTCCCATCGGTTATGACTATATAGCCATCGATGCATTGTGGTGATGTGCGTGCATCTTACAGACTGGAGCCATCGTTCGACCAGGAGAATTCGCTTGAGCTTCACCTACTTTCTGCAGCGCGCCGCCCGTTACTGGGGCGACCGGCCCGCCGTGCTGCATCGCGACCGCGCAGTCACTTATCGTCAGCTCGACGAGCGTTCGACGCGCCTCGCGAACGCACTGCGTGGGCTGGGCTTCACGCCCGGCTCGCGGATCGCTGTGCAGGCGCGCAATAGCATCGAGCTCGTCGAGATCGAGTGTGCGCTGTACAAGGCGGGTCTCGTCAAGGCTGCGCTGAACCCGCGTTTTACCGCAGCCGAAGCGGCCGATGTTGTCGGCAACTGCACGCCCATCGCGTTTATCGGCGGCCGCGGCTATACGCATTACACGCCCAACTCGCCGGGCTTCGAGTCGGTGGAACGGTTCGTGTCGATCGACGGGGTGACCGATGGCTACCTCGATTACGAAACGCTCCTCGCGCAGGGCAGTGCCACGATGCCCGATTACACGCCGACGGCCGACGATCTCGCGGTGCTGCATTTCTCGTCGGGCTCGACGGGGCGAATCAAGGCCGCGATGCAGAGCTATGGCAACCGGCTCGCGTCGCTGCGCAAGATCGTGCTGGGGATGGACCGCCTTGCCCAGCCCGGCGACCGGCTCGCGTTGATCGGGCCGATCACACACGCGTCGGGGATGCTGATGCAACCCTACTTGTTCTGTGGCGCGACGCTCGTGTTGTTTGACGCATTCGAGCCGGCACACTTCCTCGCCGAAGTGGCGCGGTTGCGCATCACGCATGCGTTCATGGTGCCGGCGATGATTAACATGGTGCTGAACGAGCCGGACCTCGTGCACTCCGACCTGCGAAGCCTGAAAGTGCTGGGCTATGGCGCAGCGCCGATGGCACCGGCGCGTATCGAAGAGGCCTGGTCGCGCATCGGTCCGGTGCTGTCGCAGGGCTACGGCGCCAGCGAGTCGACGTCGGGCGTCACGCGTCTCGGCATCGCCGATCACGCACACGCGCTGCTGACCGACCATGCGCGACTCGCCTCCTGCGGCCGGCCGCTCGGTGAGACCGAGGTCCGCGTTGTAGGCGCTGACGGGCACGAAGTCGAAGGCGATGCTATCGGTGAGATTGTGATTCGCGGCGCGGACGTGTTCCAGGGTTACTGGAACGCGCCGGAGCTGACGCGCGAGGTGCTGGTCGACGGCTGGCTGCATACGGGTGATCTCGCGCGCACCGACGATGAAGGGTTCATCTATCTCGTTGACCGCAAGAACGACATGATCATTTCGGGCGGCTTCAACGTGTACCCGACGGAAGTCGAGGCAACGCTGTATCGGCATGCGGACGTGCTCGAGGCGTGTGTCGTCGGCGTGCCCGACGAAAAGTGGGGCGAGGCCGTGAAGGCGGTCGTCGTGCTGAAGCCCGGTCGCGACGTGCAGGCCGCCGATCTCGTCGCGCATTGCCGCGCGCTGCTCGCCGACTACAAGCTGCCGCGCTCAATCGATTTCGTCGCGGAGCTGCCAAAGAACGCCAGCGGCAAGATCGCCCGCAAGCTCGTCCGCGAGCAGTACTGGCACGGCGTCGCGCGCCGCGTCAACTGAAGGAGACACCACCATGTTCGATCATCTGGATCGCCCCGAATTCGTCGCGCTGCGCGCGGCCGTGCTGCGCTTCGTCGACGATGAGTTGCGCCCGATCGAGCGCGAGCTGCGGCTCGACTCCGAGGCCGTGTGGCCGCGCGACGTGCTGCGCCGCGTGTGGCGGCGTTCGTCCGAACTCGGCTTCTACACCGCGAGTCTGCCCGTCGCGCTCGGCGGCCAGGGGCTGTCGATCGTCGAGACCTGCGCGCTGAAGGCCGACCTTGCCGCATCGGGCGCGGCGCTTGCGCCGCACGTGCTCGGCGAACTGGGCGGACCGCCCCGCGTTGGCAATATGCTGAAGTACGCGACGCCTGCGCAGCTCGAGCGCTATTTCAAGCCGGTGATGCGCGGCGAGAAGTCGACCTGCTTCGCGTTGACCGAACCGCACTCGGGTTCCGACGCGATGAGCATTCGCACCTCGGCGGTTGAGGACGGAGACGCGCTCGTGATCAATGGCACGAAGCACTACATCAGCGGCGCGCCGTTCGCCGATTTCGCGATCGTGATGTGCGTGACCGACGCGGCCGCGACGCCGCCGCAGATCACGGCGGTGCTCGTCGATCTCGACCTGCCGGGCGTCACCGTCGAGCACGAATACGTGCCGATGTCCGGCCAGCACATCGATGCGGACATCCGTTTCGACAACGTGCGCGTGCCGCGCGAGAACGTGTTCGGCGGCGTCGGCAACGGCTTCAAGCTCGGCATGTCGCGGATCAACGTGAACCGGCTGCTGCATTGCCCGACGATGCTCGGCCTCGCGATGTCGGCCTATCGTGCGTCGCTCGACTACGCGCGCACGCGCCGGCAGTTCGGCGGGCCGATCGCGCGCTTTCAGGCGATCCAGCACATGCTGGCCGACATGGCTGCCGCGCTGTGGGCGTGCGAGAGCATGATCGCGCACACGGCCATGCTCGCCGACGCGGGCGCCGACCTGCGCATGGCGGCGGCCGCGTGCAAGCTGTTCGTATCGGAGCGCTGCTTCGAGGTCGCGGACAAGGCCGTGCAGATTCACGGCAACGTCGGCGTCACGCGCGGCCATCCGGTCGAGCAGACGTTCCGCAAGTTACGGATGTTCCGGATCCTGACCGGCACGAGCGAGATCCAGCGCAACACGATCGCGAAGGCAATTCTCGAACCGGCCGGCACGGGAGCCTGAGCGATGACGGCCGATATCCCGCGCGACGATGCGAAGCCGGTCTGGTCGTGTTTGAACGACGTGACGATCCTGGACGTGAGCCAGTTGCTGCCGGGCCCGCACGCGTGTGCGCTGCTTCGGCAACTCGGTGCAGACGTCGTCAAGATCGAGCCGCCGCTGACCGGTGACGCATCGCGCATGCTTGGCGAGGGCGTGTTCGCGCAATTCAATCGCGGCAAGCGCTCGGTCGCACTCGACCTGAAGGCGCCCGCGGATCGCGAGCGCTTTCTCGCGCTCGTGCGCGGAGCCGACGCCGTCGTCGAAGGTTTTCGGCCAGGCGTGATGGCGCGGCTCGGGATCGGCTACGACACGCTCGCGCGCATCAATCCGCGCGTCGTACTGTGCTCGATTTCGGGCTACGGGCAAGACGGGCCGAATGCAACTCGCCCCGGCCACGACCTGAATTTCCTCGCGGAAGCCGGTTACTGGGCGACTCCGGCCCAGGTCGACGACGTGGTCAGCCGGCCGCGTGTGCGGCTCGCGGATTACGCGGCCGCGATGCATGCGGCGCTGGCGCTGTCCGTGGCCGTGATGAGCGCTCGCACAAACGGTCGGGGGCAGCACCTCGATGTATCGATTCACGACACGACGCTCGCGTGGACTGCACCGGCGACATGGGCGTCTCGCGCACAAGGCTCAGCGTCATCCGACGCGCCGTGGGTGATGCCTGATAACGACTTGTTCGAGACAGCGGACGGCCGCCATCTCGCGCTTGGCATCCTCGAAGACAAGTTCTGGATGACATTGGGCGATGCGCTCGGCGACGCCTTTCCGGCGCTGCGTGATCCGCGTTTTGCGTGGCGGTCCGGCCGGCAACGACTGAAGCGTGAGGTCAGCGACCTGCTGAAGTCGATGTTCGCGAGCCGCACGCTGGTGGATTGGATGCACGCGCTGCGTGGGTTCGACTTGCCGGTGTCGCCGCTACTCGGCCCGAACGAGCTGTTCGCCGATCCGCATGTGCGTGCGCGAGGCGTCACGCGCGAGATCGACGGCGCGCTTGCCGTGCGCTTTCCGGTGAAGTTCTCGCTGGGGCTGCCGGATGGCGATGCGCACGTGCCGCGGCTGGGCGAGCACGACGCGTAGCGGCCGTGCGGCGCGCCGCTGCCCGAACAGGGCGGCTCATATGAAAAGCATGGAGACACGAATGATGGCAGGCGACACGCAATACCGCCCGGCACGGGCATGGTCGATCGCGATCATGCTTGCGCTGATGATGCTGGTGAATTTTCTCGACAAGGTGGCGCTCGGCCTTGTGTCGGTGCCGATGATGCGCGACTTGCATCTGACGCCGGCGCAGTTCGGTCTGGTCGGCGGCAGCCTGAACTGGTTATTCGCGATCTCGGCCGTCGCAGGCGGGATCGCAGCGAATCGCAAGCCCGCCAAGTGGCTGCTGTTCGGGATGGCGGCCGCTTGGTCCGCGCTGCAGTTGCCGATGCTCTTCGCCGGATCGATCTGGATCTTGATTGCGTGCCGCGTGCTGCTGGGCGCGGGCGAAGGGCCCGCGTCGCCGGTCGCGACCCATGCGATCTACAAATGGTTTCCGGACACGCGTCGCAATCTGCCTGTCGCGCTGCTGCATCAGGGGAGCGCGCTCGGGCTCCTGATCGCGGGCTTGACGATTCCCGTCGTGACCACGCATTGGGGCTGGCGGGCGAACTTCGCGATGCTTGCGCTGCTTGGCGCCGCGTGGTGCATCGTGTGGGCCGTGTACGGCGAGGAGGGCACGTTGATGGATGCGACGCGCGCTGTGGACAGCAAGCGCGTTCAGTACGGGCTGCTCCTGACCGACCGCACTGTGATCGGCAACTTTCTCGGGCATTTCGCGGCGAACTGGATTCTCGCGATGACTCTCACGTGGATGCCGGCCTACCTGCAACTGGGGCTCGGCTTCGAGCCGCATGCGGCGGGTCGCCTGTTCGCACTGTTCGTTGCGGTAACGTCGCCGCTGAGTCTCGGACTTGCGTGGTTGTCGCAGACGCTGCTTGCACGTGGCGTGCCGTCGCGCTACGGGCGCGGCGTGTTCGTTGCGATGACGCTCTCGATCGCGGGGTTGCTGCTGGCGGCGCTTGCCGTGCCTAGTCTGCCGCCCGCAACGAAGCTCGTGCTGTTGACGGTTGGCAGCGGCATGACGCTGACAATGTACTCGATCGGTCCCGCGATGCTCGCCGAAGTGACGCCCGATGTTCAGCGAGGCGGCGTGCTCGCAATCAGCAACGCGTTCGCGTCGCTTGCCGGACTCGGTGCACCCATCGTCACCGGGCTTTTGATCGAAGCGAGCGGCTCGTCGACGGCGCGCGGCTTCGAGCAGGCATGCCTGGTGTCTGGCGTAGTGCTCGTGCTGGGCGGGCTACTCGGCGCCGTGAGCCTTGACCCGCAGCGTTCGTTGCGCCGCCTGGCGCGCGCAACACGTGACGAGCGAGGCGCGATGGGAGCGTCGCGCGGCTCATAGGCCCACGATGTGGTGCGATACGCCACATCGGTAATTTGAATAAAAAGTAATCCTAACCGAGGGAGAGATTTTAACAAACGAAGAGACGATTCATCAAAACGGAGGAGACAGATGAGAAAAGTGACGGCGGCAGCAATGATTGGTGCCCTTGCAGGGGCTGCCCACGCGCAGTCGAGCGTGACGCTGTTCGGTCAGACGGGTGGAGGCGTGCGCTGGGTGAACGGCTTGACGGGTGGCAGTCAAGTCGGCTTCAACAACAATATCATCGCGGGCAACGATTTCGGCATCCGCGGCAAGGAGGATCTCGGCGGCGGGTTGAAGGCGCTGTTCGTGCTCAGTGGCGCCTTTTACAGCGGCACTGGCGCAGCCAAGACGGCAGGTACGCTGTTCTCGCAGGCCGCGTACGTGGGCCTGACCGGCGATTTCGGGCGCATCACGTTCGGCCGGCAGTTTAATGCGGCGGAAGATCTCGGCATCGCGCTCGATCCGCTCGGCGGACGCGGGCAGTCGCTCTCAGTCGAGCCGGGCGTGTTGTATGACGGCAATCCGTTCACGCTCGACTCGCGCTTCAACAACACGATCAAGTATCTCGGGCAGGTGGGCGGCTTGCGGTTCGGCGCAAACTATTCGCCCGGCGGCGTCGCGGGCAGCTCGCATGCAGGCACGAACTACTCGGTCGCCGCGATGTACACGTTTGCCGACCTGATGGGCGGTGTGTCGTACGCGAAGACCTACAGCCCGGACGGCTCGCAGTCGGCACAAACGATCCAGACGGGCGGCACGCTGCAGCTCGGCCGCGCGCGCTTCTACCTGAGCTATGCGTCGCTCAATGTCACCGCGAACAAGGCCGGTGCACCTTCGCGGCGCGATGACATCCCGTCGTTCGGCGTCGTCGTGCAGCCGGTGTCGTCGGTGCAGTTGAGCGCGGCCGCGTTCTACGATCGGGCACGCAATCTCGGTAACGTGCGGGACGCGGACGGCCACAAGCTGACGATCTATGCAATCGCCGAGTACTTCCTGTCGAAGCGCACCGAGGTGTATGTCGAAGTCGACCGCAACGGGATGACCGGTGCATACATGCGCGACCCCGCGACGATCGCGGCGCTGAACCTGCGGCGCGGCGCAAGCGCGACGACCGGCGTGTCGATCGGCCTGATGACGAAGTTCTGACGCCTTCTTCCACCGTTTCCGGAGCTTCTTCCAATCATGCGTACTTCATCTCGACTCGTCACGGTACTGCTCACGGCCGCATTCTGGACCGGTGCTGCATATGCGCAAGGCGATGCAGCGAGCGCAGCGGACTCGTGGCCGGCGCCCGTGCAGGAATCCGCGCAGGCGTCTGCACCAGCCAGTCTGTCGGCAACCCAGCGCAAGGCTGCTGACCGCGAGTTGAAGCGCCGCGTCAGCTCTGCGCTCGGCCGTACGCGAGGGCTCAATGCGACACGCATTCTCGTGCGCGCACGCGACGGAAACGTGACGCTGGCGGGCTCGGTTATGGACACAAGTCAGGCGAACTTGGCCGTGACTGTTGCTCGGCACGTCGACGGTGTCGTGTCCGTGTCGAACCTGCTGCGGATCGATTCTCAGCCGCTGTGAACCTGGGGCTGCGTCTTGCGCAGCCTGTTTTCTTTTCATGACGAGACAACTCCCGATGCGATTCCATCGAAAATTTCACCGCACTCCGAACGCGCGACGACTTGCTGGTGCGTTTGTTCTGGCCGGAGGGCTCGCGCTTGGTGGTGCGCCTGCGCGTGCTGCTTCCGAGACCGTCGCGCCGGGCGTGATGCAGGGCTTCCCGCCACCGGCCGACCAGGTTGTCACCAAGGCGAACGCGTTTACGCCGACACGACTGCGCTGGGCGTTGGGCAACACGCGACTGCTGGCTCCGACGGCTGGGATTCGGCATGCGGCTACTCCGATGCCATTGCCGGAGCAACTGGCTTCGGGCCTCGACTCGCTGCCCGTCACGATCGGTGGCGAGACGCTGACGCTCGATGCGTACCTGCGCGCAACGCATACGGACGGTTTCATCGTCCTCCAGCGCGGTCGGATCGTCTACGAACGCTATTTCGACGGGTTCCGGCCCGATCAGGCGCATGCATGGGCGTCGATGACGAAGTCGGTGACGGGCCTGCTTGCCGCACAATTGATCGGATCGGGCGCGCTCGATGCAAGTGCGCCGCTGTCACGCGCCGTGCCGGAGCTTGCCGACACACCGTTCGGCAGCGCGACGCTGCAACAAAATCTTGATATGGAGGTGCCTACCGCATACGCACCGGGTTTGCCGCCGGACCTAGGCCTGTTTGGCGCAGTCGGATTGTTGCCGCACCGCGAAGGCGCGCCGTCCAGCATCGTCGATTTTCTGCTGACTGTGCGGCGCGTGCCAGACGTCGCGCCGGGCAGCATGTGGTTCTACCAGAACGGCTCACCGGAAGCTGTCGCGTGGGCAATGCAGCGTGCGACGGGGCAGTCGTGGAGCGCGTTGGTCGAGCGGTTGTTGTGGCGAGAATTCGCCGAGGACGATGCGTATGTCGCGGTGGACCGAAACGCAATGGCGATGGCTAGCGGCGGGCTGTATACGACGTTGCGTGACGCTGCGCGATTTGCGGAGCGCATGCGTATGGGGTTAGAAGGCGCGCCGGGTACGCTGCCCGCGTCGACGGTCCGCGCGGTGTTGCAGCCAGCACATAACGCGGACTTATTCGCGAAGGGTAACGTCGTGCAGGGCAAGGACGGATTTTCCTATCGCGACTACTGGTATCAGGTGAATGATGGTGATGGTTCATTCGCAGCGGCGGGACGTTTCGGCCAGGCGATCTTTGTTGATCCGAAGACTGCGGTGACCATCGTCAAGTTCTCTTCGTCACCCGACTTCGCACCCCGTGCGCTTGATGCGAAAAGCGACGCGTCGCGGCCGCGTGCTGCGCTCGAACGTGGTGACGCACTTAGAGATGTTAGCCAGATGTTAACAAAAGTTTTGCAAGGGTCGCCCGCAAATGACGCAGCAGGCCAGCTTTAGGAAAGCTTCATGAATGAACGCCAAGCGCTCGAAGCGGATACGCAGTCGCCGGAAGTTATGTAGCCACGAGATGGTCCGCTCGACGACCCAGCGGGTTTTGCCCAGACCGCTGCCATGGGGCTGGCCGCGCCGCGCCATTTCAGTGGTCATGCCGGCAGCATGTAATGNAGGCCAGCTTCAGGAAAGCTTCATGAATGAACGCCAAGCGCTCGAAGCGGATACGCAGTCGCCGGAAGTTATGTAGCCACGAGATGGTCCGCTCGACGACCCAGCGGGTTTTGCCCGGACCGCTGCCATGGGGCTGGCCGCGCCGCGCCATTTCAGTGGTCATGCCGGCAGCATGTAATGGGCGGCGGCATTTGTCGTGATCG
>NZ_JAWJWL010000054.1:0-16597 GCF_034721475.1 Burkholderia alba | reverse complement strand
TGGTCCGGATCGTCTGCGCACGACACCACGCATCGACGGCGGGATTATCAAGTGCTTCGAGACTGATATACGGGTCGACAGCGTCAGGGGAGGACTGCCATATCATTGAGGAGTGCAAATTCGTCATGAATCAGTTATCACCTTTCTTAAAACTTCTATGAGATCTACGCGCATGTATCAGCGCGATTACGCCCGCAGCAGCCAACGTACTGGCGCTGATAATCCACGTGCTTTTTCGGCTTTGTCACGTTGACGCCTGGTTCGGTTAGGATGGGGAGATGAAGAAGACGAAATCGCTCTACCATGGCCATCGGTTTCCAGCCTCGGTCATCAGCCACGCGGTCCGGTGGTATCTTCGTTTCCAGCTCAGCCTGCGCGATATCGAGGNTGACGCCTGGTTCGGTTAGGATGGGGAGATGAAGAAGACGAAATCGCTCTACCATGGCCATCGGTTTCCAGCCTCGGTCATCAGCCACGCGGTCCGGTGGTATCTTCGTTTCCAGCTCAGCCTGCGCGATATCGAGGAACTGCTGTTCGAGCGTGGTGTGATCGTCAGTCATGAATCCATTCGCCGATGGACCGAGAAGTTCGGCGCCAGCTTCGCCCATCGCATCAAGGCTGCCCGGCGCCAGCCGGGCAGCACATGGCATCTGGACGAAATGTTCGTGTCGTTGCGCGGCGAGCCCTTTGTTCTCTGACGTGCGGTCGATCAGCACGGCATCGAACTCGACATCCTGCTGCAAAAGCGACGCGATAAGACTGCCGCGAAGCGCTTCTTCAAACGGGTACTGTCAGCCAGTGCCGAGGTGCCGAAGAAAATCGTCACCGATCAACTGCGCAGCTATTCTGCGGCAAAAGCAGAAATACCAGTGCTCGCGAACGTCGGATGCGCGGTTTCCGGCTGCCCGACCAGATGCAAACCTTCCTGTCGAGCTTCGGTCCGATCTGGCAACACTTTGCCCTCAAGCGCCATTTGCTGCGTGCCTCGCTTTACCGAAAACAGCTCGCGACCCGGTTCGAATCGTGGCGTCTTTTTACCGGCCTCGCCCAAAATCCGCTCGGCGCTTCCTGAACATCAACTCATCTGGCCGCAATTGGGGCGACAGCGTTAACGTGACAACGCTCCACTTCGTCCTCTCGCCGGATTTATGCAACAACGCCATGACAGCTGGAAGGTACAAGTGGCAGTCATCTTATAGTGTTACTGAATGTATATTGTAATTTTTTGTGATGGAAATCGTAATAAATTGGATTGTCGCCCGAGTCACTTATCGTCAGCCGAAGTAATCTATGGGGTACTGTCAGGTTGACATTATCTGCTACGCCGTTTGGTTGTACTATCGGTTTCCGTTGAGCTTGCGCATGGTTGAGGAGATGCTGGCCGCACGGGGCGTCGAGCTCACGTACGGAACGGTGCGCTGCAGGGCGAGGAAGTTCGGTCTGTCGATCACGAAGCGGATTCGCTCGACGGCGACGGGACGCGGTGACAAGTGGCATCTGGACGAAGTGGTCGTGACGATCAACAGCCACAACCAGTGTTTGCGGCTGTTGATTTGCACGGAATCCTGACCCACGGGGGTGCGGCTAAAATCTTGGACTGGGTTATACCGTAATCAGGTGGTTTTCTGTCGTTGAACTTGTTTTCGTGTCGGTCTATCAGCGTCGCCCCTCCCCGGGGCAGGGGTCACTTTTCTTTGTCTTGCCAAAGAAAAGTAACCAAAAGAAAGTCGCTTTTCTGATCCAAGCTTAGGGTGCCCCCGTAAAACGAACAGGCCCAGCACCTAAGTGTCCACCACGTTCAAAACGCGAATAGGCGCGCGCAGGCACCGTGACATCCCACCACGAAACAGAGTGGTATGCCCCCAGTCCGCTCCATCCTCGCAAGCTCGGACATCGGGTACATCATCCACGCACAAGCAAACGGTCCCGGCACATAAACCTCTTGACCTCCATACCCGCCCATCGTCATTCAACGACGCCCTCTTTCCTTCCGCCATCTCCAGACCCAGATGCAACAACGCCCGCATTCATCGCTGATATGCAGGCGCTGCTGATTGATCGACGAATCTTGGGCGGGCGATATCAGTTCGGCCGCCCGCAAACATCTCGAGCAGGGGTGAACCTGACGTCCGAGCGAAGCGAGGATGGAGCGGACTGGGGGCATACCACTTCGTGCCGTGGTGCGATGCCTCAGTGGCTGCGCGCGCCTATACGCGTTCTCATAGTGGTGGACCCTTAGGTGCTGGGCCCGTTCGTTTTATGAGGGCACCCTAAGCTTGGATCAGAAAAGCGCCTTTTTTTTGGTTAATTTTCTTTGGAAAGAAAAAGAAAAGTTACCCCTGCCCCGGGGAGGGGCGACGCTGATAGACCGACACGAAAACAAGTTCACCGACAGAAACCCTCCCTCACCTCCAAACCCCCAAGATAACCCTCTTCAACACATGCAACTTCCGATGTAAAAAATGCTCCGCTCCGGGGATGACGATAACGGGCAGTTCCTGGGGCCGGGCCCAGTCATAAACGGCTGATATCGGCACAGTCTCGTCGATTTCGCCGTGGATGACGATCGTATCCTCGGGCACATCCGCCACTTGCCACCGGCTGGCGGCGGTCCCGACGAAGAGCATGCGTTCGGTGTGCTGCCCGGCGTCGCGCAGCTTCTTGGCGACGTGCGACAGCACGAAAGTGCCGAACGAAAATCCGGCGAGCACGAGCGGCAACGCCTCGTACCCCGGCTGCGCCCGCATATGCGCAATGACCGCCAGCAGGTCGTCAGCCTCGCCCTCACCATTATCGTGCTCGCCCTGCGTCGCGCCGACGCCACGAAAATTCGCCCGGAACACCACGTAATCGAGTTGCACCAGCGTCCGTGCCAGCGTCTGCGCGACCTTGTTGTCCATCGTTCCGCCGAACAGCGGATGCGGATGCGCAACCAGCGCGATACCGCGCGGCGCGGCAACGCCCTCGCGCACCGCATCCGGCAAATCCACCGCAATCTCGATGGCGCCGACCGGGCCGGCAATCAGGGACTTCAGAGTATGAACGTTCATGCCGCGTACACATTGATCCTGAAAAAAACCACGCTCAAATCTTGAGCCGCTCGACAACCTGTCCGTCGCGCAAATGCGATTCGACAATCTCGTCGATATCGTTCTTGTCGACATACGTGTACCACGTGCCCTCCGGATAAACGACCATCACCGGCCCCTCCTCGCAACGATCCAGGCACCCGGCCTTGTTGATCCGCACCCGCCCCGGACCGGCCAGACCCAACTCCTTGACACGCTTCTTCGCATACTCCTGCATCGTCTGCGCATCGCAATTCGCACAGCTCGGACGCTCCGCGCCCGCTTCACGCTGGTTCAGACAGAAAAACACATGGTGCTGGTAGTAGGAATCCATGATGTGGGCAGTCAGCCAGAAGGCGCAGCGTTGGCGCCGGTGTTGTGGGGATATCGAACGGCCGATTATAGCGAGCGGCTCGCCCCGCCGCAGCGACTAACGCGCACCCCGCCCGCCCAGCCAACTCCGCTCGACACGCCACGCCAGCCAGATCAGCGCCGCATAGGGCCAGACCCAGGCCAGCCAGCGCGCAATGCTGTTGAAATGCACATAGCGGCCCTGCCGCCAGCCCGACAACGTGAAATCGAAGAACGGATTCACCGGCAGCACGTTGACCAGCACCAGTGCCACCGCCAACGCAACGGCCGCGAGCGCCGCGCGCCACGACGGCGCCAGCCGCAGCGCAAGCAACGCCGCCACACCGCCCAGCTCGATGCCGAGCCGCGCACCCGAACTCGCCCAGTCGAACACCAGCCCCGTGCGGGACTGCATGAAGGTCGCGCCTGCCTTCAGGCACAGCACCAGCACGACATAGCCGACCAGCAGCCGCGCCCGCGGCGCCCCCGCCCGCATCGCCAGCGACGCGAGCGCCAACGCCGCGAACAGGCCGAGCCCCGCCAGCACCGCCTCCCAGCCCGAATCGGACAGCCAGCCGTCAAGCCGCGCCGGCCAGCCCAGCACCTGCCACGCGAACGGCGCCCAGCCGAGCAGCGCATCGCGCATCGACGGATCCGCCTGCTCCCACATCTCACCGGGCCAGTCGCCGATGCCGAACAGGAACGGCGAAGGAAACAGGATCGCGAACGGCCACAGCGCCGCGAGGAACAGCGGCGTCGACGCATCCCGCTCGAACCACCTGAAGCGCAGGCGCCGCAAGCCGCCGCGCTCCAGCAGCGCACTCGCCGCGGGCGCGACGAGCGCCGCGCCCAGCAACGCGCCGAGCGCATTGGCCGCGAGATCCAGGTTCGACGACACCCGCTCGGGCAGATAGGTCTGCAACGCCTCCATCGCGCCGGACAGCACGGCGCCGAGCACGCTGGCGATCAGCACCGCCAGCGTGCCGCGCCAACGCGGATGCAGCGCCAGCACCGCGAAACCGCCGAACGGCAAGTAGCCGAGCACATTGGTGACGACATCGAACGCCGTCAGATAGCGCGGCATCGGCGCGAACACGTAATCGAACGGATCGATGCCGAGCGAACGCCAGCCGGAAAACGGATAGAGCGACGCATAGACGATCAGCGCCGCGTACGCGGCAAACGCCTGCCGCGCGAGCGTCGAATGCCGGCCGCCGCCGGGGCTCATTCGCGCGGCGCGAGCGCGGCGTGAATCACGGCGCGGCCGCGTAGGTCTGCACGCCGAGCCACGCAACCAGTTGCGCGACCAGATCGTCGCTGGCGGTCGCCAGCGCCCGCGCGCCGCCCACCGCGTCCGGCGTGCTCGACGGCGCGCGCGCGACGAAGGTGCGCTGGCTCAATACCTTGCCGTCCAGCATGAGCGTCGCCCGCGCGGTCACGGCGGCATGGCTTTGCGACTGGCCGTCGAACACCTGCTCGAACTCGTCCAGCTCGACCTTCAGCACCGGCGCGCGCACGCTGTCCGCGCCTTCCAGCACGGTGCCGCGCGACGACAGCGCGGCGCGCAGGCGCAGCGTCAGCAACTGCGCGGGCGGCGCGGTCCAGCGACTGTCGCGGTACGACGCGATACGCTGCGCATCCGCATACGAAAGCCGGTAGTTGAGCTTGTCCGAATCGAGCGCATCGGGCGCGCTCACGTCGAGCACCTTGATCGCAGGTCCCGCGCCCGCCGACGCGGCCGGATTCGCCGGACCGAAGTCGTAGCGGATGTTCGACAGCGCAGCCGGCGTGCCGGCGCAGCCGCCCGCCAGCGCGAGCGCCAGCACGGCCAGCAGCGCAGCGCCCGGGCGGCCGAAACGAGAAAAGAAACGTGACATGAGGGGTTCCTGCATTTCGAATGTCAACCTTATTGACCAGCGGCCGCCGCATGCGGCCACGTGAAGCCCGCTTCGCCCGGGCCCGGCATCGCGGACGGCGCACCGAACAGCAGGCTGCGCGGATTGCGGCCCACTTCGCCCGCCACATCCTTCAACGTGCGCGATGCATCGCTCACGTTCGTGGCGAGCGCGTTGAAACGCGGCAGCGTGTCGTAATGCACGCGCGCATTGAGATCGGCCAGCGTCTGGTCCATCGTCGTCAGCGCCGCACCCGCCTGCTCCGCCGCCTTGCCGGCCCGGTTCAGGTTCGACGCCAGCGGGCCGCCCGGCTCGATCAGCGCATTCGCCGACGACAGCGTCCGGTTGACCTGCTTCATCGTCGCGGGCATCTCCGTGACGGTCGGCCCCAGCTGCTTCGACAGCGTGGTCACGCCGTCCGCCGCATGCTCCAAGCTGGCCGCCGTCGCCTTCAACTGCTCGCGCATGTCGTCCGACAGCATCGCGTTGACGCTCTTCGCCGCCAGCTCCATCTGCTTGAGGAGCACGTCCCCGCGCTGCTGGATCTGGTCGAACAGGCTCGGGTGCATCGGGATCTGCGCGACGTTATGCACCGACGTCGGCAGCGACGACGGGTCGCCGCCCGTATCGTCGAGCTGCACGAACGCGATCCCCGTCACGCCCTGGAAACCGAGGCTGCCGTAAGTGGAGCGCGTGATCGGCGCATCCTTGTCGACCAGGATCCGGATCGCGATCTCGCCCGGATGCGCGCGGTCGAAATTGATCGACTGCACCTTGCCGACATCGAGCCCGCGATAGCGCACCGCCGCGTCCGGAAAGAGCCCGGTGACGTTGGTGCGCGACACGAGATCGTACGGAATGCGCACCGTGCGATCGACGTTGAACCAGAACACCGTGCCCACGATCGCCAGCAGCAGGCCGATCGTGAAGAGCCCGGCCCAGAATGCATGTGATTTGTTTTCCATTCGCGAATTCCTTGTCTACAGCTCGACGCTCGACAGCGCCGGTTCGAGCGCGGCCTTCGGCAGCTTCGCGCGCCGTTCGGGCGGCAGCGCCTGCAGCGCCCGCCTGCCCCGCAAGCCGAGAAAATACTCGTGGATGAAAGGATGGTCGACGTTCGCGACCTCCTCGACGGGCGCCGCCGCGAGCACCTTGCGGTCGGCGATCACGGCCACCCGCGTCGACAGCGCGACCATCGTGTCCAGATCGTGCGTGACCATCACGACGGTCAGCCCGAGCGTCCGGTGCAGCGTGGCGATCAGCTCGACGAATTCGTCCGACGCCTGCGGATCGAGGCCCGCCGTCGGTTCGTCGAGGAACAGCAGCTCGGGTTCGAGCGCGATCGCGCGCGCGATGCCCACCCGCTTCACCATCCCGCCCGACAGCGCGGCCGGCATCTTCGACGCATGCTTGCACGGCAGTCCGACCATCTCGAGCTTCAGCATCACGATGTCGTGCAGCAGGTCCTCGGGCACGCGGCCCAGCTCGCGCAGCGGCTGCGCGATGTTGTCGAACACCGTCAGCGACGAGAACAGCGCGCCCTGCTGGAACAGCATGCCGGAGCGGCTGCGCATCACGCGCGCGGTGTCGGCGTCGATCAGCGACGTGTCCTCGCCGAACACCTTGATGGTGCCGGACGTCGGCCGCTCGAGGCCGAGGATCTGCCGCACCAGCGTGGTCTTGCCGGACCCCGAGCCGCCGACGATCGACACGATCTCGCCCTGCCGCACGTCGAAGTTCAGATGCTCGTGCACGACGTTGCGCCCGTAGCGCTTCGACAGGTCGCGCACCTCGATGACCAGATCGTTCGCGCCCATCATCCGAGCCCCACGTTCTGGAACAGGATCGCGAACACCGCGTCGGCGAGGATCACGACCGTGATCGACGTGACGACCGACGTGGTGGTGCCCTCGCCGAGGCTCTGCGAATTCGCCTTGATCCGGAAGCCGAAATGGCAGGCGACCAGCGCGATCAGCATGCCGAACACGATGCCCTTGCCGAGCCCGATCCACAGGTTCGCGATCGGCACCACGCCCGGCAGCGAGCGCACGAAGAAGTTGACGTCGATGCCGAGCACGAGCTTCGCGGCCAGCGCGCCGCCCGACAGCGCGACGACGTTGGTCCACATCACCAGCAGCGGCATCGCGACGCCCAGCGCCAGCACGCGCGGCAGGATGATCCGCAGGCCGTGCGGGATGCCCATCACCCGCATCGCATCGAGCTCCTCGGTGACCCGCATCACGCCGATCCGCGCGGTGATCGCCGACCCCGAGCGGCCGGCCACCAGGATCGCCGACAGCACCGGTCCCAGCTCGCGGATCACCGACAGGCCGAGGATGTTGACGATGTAGCGGTTCGCGCCAAACATCTGCAGCTGCTGCGCGGACAGGTAGCTGAGCACGATGCCGATCAGGAACGCGACCAGCGCGGTGATCGGCAGTGCCTGGGTGCCCGCGCTATAGATGTTGGCGGAGAATTCGGTCCACGGCATCGTGCGGGGCCGCCGCACGATCGACAGCAGGTCGAGCATCACGCGGCCGAACATCGCGATCCCGCCCTGCATGTGCTCGCCGAACGAGAACAGCGCATTGCCGAGACGCGTGACCGGATCGTGCCGTACCACGGGCTCGGGCGCTTCGCGGCTCTCGTCGAGCCGCTGGATGCGCTCGAAGATGGTGCGCTGGGTATCGGTCAGCGCGATGCCGTCGGGCAGCCGGTGGCCCCACACCCGCCACAGCGCCTGCCCGCCGACGTGGTCGAGCCGCTCGACCCCGGACAGATCCCACTCGCGGACCCGCTGGCGGGCAAGCCCCGCCACCCGGCGCGCGGCGCCGCCTCGGTCGCGCGCGAGCGCGAGCGCCGTCCACTGTCCGGAAAGGCGCACTGTCGGGCCTTGGCCGCCGGTATCGACCGACAGGCCGGGAGGTGTCTTGAAATCCAATGGGCGATTTTGCAAAACGATGACAGCGGCCATTGTAGCGAACCCCTCCGCCCCGCGACGCGCCGATTTGCCGGGCGCCCCATCGCGCCCGGCGCGGCGCCGGGCCGGCGCCCTGTCAGCTTGACGAGCTGGCGCGCGGCTTCCGGACGGCCATCATTCCACTTTCATTCGGCCGTCATGTTTCCTTTCGATACTCTCACGCGCCGGATTCCAGGCCGTCGGCGCGCCGCGCCGCTCTTTTTCCGCCAGACAGAACAGAACAGGAAAACCCGATGCAACTCCCGCCGTTGTCCCGCACGCGCCTGCCGGCCGTCGCGGCCCTCGCCTCCCTTGTCCTGCTCGCCGCCTGCAACAGCGACGGCACCAGCTCGCCCGCCCAGCCGCCCGTCACGCAGACGCCCGCCGCCGGCACCAGGGCGACGGTCGCCGTGCTCGAAACGACCGACCTGCACACCAACGTGCTTTCGTACGACTATTTCAAGCTGGCCGCGGACAACTCGCTCGGCTTCGAACGGGTCTCGACGCTGATCGCGCAAGCCCGAGCGCAGTATCCGAACTCGCTGCTGTTCGACAACGGCGACACGATCCAGGGCACGGCGCTCGCCGACTACCAGGCGCTTGTCAGCCCGGTGTCGTGCGACCAGACGCTCGCGATCTACAAGGTGATGAACGCGGCGAAATTCGACGGCGGCGGCATCGGCAACCACGAATTCAATTACGGCCTGCCCTATCTGTCGCAGGTGACGGGCAACACGTTCAATATCGCCGGCCTGCCGGACCCGGCGCAGCAGAAGAAATGCGCGGGGCCGAACTTCCCGCAGGTGCTCGCGAACGTGGTCAGCGCGAAGACCAATGCGCCGCTGTTCCAGCCGTACACGATCATCACCCGGACCGTCGCCGCGACCGCGCCCGACGGCAGCACGGTGAGCGCCCCCGTGAAAATCGGCATCATCGGCTTCACGCCGCCCACCATCATGAGCTGGGACAAGCGCTGGCTCGACGGCAAGGTCTACACGACGGGCCTCAAGGAAGCCGCGCAACAGTACATTCCGGAGATGCGCGCGAAGGGCGCCGACCTGATCGTCGCGATCTCGCACGGCGGCCTCGACAACTCGCCGTACTCGCCGACGATGGAAAACGGCAGCTGGTGGCTGTCCACCGTGCCGGGCATCGACGCGATGCTGATCGGCCACTCGCACCAGGTGTTCCCGGACGCATCGAGCACGGTATCGCAGTTCAACCTGCCGGGCGTCGACAAGGTGAAGGGCACCGTCAACGGCGTGCCGACGGTGATGGCGAACTACTGGGGCAAGCACCTCGGCGTGATCAAGCTCGGCCTTGCGTTCGACGGCAAGCGCTGGAACGTCGACAAATCGCAGACCACCGTCGAGGCGCGCTCGATCCAGAATGCCGACAAGACCTACGTGGCCGCCGATCCGGCGGTGTCGGCGGCGATCGCCGCGGAGCACCAGGCGACCATCCGCTACGTGAAGACGCCGGTCGGCGCCACCGACTACCGGATGAGCAGCTACTTCGCGGACGTCGGCGACCCGGGCGCGATCCAGATCGTCAACGAGGCGCAGGCCGACTACGTGTCGACCTACGTGCAGGCGAACCTGCCGCAGTATGCGGGAGTGCCGGTGCTGTCGGTAAGCGCGCCGTTCAAGAGCGGCTTCGGCGGCGGCAGCGATTTCACCGACGTCGCGCCGGGCTCGCTCGCGATCAACAACGCGGCCGACCTGTACCTGTATCCGAACACCGTCTATGCGGTGAAGGTGAGCGGCTCGGACGTGAAGAACTGGCTCGAGACCGCGGCGAAGCGCTTCAACACCATCGACCCGGCCAAGGCAACCGTGCAGAAGCTCGTGAGCACGTTCCCCGGCTACAACTTCGACATGTTCACGTCGGCGGACCTGAGCTACGAGATCGACGTATCGCAGGCGCCCGGCAGCCGGATCAGGAATCTGCTGTACAAGGGCGCGCCGATCGATCCGAACGGGCAGTTCATCGTCGCGACCAACAACTACCGCGCGAGCGGCGGCGGCAACTTCCCGGGCCTCGACGGCAGCAAGACGATCTTCGCGTCGCCGGACGCGAACCGCGACGTGCTGATCGCGTTCATCAAGAAGCGCGGCAAGATCACCCGCACCGCCGACGGCGCGCAGCGCAGCTGGCGTTTCACGAAGCTCGCCGGCTCGGTCGCGCACGTGCAGTTCTCGTCCGCGCCGAACCTGCTCCAGCAGGCGACCGACGCGGGCCTGACCGGCATCACGCAGGTTGCCGCCGACGACGGGTCGGGCAAGAACCTCGCGATCTATGAAATCGACCTGACGCAATGAGGCACGCGATGCGCAATATCGATACGGTCAACGTCGGCGCGCCGCTCGGCGGCCCGCTGCAGCGCCTGCTGCGCGCGAAGCTCACGCCGGCGGGGATGCTCGCGCTCGCGGCGGCGCTGGCCGCGGGCGTCGCGGCGGCGGGCTGGGCCGGGTTCGCCGCGCATGGCGCGCCGCAGGCGAGCCGCACGCAGATCGAGGAGTGGCAGGCGATGGTCACGCAGGCGACGGAGCCGCGCGCGCTGCAGCGGCTGCGCGAGCTGGCCCGGCACGGCTCGGGCGACGCGCAGACCGCGCTCGGCACCGCGCTGCTCGGCTCGCGCGAAGCCGCGCTGCGCGACGAAGGGCTCGGCTGGCTGCGCACCGCGGCCCGGCCGGCCCCGGACGGCCGTCCGGGGCCGGCGAGCGCCCGTGCGGCACAGCTCGCGCTCGGCAAGGCGATGCTGCTCGGCAGCGGCGGCGTCGAACGCGACTATCCGCACGCGCTCGCGCTGCTGCGGCCCGTCGCGGCCGCCGGCGATCCGGCCGCCGCGTACTACCTCGGGCTGATGTACCGCAGCGGCTACGGCACGCCTGCCGATCCGGCCGCCGCGGCCCGCTGGTTCGAACAGGCCGCGCGGCAGGACATCCCGGCCGCGCAGTTCATGCTTGCGAACGCGTACCGCGACGGCAGCGGCGTGCCGCGCGACGAGGCGCGCGCGCTCGAGCTGTATCGGCATGCGGCGGACCATGAGTTGCCCGAAGCCGTGCAGACGCTCGCGATGGCCTATCGCAACGGAGAACTGGGGCTCGCGCGCGACGACGACGCGTTTCATTCGCAGTGGCTCGAAGCCGCGCATGCGCTCAAGCATCCGGTGACGGCGCCTTGAGCGGGTAAGGACGGAGGGGAAAGGGGACACGCGGACCGGATGTCGGGTCACGGCCGGGTCGCTCAGAGCGGAACGGGTCAGAACCGCGTCGCGAGAAAGCGGGTTCGATAGCGCATAGGCGGCAGGCCTCCCCCTGGTTCAGAGGATGGAACGACGAACCAAAACGTTATCCAGGAGGTCTTGCGGCCCTTGCGGCAGCCAATCTGCAGCACTCGGAAATTCCCGATCGCTGCGGGCGTTCAATCATCCGAGCACCACACACGCCATGACTACCCACGCCCCGATGTCGGAACCGACGAGATCAGGGTCGCCCCGCACGATGTCTTGTGGCCGTCGAAGGCCACCGCGACACCGTCGATCGTCACGTTGGGATCGCCTTCGATAATCACGCAGTTGTTGTGGCCTCCCATCGGACAGGAGCAATGGTCGCCCACACAGGCCACGGCCCGGTTCATGACGATGGATTTTTCTCGGCCCGTTTCCACGCGACCTCCATGGCTGGTCGCGTCTCCCACTCGAATCACACCACGCACGATTTCCTCCCGGCGGCGATATTCACTATTCATCCAAACATCACGTCAATATCTAGGTGACTGATACTTAACGAAGCGGGTATCGCGGCGGCTATATGCCACAGAGGCTGACCGTCTGGTTCGGATCGGCCTTGCGGATCACCCACACGAGCATGGCCGAGCGCTTGGCGGCCGATACGAAATGGGACGATGCGGACTGTCGCTGCCGTATGGGTAACCGCTCACCACCATGTCGACAACTTACCCTCACTTGAACGGGCTCGTGCCGTTGGTCTTCTGCGCCCACGCAGCCTTGGCTGCCGTATCGGGAGGGCTCACCATGATGATGCTCGCCGTTCCGTTGGGTCGCCGGTTCACCGTGGCGCTCGCACCACCGTCTTGGTAGCTCGCGATCAAGCCCAAGCCGATTTGCACAAGCGGCGAACTCACGCCAGTATTACCGATGCGCGCACCAATATCGTAGCCCTCTTTGACTTCGCCCAGGCTCGGCGCCGACGAACCCATTTGCGCAAGCGCCTGATTCAGCGGAATCACGAAGAGCCGGTCACCCGTCGTGTCGTAAAACACCCGTTTCGGCTCTTGACTATCCGGCAGCGTGGCGAGGGCTTGCTCCCAACCCATCTTCATGGCCTCAGCCTGAGCCGCAGTCTTGAGGGGATGTCCCTGGTCATCAACGAGCTTCACGTCGACGGGGCGATGTAGGTAGCCAAGCAGCGGTGCGTTGTCGAATTGCTTGAGTTGCCACGTGGTCCACCGCACTGGAACGTACGGCGTCGGCTTGAATTCACCCGGACCCTTGTTGCTGATGGTTTTCCAGAACTCAGGCAATTGGGCTTGCCACCAGCTTGACGACATCACGCCGAGCACAGACGGATCTTCAACACCGGCCGATCTTTCTTGTTTGAGATATTGGGCATCGAAACCGTCTGGTCCTTCGTCATTCGTTTTATCCCAAAAGTAATTCCAAAGCTTGATGATGTCGTAATCCGTGCTCTTGCGATTGATCTGATCGGTCTGCTCGACTGCAAAGGGGCGAATCAGCCTGTCGACACGGTCCGAACGTGATACGAGCAACGCCCCGATGCTGTCCGGAAGCGCCGGGATGATATGGCCGGCTCGCGGCGCTCCGCCGCTCCCTGGCGCACCGAGAAGCGAGCGCAGCATTGAGCCATCTGAACTGAACACCAAGGCTTCCGGCACATCGGGATGCGTGTCGAAGAACGCGAATAGTTTTGCGATCATCGCCGCGCCATCGCCCGTATTGTCGTCCTCCTCCCAAAGCAACAACGTGACACCCAAACTCGCCTTTTGACGGAGACCGGCGATTTGCTTAGCCGCTCGATAGTCATTTTTTTTGTCCTTGAGCGGCCCCCAAATGATTACTGGAACGGGCCAATATTCAACTGCACGATGCGCAGCATCTTTAAACCCCATCCCCACTACCACACCAAAACTGCTCAACCTTTCACCGTCATTGTCCGGATAATCCGTAGGATTTCCAGATAAAAAAGTCTCATGATTGCTGGCCTTCTTTTCAAGGCGCTGCCAAATTTCTTCATTATTAAAATCACCGGTGACGACTCCGACGCCTCGCACCTCCAAAACATACTTCTGTCCGGTCTGCGAAAGCATTGCAGATGAGCCGTTGAACCCGTGCGAGACGACAGTATCGATGGCCGGCTTGCTCTCAGGCACTGCCGATGCGGAAACAGAAGAAGCCGACGATCGGTGCATCCATGCGGCACTCAGCCCGTATATCACGGCAGCGAACGCGAGCAGCACTAACATTCCGTTCCGGATGTAACTCCCCATGTGCGGCATCTCCTGACCCGTTGTTTCCCAATAACTGTACGACTTCATCATGACCAGGACGATCCAGACAAGTGCAGCCAGGACGAAGCCCGCAATGTACGGCCGAAGGCGAGGTTTGGCAATCATTGCCGGAACCCTTGAAAAACCTCCCCGACCGTCTTGTTGCCGTACTGCATCTGCGCTTGCTGGGTGAGTTGTTTGGCATACGCTTGGTCTGCCGCCTGCTGCGCAGCGAGGGCTGCTGGTGTCAATTCACTGGTTACAAGCGTTGGCAGTGTACTTGAGACATATTTTTCCGGAAATACGCCTTTTATATAATAAGTTGAGCAGGCTTGAATAAAGTCTCGCATTTCTTGACTTAATCGCGTGTAATTTGCATTGTTTTTTATTTTAGACAAAACCGAATCATCCATCTTCCAATCGGAAATCAAGATCAACAGCTCCCGCCAAATCGGATCGTCGAGGGTTACGGCTTGACCAATCGCGACGTCCATCGCCGTGACCCAGCGGTGGTTCTTCGCACTATGCAGGACACCCGAATGGTAATTGTTCGCTTCGTAGGCATCGCGGTCGGTTTTCATTCGTTCGCGTGCCTCGTTCGGCGTCTCCTCTCGCTCGACGCCATACGATACCTTGGGACCAAACGGCCCCAGAAGCGGGATGGTAGCCTGCGTTAGACGCCAATTCTGCGACTGATCGTCAACCGCCTTATTGGCGTTGAACTCCGCTTTGAGCCTGTTCAGGTCCCCAGGCGCGTCCATCGAAAACCCTTCAACGGTCTTCCAGCTCAGCTTCGCGTATTGATTACCCAGCGCGATGTTCTTCGTCACGTCATCGGGTGCCAGCAAGCCTGGAACATCGGCTTTGCCCGGACGAGGACCACCGGGTACGATCTCTCCGCCGTACAGATCCGGTACGCAAGGTGGTTTGAGCGCTTCGCCGTTGATGAATCGGATGTCGTTCTGTTGGAAACGCGCTTGCAAGGCAACATTCTGGAGTTGCGACGACGCGCTGCCCTTGAGTTGGCTGAAGTAGCCCTGGCCCGCTGCCCCGACGTCGGGGCCGGGTGATAGCCGTTCGAACTGCTCGCGCACCGGTACGCGCGCGGGTGCCAGCCCCACTTTGACCTTCTCGAATTTGCCGTTGCCATTGTGATCACGCTCCATGCGCGTCCACATGCGCTGAAAGAAGCGCATCTTCGGATCACCCAACACCTTCATGGCAGGCATGGTCTTTTTGCCGGGGTGCGTCTTGAGCGCGTCACCGTCAGCGGGCACTTCGTCCGGCACGCCGAACGTACCGATGCCGTGCATTTTCTTCAGGCCCACGACGGTGTCTTCGGGACAAAAGTAGAGGTAGACCTTACCGCGATTGTCGCGCTCATCGAACGTCACCCAGTTCTTCCCGCTGTCGTCCAGACGCTTGCCCTGCGTCTTCGTCCAACCGGTACCGGCTCGGCCGCCGTGATTTTCGTGACTGGTCAGCATCTCGGCCAGATCAGGAACTGTGTACGGCTCCTGCGTCACCGCATTGACGATATCGATGAGAGTCTTGAGCTTGGCGTGACCGGTTTGATTGCAGTCGTCGGTTTGATACAGCCCGTAGGGCGTATCGACCATGATGATGCAGTCCACGCAGCGCTGCCCTTTCTCCTTCAGGATCGCTTGGGCCAGCAGCGTGATAATCGTGCCCTGGCTATGTCCCATGATCGTAATCGTCTCGTTCTCGGGTTTTATCCCGTGGGCCTCGGCGACAGCCTTCGGCTGGATCGTCCGAATCGCCATGATCAGATTGGCTAGACGGGTCGCAGCCAAGACGAAGTAGCGCCGGTCAGGGGCGTCGGCCGCATAGACCGTGTTACCTCCGAGCGCGTTCCTGGTTAATAGTTTCGAGGCCTCGTCAGCCTTGAATCCTTCGCCGTACATCTGCGGGATATTGTTGGTCGCGTTCGCGAAGAAGCCCCCGGCTTTCGCGAAATGGGCATCCAGCCGGTTGCCATGAACGTCCTGGTATTGGCCGCGCGTCATCAGATTGCCGTTGGCGTCGGTGCTCTGACTGGTGACGTCCCCCGGATTATTGACCTTGGCGATGTCGCTGTTGTCCGCACGCAATCCCCAATAGAAGGGGATAAAGAAGCTTTTGGTGACGTTGGTAATTTCGGTGCGCTGATAAAGGTACGTATCCGGATCGTTCAGTAGGACGTTATCTTTATCAATCCGCTCGTCTCCCTTCTTCTTTGCGGCAGCGCCATACGCCTTGCCATAAACACCGGGCTTCAAATCAGTTCGCGACAGTCGATCGTTGAGACCCAGACACAGGCCTTGCTCGACCACCGAATACACCGCGCCCGGATCGTTCACCCCATGGATGAAAATCACGATGCCCGGCAGATCCCCAGGCAAGAGGACATTCCGGGCATCCGGGCGATTGGTCATCGTGACGCCAGCCCCTTGCGCCGTGACGTGATAGTCGCTGTTCTTGTCAGCCATGAATTCTCCGCATCCGCCTCAGAGCGACGGCTTCAAAATATCGACCTTCGCAATGCGCATCACGTCGTCTTTCACCAGATTCGTCAGGCCGCTTGCATCGCTCTTGCCTTCGAGCACACGGCCGTCGTTCAGCGTAATGCGGTAGGACTGGTTGGCGGCGAGTGCGGGCGTCTCGGTGGTGTGCCCAGGGAAATGCAGCCTGAATTGCTGGTCGGAGGGCTGATTACCGAACGCCGTCTTCGTCGCCTGCTCCGTCGACGGCCCGCCCCACTGGTGCGACGCCGACAGCAGCTTGATATCCCC
>NZ_JAWJWL010000053.1:0-17123 GCF_034721475.1 Burkholderia alba | reverse complement strand
GATCGTTCTTCGTGTACCAGGAGAACCAGTTCGGCGTCGACAGCTGCATTTCGTCGCGCAGCGTGCCGGTGCTGAAGGTCTTGTTGCCGATGAAGTTGACCTGGCGGATCTTCGCGCTCGGCCCCTCGATGACCGCGAACAGGATCGACACGCGGTTCGCGTCGACCGGCGTGACCGTCGTCGACACTTCCGCCGCGTAGAAGCCGCGCGTCAGGTACTGACGTTTCAGCTCCTGCTCGGCCTTGTCGACGAGTTCCTTGTCGTAATACCGGCCCTGCGACAGCCCGACCGCCTTCAGCGCCTTCTCCAGGTTGTCCTTGTCGAATTCCTTGACGCCGGAGAAATCGATCGTCGCGATCGCCGGGCGCTCCTGTACCCGGACGATCACCACATTGCCCTGCGTCTCCACGCGCACGTCGTCGAAGAAGCCCGTCGCATACAGCGCGCGGATGATTTCCGCCGCCTTGTCGTCGTTGAACGTATCGCCCTGCTTGATCGGCAGGTACGCGAACACGGACCCCGCCTCGACGCGCTGCAGGCCTTCGATGCGAATGTCCTTCACCACGAACGGATCGGCGGCCAGCGCCGAGACGCTCGCCGCGCTCATGCCGATGAATGCCAGCGCCCGGGCGCAGCGAGTCGAGAAAGGAGGTGCCTTCATGGGAATCAACAGAATGAATGGCCGATACCGCGCGCGGCCCGCCCGGCGGGCGAACGGCACGCGGCGTCCGGCACGCTATTGCAGGCGGCGGCGGGCGGGGCCGCCGGCCGGCGTCTGCCCGGTGGCGACCGCCAGCACTTCCGTCATGTGGACCGCCTGCGCGGGCTGGATCTGGAACGACAGTTCCGCACCGCCCGGCAGGCGAAACGTGAGAATCAGGTGCGGCGCGCCGCCGGCATCCCTGCCGATCGCCCAGGCTTCGCACGGCATCGCGAACGTCACGCCGCGGCGCTTGTGCCGGATCCGTTCGGACGAGCCGATCGCGTTCGACAACGCGGCCAGCAGCTGATGCATCACGGAGCAATGCAGCGCGATGCGATCCGGCTGATTGCTGTTCAACATCAGATACTGGCCGTCCTCGGTCAACTCGAAACCGTGAAGGGAGTCGATCGCGAAAGCCTGGGGCGACGCCATGAATGCACTCCGGTGAACTCTGCCGCGGAGTATGGAGCAGCCGGAATCGCGCGGAATTACCTACGGATTACTGGATTTTTCTTTCTGGCGGCAAACAGCGAGGCCCCGATCCGTTCGGTCTTCCCGTGCTCAGGATACCGATTCGAACCTTGCGGGGCATGCGTGTTTCGGCCCGCATCGCGCGCCGTCCGGCAGGCGCCGGTCCGGATGTAGCGGGGTGAGGAGGCGCAGCGGACGAGGCGAACGCGCTCCCGCCTCGCCCACCCCGACACGCGGCGGTGCGTCGCGCGACGCGACGCTCAGGCGAGCGCCATCTCCAGCACGCGCGCGACGTGCAGCGCGTCGAGCGCCGCGCCGTCGTGAATCTGATGTCTGCAGCTCGCGCCATCCGCGACGACGAGATCGCCGGGTGCCGCCTGCCTCACCGCCGGCAGCAACGACAGCTCCGCCATCGCGCGCGACATGTCCGCATGTTCGGCCTCGTAGCCGAAGCTGCCCGCCATCCCGCAGCACGACGATTCGATCGTCTTCACCTCGAGACCCGGAATCCAGCCGAGTACGGTCTGCACCGGCGTGAACGCATCGAAGGCCTTCTGATGGCAGTGCCCGTGCAGCCATGCGCGCGGCGCGGGCAGCCGCTGCCACGCGATGTCGAAGCGACCGGCCGCGCGCTCCCGCACCAGGAATTCCTCGAACAGGAACGCCTGCCCGGCCACCGTGCGCGCGTCGTCGCCATAGCCGTACTGCAGGCATTCGTCGCGCAGCGTGAGCAGGCAGGACGGCTCGAGCCCGACGATCGGCACGCCGCGCGCCGCGTACGGCAGCAGCAGATCGAGCAGGCGCCGGGCTTCGCGCTTCGCCTCGTCCACCAGACCGGCCGCGAGGAAGGTGCGCCCGCAGCACGCGGGGCGCTCGCCCGGCCGGCGGTTGAAATGGACCCGATAGCCGGCCGCTTCGAGCACCCGCTGCGCGGCGCGCGCGTTCGCGGCTTCCATCCGGTCGTTGAACGTATCGACGAACAGCAGGACTTCGCGGGATGCGGCACCCGCCCCGGACTGCGCGCCTTGCGCTCCGGCGAGAAACGATGCGCCGAAGCGCGGCAGCGACCGCGTCTGCGCGAACCCCAGCAAGCGCTTGCCCAAGCCCGCGAAGAGCGGCGCGCGTGCCCCGGCCGTCAGCGCCGCGAGCAGCCATGCCGGATAGCGCGGCAGGAACGCGATCAGCCGGTCGCGCAGCGGCAGCCCGTGACGCGCCCGCCACGCCGCGCGCGCCTCGATCTTGAACTTCGCCATGTCGACGCCCGTCGGGCAGTCGCGCCGACAGCCCTTGCAGGAGACGCACAGGTCGAGCGCCGCCTTCACTTCGTCGCTCGCGATGCCCGCGTCGCCGAGCTGGCCGGACACGGCGAGCCGCAGCGTGTTCGCGCGGCCCCGCGTGACATGCTGCTCGTCCTTCGTCACCCGGTAGCTCGGACACATCGTGCCCGCGTCGAACTTGCGGCAGTGGCCGTTGTTGTTGCACATCTCGACCGCTTTCGCGAGTCCGCCCGTCAGGTCGCCGCCCGTGCCCGGCGGCGTTTCGCGGCCGCTCAGCGGATCGCGCGCGACGTCCCAGGCCGACCAGTCGAGCACCGGTGCATGCGGTCGTTCGCGATAACCCGGCGCGAACCGGAAGTAGCGCGCGTCGTCCATTTTGGGCGGACGCACGATCTTGTCGGGATTGAAGCGGTTGCCGGGATCGAACAGCGCCTTGATCTCCGCGAACGCGCGATTGAGCCGCGGCCCGTACTGCCACGCGACCCATTCGCCGCGGCACAGCCCGTCGCCGTGCTCGCCCGAATACGCACCCTTGTATTCGCGCACCAGCGCCGCCGCCTCCTCGGCGATCGCGCGCATCTTCGTCGCGCCGTCGCGCCGCATATCGAGAATCGGCCGCACGTGCAAAGTGCCGACGCTCGCATGCGCATACCAGGTGCCTTCGGTGCCGTGCCGGTGAAACACGTCGGTCAGCCGGCTCGTGTAGTCGGCGAGGTGGTCGAGCGGCACGGCGCAATCCTCGATGAACGACACCGGCTTGCCGTCGCCCTTCATGCTCATCATGATGTTGAGCCCGGCCTTGCGCACGTCCCACAGCGCCTTCTGCGCGGCGGCGTCGACGAGCGGCACGACCGCGCCCGGCAGGCCGAGATCGCCCAGCAGCGCGGCGAGGTCCTCGAGGCGGCGCAGCTGCGCCGCGTGCTCGTCGCCCGCGAACTCGACCAGCAGGATCGCGTCCGGCCGCCCGACCAGCGCTCGCTCGATCACCGGCCGGAACGCGGGATTGTCGAGCGCGAGCGCGATCATCGTGCGATCCACCAGCTCGACGGCCGACGGCGCGAGCGTCACGATGTGCCGGGTCAGCGCCATCGCCTGCCTGAAACTCGGAAAACTGACGACGCCCAGTGTCTTGTGCGCGGGCAGCGGCGCGAGCCGCAACACCAGTTGCCGGCTGAACGCGAGCGTGCCTTCCGAGCCGACCAGCAGGTGCGCGAGATTGGCCGTGCCGTCGTCGGTGTACGCGCGCGGATTCAGGCAATCGAACAGGTCGAGGTTGTAGCCGCCCACCCGCCGCAGCACTTTCGGCACGCGCTCGGCGAGTTCGCCGTGCTCGCGCGCCGCGATACCGCGCAGCGCCGTCGCGAGCGCGGCGACGCGCGGGTCTCCCGGCGTGCTGCGCAGCGACTCGAAGCGCGTCTCGTGACCGTCGGCGAGGATCGCGTCGATCGCATCGACGTTGTGCACCATGTTGCCGTACTCGATCGACCTCGAGCCGCACGAATTGTTGCCCGCCATCCCGCCGATCGTGCACTGCATGCCGGTCGAGACGTCGACCGGAAACCACAGGCCGTGCGGTTTCAGCCACGCGTTCAGATGGTCGAGCACGAGACCCGGCTCGACCGTCGCGGTGCGCGCGGCCGGATCGAAATCGACGATCCGGTTCAGCCATTTCGACGTATCGACGATCAGCGCCTCGCCCACCGTCTGTCCGCACTGGCTCGTGCCCGCGCCGCGCGCGAGCACCGGCACGCCCTCGCGCAACGCGACGTCGAGCGCCGCGCGCAGATCGTCCTGGTCGCGCGGCACGACCACGCCGACCGGCGTGATCTGGTAGATCGACGCATCGGTCGCATAGCGGCCGCGGCTCGCCGCGTCGAACAGCACGTCGCCGCGCAGCGCGTCGCGCAGCCGCCGCGCGAGCGGCGGCGAACGGCGGCCGCCGGACGGCGCCAGATGGATCGGATGAATCTGCGGACGGACGGACGGGGACAAGGTCATGGCGGTGAATGAAGAACGTTGAGCGTCCCTACGCGAGCGACAGCCGCACGGGCGGCAGCCCGTCGATGTGCCCGACGGCCGTGCCCGCGCCGTCCGGGCTCACGAGCCCGATGTAGGTACCGGTGGTGATCACCTGGTCGGTCGTGATCGATACGCGCCGCGCCCGCGTCGCGTGGTTGACGAGCCAGGTCAGCAGCCGGCGCGGATCGCCCGCCGGATTGGCGGGCACGCCGGAGAACAGCGCCCGGCCGTCGAATTCGAACGACAGCGCGGGCGCCGCGAACGGAAAATCGTCGCGATACGGCACGAAGCCGCCCGCCGCCAGCGCGCCGTGGTTCTGCAGGTCGGCGAGCTGCGCCAGCCGGTCGACGTCGGGCCAGGCGGAGAAGCGGCTCGCGACGGCCTCGATGGTGGCCGCCATCGACGCGATCGCGCCATGTACCTCGTCGTCGCCGTACGGCTCGTCGCGCGGCTCGAACACGCGGCCGAAGCGGAACGCGATCTCGAGTTCGAGGCCGAGCGTCGCGCGCGCGCCGCGCGCGACGCTCGCCGCCTCGAACAGCACGCCGCGCGCGGGCAGCGGCGCGCACTGGATCGGGCCGTCCGGCGTGCGCGCGCCGACCTTCCAGCCGCCGATGCGCTCGCCGAGCGCCGCGAGCAGCGCATGCTGCGTGTCGTAGGCGGCGTCGGCGCCGGCGGGCACCGCATCGGCCGGCAGCGCGGCGATCGGCGTCTGCTGGGTGAAAGCCTGTTCAAGCAGGCGGCTCAGGGAAAGAGAGTCGTTCATGATCGAAGTGGAGGATGAGATTGCGCATGCGTGCCGGTGGACGTGGCGCCCGTCGAAGGCTGAAGCTCGAATTTGCTCTCCGGGTGCATGCGGAACGCGAGGAACACGCCGAGCGCCATCAGCGCCATGCTACCGGCGAACGGCAGCTCCCAGTTGCCGAACCGGTCGATCAGAAACCCGGACAGCACGGGCGAGATGATCGCCGCGAGCGCGGAGCCGGTATTCATCATCCCGCTCGCGGTGCCCGCGTAGTCGGGGGCGATGTCCATCGGGATCGCCCACATCGGGCCGATCGTCATTTCGGCGAAGAAGAACCCCGCCGCGAGGCACAGCACGGACACCAGCAGGTCGTGCGTGAACATCAACGGCACCAGCGACGCGAGCGTCAGCAGCATGCACATCGACACCATCAGGCTGCGCGCGCGCTTCAGGCTGCCGGTGCGCTCGTAGAGGCGATCGGTGACGATGCCGCCGAGCGTGTCGCCCAGCACGCCCGCGAGGAACACGGCGGACGCGAACACCGCGGATTTCTTCAGATCCAGCTGATAGCTGTGCAGGAAGTACTGCGGGATCCAGCTCAGGAACAGCCACAGCGTCCAGCCGTAGCAGAAGTAGACGATCGTGACGGGCGCCATGCGCCGGAACAGCATCCTCCACGGCACGCCCGCGCGCTTCGGCTTCGGCTCGGGCAGCGCCGCCAGCTCCTCGCGCGTGATGCGCGGATGGTCCTGCGGATGCTCGGTGAAGGTGACGCACCACAGCGCGACCCAGACCAGACTGATGATCCCGCAGATATAGAACGCTTCGCGCCAGCCGTAGGCCGCCATCATCAGCACCACCGCGCCCGGCGCGACCGCGTTGCCGATCCGCGCCGCCGCGTGCGTGATGCCTTGCGCGAAGCCGCGCCGCTCCGCCGCCACCCAGCGCGACATCGCCGACGTCGCGGCCGGAAACGTCGCGCCTTCGCCGAGGCCGAGCAAGAGGCGCGCGGCGAGCAGCGATACGAGACCGCCCGCGAAGCCCGTCGCGAGCGTCGCGCAGGCCCACAGCACGCCGCAGACGATCAGCGTGCGCTTCGCGCCGAACCGATCGCTGACCCAGCCGCCGATCACCTGGAACACGAGGTAGGGATACGCGAACGCCGAGAACACCAGCCCGACCTCCGTGTGCGACAGGCCGAACTCCTTGCCGAAGCCGGCCGCCGCCGTACTGACGTTCACCCGGTCCAGATAGGTGATGAAATACATCACGCATAGCATGCCCAGCACGACCGTCGTCGGGCGGGTCAGTCGAAACCGTTTCATCGTGTGTCTCCGTGTGCGGGTTATGAATGACGCGGTCGGTGCCGGGTCATGTGCGCCTGCTCGCGAAGCCATTCGCCGAGCGGTCGCCGGTCAGTGCTGACTGCCTGCTTGCTGCACCCGCCGTTGCGGCGGGCCTTGCATGAAGCGCGCGCGGCGGGCGCCGCGCGGGTCGGTCATCGGAAGGAAGAAGCGGGCGCGGCCCGCGGCCGCTCAGGCGGCCGCTTTCAGATCGGGCGCGGCCGTGTCGGCGAGATGGGCCATCGCCTCCGGCAGGCCGCTTGCCGCGAGCGGCACGCCCGCGACGCGCAGCCCCATCTCGCAGCCCGCGAGCGTCGCGAGCAAGGTCAGGTCGTTGCAGTCGCCGAGGTGGCCGATCCGGAACATGCGGCCCTTCAGCTTGCCGAGTCCCGCGCCGAGCGACATGTCGAAGCGTTCGTAGATCACCTGGCGGACCGCGTCGGCGTCGATCCCGTCCGGCATCATCACGCCCGTCAGCACCGGGCTGTAGACCGCCGGGTCCGCGCACTGGATCTCGAGACCCCAGGCGCGCACCGCGCGACGGCACGCCTCGCCGAGCCGCGCATGCCGCGCGAACACCCGGTCGAGCCCTTCGCCGAGAATCATGTCGAGCGCTTCCGACAGGCCGTACAGCAGGTTCGTGTTCGGCGTATACGGCCAGTAGCCGGTACGGTTCATCTCGACGATTTCGTCCCACGCCCAGAAGCTGCGCGGCAGGCCCGCGCGGCGGCTCGCCTCCAGCGCCTTGCGCGACAGCGCGTTGAAGCTGATGCCCGGCGGCAGCATCAAGCCCTTCTGCGAGCCGGACACGGTGACGTCCACGCCCCATTCGTCGTGCCGGTAGTCGGCGCACGCGAGGCCCGAGATCGTATCGACGATCAGCAGCGCCGGATGGCCCGCCGCGTCGATCGCGCGGCGCACGGCCGCGATGTCCGACGTGACGCCGGTCGACGTCTCGTTGTGCACGACGCATACCGCCTTGAGCGCATGCCCGCTATCGGCGCGCAGCCGCGCCTCGATCAGGTCGGCCTGCACCCCGCGCCGCCAGCCCTCGATGCCCGGCAGGCCGATGAACTCCGGCTGCAGGCCGAGGTTCTGCGCCATCTTTCGCCACAGCGTCGCGAAGTGGCCCGTCTCGTACATCAGCACCGCGTCGCCGGGGCTCAGCGTATTCGACAGCGCCGCCTCCCAGGCGCCCGTCCCCGATGCCGGATAGATCACCACCGGCTGCCGGGTCTTGAAGATCTGCTGAATGCCCGCGAGCACCTTGAGCCCGAGCGCGCCGAATTCCGGCCCGCGATGATCGATCGTCGGGTAGCTCATCGCCCGCAGGATGCGGTCCGGCACCGGGCTCGGCCCGGGGATCTGCAGGAAGTGGCGGCCGGCGGGGTGGAAATCGAGGGTCAGCATAGATCTTCTCCGATTGAATTTTGCATGCAAAAAACTATATCAACGACATCGATTGCATTCAAAGAACAATTTCGACGTGGTTTACCCTTGATTTAATGGGAAAGAGCGATGTGGGGTAGAATGCGAGCACGCATGAGAACGGGTTTTTGTATGCAAGATTCGAATCTTGATCGTGAGACCGGCGCCACGCCGGTCATTCCGAAAGTCGAGCGCCAGCGGCTGCACGACACGGTGGTCGAGCACATTCGCGGCTTCATCATCGAAGGCGTGCTGGAGCCGGGCAAGAAGCTGAACGAGCGCGAGCTGTGCGAGATGCTCGGCATCTCGCGCACGCCGCTGCGCGAGGCGCTCAAGGTGCTCGCGGCGGAAGGGCTGATCGACATCGCGCCGAACCGCGGCGCGTCGGTGTCGAGGATGTCGGAAGCGGAGCTGCGCGAGACCTTCGAGCTGATGAGCGGGCTGGAGGCGTTTTCAGGGGAGCTGGCCTGCGAGCGGATCACCCCGGCGGAGATCGCGGAGATCCGGGCGCTGCATTACGCGATGCTCGCGTGCCGCGCGCAGAACGACCTCGCCGGCTATTACCGGCTCAACCAGCAGATCCACGACAAGATCAACGAAGCCGCGCGCAATACCGCGCTGCGCCAGACCTACCTGGCGGTGAACCGGCGTATCCAGTCGCTGCGGTTCCGGTCGAATTTCCAGATTCCGAAGTGGGATCGTGCGATCCACGATCACGACGAGATGCTGAAGGCGCTCGACGACCGCGACGGCAAGCGGCTCGCGACGATCCTGCGCCAGCATCTGCTCGACAAGCGCGACGCGGTGCTGCAGGTGCAACTGAACGACGACAACGCGAGCACGGCGATGAAGGTGTGAATGCGGGGGCGTCGAGGGAGCCGCCGCATCGAGAGGCATGCGCGCCGGCGTCCGCCCGGACCGGGGAACGCTCGGCGCAGGCGCCAGGCGGGCTAACGCAGCCCCGGCGCGGGCGGGCGGCGCAGCGTCATGCCGGCCGCCCGCGCGGCGCTCACAGCTGCGCCGCCAGCCGCGCGCCCTGATCGATCGCGCGCTTCGCGTCCAGCTCCGCGGCGAGATCCGCGCCGCCGATCAGATGCACCGATACGCCCGCCGCCTTCAGCGGTTCGTACAGCGCGCGCTGCGGTTCCTGGCCGGTGCACAGCACGATCGTATCGGCTTCGATCACCGTCGGCTTCGTGCGCTGCTCGCCGAACGTGATGTGCAGCCCGCGATCGTCGATCCGCTCGTAGTTGGCGCCGCCGATCATCTCGACCTGCTTCATCTTGAGCGTCGCGCGATGGATCCAGCCGGTCGTCTTGCCCAGCCCCTTGCCGACGCCCGTCGCCTTGCGCTGCAGGAGCGTGACGCGGCGCGCGGGCGGCGTCACCGCGGCGCGCGTCACGCCGCCGCGCACCGCGGCCGGATCGCTCACGCCCCACTCCGCCTTCCACGCATCCAGGTCGAGCGTCGTCGATTCGCCGTCCTGCACGAGGAACTCGGACACGTCGAAGCCGATCCCGCCCGCGCCCACCACCGCGACCCGCGCGCCGACCGGCCGATTGCGGCCGAGCACGTCGATATAGCTCAGCACCTTCGGGTGATCCTGCCCGGGAATGCGTGGATCGCGCGGCGTCACGCCGGTCGCGAGCACCACCTCGTCGTAGCCGGCCGCGATCAGCGCCTGCGCGTCGACGCGGCGGTTCAGATGCAGCGCCACCCCGGTCAGGTCGATCTGCCGCGCGAAGTAGCGCAGCGCTTCGTGGAACTCCTCCTTGCCGGGAATCCGCTTCGCGAGATTGAACTGGCCGCCGATTTCCGCCGCGCCGTCGAACAGCTCGACGCGATGTCCGCGCTGCGCGAGCAACGTCGCACACGCGAGGCCCGCCGGCCCCGCGCCGATCACCGCGACGCGCTTCGAACGTTTGACGGGCACATAGTTGAGCAGCGTTTCGTGGCACGCGCGCGGATTCAGCAGGCACGACGCGACCTGATTCTTGAACGCGTGATCGAGACACGCCTGGTTGCAGCCGATGCAGGTGTTGATTTCATCGGCGCGGCCTTCGGCGGCCTTCTTCACGAAGTCCGCGTCGGCGAGGAACGGGCGGGCCATCGACACCATGTCCGCGCAGCCGTCCGCGAGAATCTGCTCGGCGACTTCCGGGCGGTTGATCCGGTTGGTCGTCACGAGCGGGATGCCGACCTCGCCTTTCATCTTCTGCGTGACCCACGCGAACGCGCCGCGCGGCACCGACGTCGCGATCGTCGGCACGCGCGCCTCGTGCCAGCCGATCCCGGTGTTGATGATCGTCGCGCCCGCCGCCTCCACGGCCTTCGCCAACTGCACCACTTCGGTCCAGTTGCTGCCGTCGGGAATCAGGTCGAGCATCGACAGCCGGTAGATGATGATGAAATCCCGGCCGAGCGCCGCGCGCGTGCGTTTCACGATCTCGACCGGCAGCCGCATCCGGTTCGCATACGAGCCGCCCCATTCGTCGGTGCGCTTGTTCGTGTGCAGCGAGATGAACTGGTTGATCAGATACCCCTCGGAGCCCATGATCTCGACGCCGTCGTAGCCGGCTTCGCGCGCGAGTTCCGCGCAGCGCACGAACGCGCGGATCTGGCGCTCGACGCCGCGCGCCGTGAGCGCATGCGGCGTGAACGGCGAAATCGGCGACTTGATCCGCGACGGCGCGACCGCGAGCGGGTGATAGCCGTAGCGGCCGGTATGCAGGATCTGCAACGCGATCTTGCCGCCTTCCGCGTGCACCGCATCCGGAATCACGCGATGGCGGCGCGCGGCGCCGCTCGTCGACAGCGTGCCGCCGAACGGCTTGGTCCAGCCGGCGACGTTGGGCGCGAAACCGCCCGTCACGATCAGGCCGACATCGCCGCGCGCGCGCTCCGCGTAGTAGTCGGCGAGCCGGGGCAGCGTCTTGCGGCTGTCCTCGAGGCCGGTGTGCATCGAACCCATCAGCACCCGGTTCTTCAGCGTGGTGAAACCCAGGTCGAGCGGGGCCAGCAGGTGGGGAAAGGAAGCGGTCATGGGGCGTAGGGGGAATCGTTGTGTCCGCCATCGTAGGCGCGTCCTCCGCTTGAGCGTGAGGGGGGAAACAGCCATAATGCTTGTCATTTACGGCCAAAAACGATGGCGCGACGATCCACCAAAGACAACCTGGGCCTGCGGCGACCGACGATTCCCGTCGCCTACCTGCGGCTGCTCCTGCAGGTATTCGACGAACGCGGCATCGACGCGCGGCAGGCGCGCGCCGGCACCGGGCTGCGCGACGACGTGCTCGCCGAGCCGGACGCGCGCGTGCCGCCGTCGCAATGGGCGCGCCTCGTGCTCAACGCGATCCGGCTGAGCGGCGACGAGGGCCTCGGGTTCGAACTGGGGCTGCGGCTGCGGATGTCGGTGCACGGCTTCCTCGGCTACGCGGCGATGACGGCGCCCGACCTGCGCGAATCGTTGCGGGTCCACGCGCGCTACTTCCGGATGCGCAACCGTCAATACCGGCTGCAGTTCGCGGAGCACGACGCGGGCGCGACGCTCGCGCTGTCCGGCGTGCAGGCGATTCCGATCCTCCAGCATCACGTGATGTTCGAGATCGTGCTGACCGGTCTCGCGCACAGCATCGCCGCGCTGACCGGGCGTGATGCGCCCGACATCGAACTGCAGTTCGCGTGGCCCGAGCCCGACTACTACGCGCGCTATCGCGACCGGCTGCCGCGCGTGCGGTTCGACTGCGCCGCGAATGCGCTGTGGATCGCGCGGCCCGCGCTCGATTGGCCGCTCGTGATGTCCGACGAGGTCGCGCACCGGCAGGCGCTCGTGCAGGTCGAGCGGGAGTATGCGGACGTGCGGCAGGAGGAAGGCGACATCGTCGAGCGGGTGCGCGCGGAACTGGCGGGGCCGGCATCCGGCTATCCGAGCCCCGATGCGCTCGCGAAGCGGCTGCTGCTGTCGACCCGCACGCTGCGGCGGCGTCTGCTCGACGCCGGATCGAGCTATCGCGCGCTGTTCGACGAAGCGCGGTTTCGCGACGCGCGCCACTTGCTGAGCGCGTCGGATCTCGATCTGAAAACCATCGCCGAGCGGCTGGCCTTCACCGATCCCGCGAATTTCACGCGGGCGTTTCGCAAATGGGCGGGGCAGACGCCGAGCGCATTCCGGGCGGCGAGCGTCGATGCGTCGCAGCGCTGACGCGCCGCCCGACACCGTGCACGCCGCGTCGCGGCGCGGCCGATCGTCCCGTATCGCCCGCCACGCGTCACCGACCGGCGCTTCACGCGGCGTCCCGAGCGTCGCATCGACACCCATGACGACGATCCCCGCGCGTTGAGCCCGCTTCGGCGCGGCGTCGGACACGCCCCCTACTTCACATACTCCGTCAGCCCGTCCACCAGCGCATCGAACGTCGCGCGGCAGCGCGGACTGCCGCGCAGGTCCTCGTGCATCGTGATCCAGGTTTCCATCTGCGCGGCGAAGGCCTTCGGCAGCACCCTCACGAGCGCGGCATCGCGCTGCGCCAACCTGACCTGGCACCCGCCGATGCCGGTGCCGCTGCGAATCAGCGCCAGTTGCGCGAGATCGCTGTCGGTGCTGAACGCGAAGTTCACACGCTCGAACCCCGGCACCCGCTTCGCTATCTCGCGGATGAACGGAGTCGGCTGGTCGTAGCCGATCACCGCGTGATCCGCGAGATCGCCGAGACTGCGCGGCGTGCCGTGCCGCGCCAGATAGTCGCGATGCGCGTGCAGGCCCAGCTCGATCCGGCCGATGCGCCGCGCGACCAGCTGCGCCTGCTGCGGACGCGTCATGCGCACCGCGATGTCGGCTTCGCGGCGCAGCAGATCCTGCACCCGGTTCGTCAGCACCAGTTCGATCTTCAGCGCCGGATGGCGCGCGCGCAGCCTCCCGACGATCGGCGGCAGCACCTCCACGCCGATCACCTCGCTCGCCGAGATCCGCACGATGCCGCGCACCCCTTCGCCGTAGCCGGCAGCGGCGCGTTCGAGCGAGGCGGCCGTGCTTTCCATCGCTTCCGCATGGCCGCGCAACGCGAGCGCCGCCTCGGTCGGCAGCAGGCCGGCCGGCGAGCGCGTGAACAGCGTGACGCCGAGCGCCGCCTCCAGCGCGGCGACGTGCCGCCCCGCCGTCGGCTGCGTGATGTCCAGCGCGCGCGCCGCGCCGGACAGCGAACCCTCGCGCAACACCCCGAGGAACGAACGGTACAGCTCCCAGCCGATGGTCGATGTCATACAAAAATGTATAGCGGATACACAGGTTTCGCCAATTTTAATCTAACCGGACGAGGTCCAGAATGCACGCATCAACCACGAACCGGAGCACATCATGAACCCCTCTTCCACGGTCCTGGTACTGGGCGCGACAGGCGGCATCGGCGGCGAAGTCGCGCGGCAGCTGCGCGATGCGGGCTGGCAGGTGCGGGCGCTGGCGCGCGGCGCGGCACAGCCGGCCGAGCGCCGCGACGGCATCCTGTGGCTGCGCGGCGATGCGATGAACGCGCGGGACGTCGCCGATGCCGCCGAGGGCTGCGCCGCGATCGTGCATGCGGTCAATCCGCCCGGCTACCGAGGCTGGAAGGAACGGGTCCTGCCGATGCTCGATCATACGATCGCCGCCGCGCGGGCGACGGGCGCGACCATCGTTCTGCCCGGCACGGTCTACAACTTCGGGCCGGATGCATGGCCCACGCTGCGCGAGGATTCGCCGCAACGTCCGCAAACGCGCAAGGGGGCGATCCGGGTCGAGATGGAACGGCGTCTGCTCGACGCGAGCCGGACCGGCGCGCGCGTGCTGATCGTGCGGGCCGGCGATTTCTTCGGTTCGCACGCGCGCAACAACTGGTTCTCGCAGGGGCTCGTCAAGCCGGACCGGCCGGTGCGCTCGGTCCTCGTGCCGGGACAGGCCGGCGTCGGCCACCAATGGTCGTATCTGCCGGACGTCGCGCGCACGATGGTCGAACTGCTCGCGCGCCGCGACACGCTCGACGCCTTCGCCAGCTTTCACATGGCCGGGCACTGGGACGACGACGGCACGCACATGACGGCCGCGATCCGCCGGGCGGTCGCGCGGCGCACCGGCGCCGAACCGCGCGCCGCCAGGTTTCCGTGGTGGCTGCTGACCGTCGCCGCGCCGTTCGTCACGACCTTCCGGGAAATGCGCGAGATGCGCTATCTGTGGCGCACGCCGCTGCGGATGGACAATGCGCGGCTGGTGGCCACGCTCGGATACGAACCCCACACGCCGCTGGACCAGGCCGTGGAGACGACGCTCGACGCGCTGGGATGCCTGCGCAACCAGGTCCGCACCGCGACGACCCTCGCGTGAAGCCGTTCAAGGCAGCAGGACGACCCGTGAATCGCTGCCTCCGGCCCCCCACGCGCGGGTCACGTCGGCGAGCGGCGCCGCCTGGACGGCGATTTCGAAGCCCGCCGGCGACGCCGCTTCCAGCACGCCCTGAACGGATTTCAGCAACCGGGGGAACGGCACGCTGCCGATCCCGCTGCCCATCAGCTGCAGCGCGGAGGATCGCAGCGCGGCGCCCGGCAGGCTGATGTCCGCCCCGCCGATCGCGCCGATCTGCACATAGCGGATCGGCCGGCCCGCCGGGCCGGCTTTCGCGACCGCGATCACGAGTGCCTCCGCGCTGCTGCCCCACAGGTAATCGAGCACCACGTCGACGCCCTGCCGGCATGCGTCCATGAAAGCCTGCTCGAGGGCATCCCTGTCCTCCGTCAGCGGGACGATCGCGTCGGCGCCGAGCCGCCTGAGCTCGTCGAACGCGCCGGACCGGCGCCCCGTCGCGATGATTTTTCCCGCGCCGAGGTGCCGGGCGATCTGGATCGCCAGACGCCCCGACGCACCGGTCGCGCCGTTGATCAGCACGGTTTCGCCCGCGCCCAGTTTCGCCCGCTCGACCAGCGCCGCCCATGACGACATGCCCGGGATCGCCATCGCGGCGGCGGCCTGCTCGTCGAGACCGTCGGGCAGCGCGATGCAGTGCCGGTCGTCCACCGGACACAGCGCCGCCATCGCGCCGTAGGGTTTCTCGGGCAGCAGGAAATAGACGCGCCGCCCGTCTTCCGCGATGCCGGTGCCGTCGACGCCGGGGATGAAGGGCAGCGCGTCGTCCGCGCTGTAGTGCCGGCCCGACGCCCGGCTTCGCGTCACATGGCTGATCGCCGCGGCGGTGACCCGCACGAGACGCTTGCCCGGCGCGGGGGCCGGATCATCGAATTCGCCGTAGACCGGCGCCTGCCCCGCCTCGACCACCATCGCTGCTTTCATGTCGCACCCCTTGAAATGAAGGCTCGGCCTCTGCGAAGCGCATGTCGGCCGGTTGAAAATGCGTGTATTATGCACACATTATTCAAGCAGGAAAACCCATGAAGCGAGACCTGTTGCAACTGCGCGATGCGCTTCTCGATGTCACCGGCGTGCTGAACCGGCCGCAGCCGGACGCCGCGCTCATCGCACTGGCGGGCGTCGATCTCGACCGCGCGTTGTTCCCGTTGCTCGCGCGCATCGAGCGCAAGGGTCCGCTCGGGATCGGCGAACTGGCCGAGCTGTGCGGGCGCGACTACACGACCGTCAGCCGGCAAGTCACGAAGCTCGAAGGGTTGGGGCTGGTCGCCCGCCAGGTCAACGGCCAGGACGCCCGGATCAAGGAAGCGGTCGTCACCGCAAAGGGGCGGACCATGACCCGTGCGCTGGACGGTGCGAGAGAGAAGATCCTCACCGGGCTGATGGCGGCATGGGATCCTAGGGAGGTCGCGGAACTGGCACGGCTGCTGCGCCGGTTCGCGGACGACGCGCTCAGTTTCGTGCAGGCGGAGAAATCGCGGGGCGAGTGAGGGTCCTCCGGGCCGTATGCCGGTGGGCCGGATCGCCGCATCGCGGCGGCAACCGTCCAGCCCTATCGCGACAAGACTTACAACCCGCTTGGAATCCACCGTCACGACTGCATTCAGGCATATCGCTTCACGGGTTGTCCGAATACGCTCGACGGATTTACCCCCGGTGACTCCATCTGCAAGATCTCGACAGCGGAACCGAATCATTCGGAGAGGAAAAGGTGAAATTGAAGCTGGAGAATCACCAGAAGCCAACCAATGAAGATAAGACAAACTCTGGTGACGGAACTGTGCCACTTCAGTCCGGATCCTTGATTGCCAATGCAACACCAACGCCAAAAGTTTTTAGCATGACCGGATTTGATCATCCAGGCAGCTATAAAAATGACAACGTACTGAGCAACGTACTATACTGCGTGGCAAAAATAGTACAGCTGGCTCCGGCAGCGAGTGAGCTTCCTTCATGCAAGGGGTAATATGGCTAAGCGATTAATTGAGGCGATATTTTTCATCGGTTTTATTTTTTCAACTTGCCATGCAAAAGAGCCTTCAATGAGTGAAGCTAAAACATATTGCTTTGGTCGTTATTTGGTGGACATCCCTGCTGGCGCCAAAGTCAACGGCCAGGCGTCCGAATATAAATATGGACGCATAGACTCATCTCCATCAAGCGAGGCTGAGTTTGGCAAAAGCATGGAGCTCCGCGAAGCATCGATAAAATCCGTAAAACAAAAGAATGGCTATCTATTAAAAGACACCAAGAAAATATCATCATCCATTTGGATTTTTGAATTAACGCAAAAATTATTAACCGGTCCATCAATTGGTTTTGAGGCTCATCGATGGGATGGCGGGCATTCTTTTGAAATGACTCAAGAAGGCACCCGACCGGACAAATATTCAAGCGTTTTATCAGCTATGCAAACGAGCGTGCTTCCGAAGCTTCGTGCGCGCAGTTCGGACGACATACCTTCTCAGCCCGGATTCTGCCTGAAAGATGGATTCATCGCCGATGACGGCACAACCCCGCAATACGAAAATGCCGGGATGAGCTTCAAATTCCCGCAGTGGCCCGGCATCGTCATCACGGTCAGCGCCAGCACCACGACCAAGGCAGGAGAAAAAACCTTGCTGCAGCGCATCGATAGCGCGTCGCTACCGGCCAATTTCAGCCTGGTCAAAACACTGCGCAAGGGAAATCGCACGGTGAATGGCCGCGACGGCGAAGAAATCTTGTGGTCGTTTCCGACCGAACAAGG
>NZ_JAWJWL010000052.1:0-18301 GCF_034721475.1 Burkholderia alba | reverse complement strand
AAGAAGGTCTGCGCTTCGCCATCCGTGAAGGCGGTCGTACCGTCGGCGCCGGCGTCGTCGCCAAGGTCATCGAGTAAGCCAGTTATTCGTTGATCGACAGTTTAGGGGCTGGCGAAAGCCGGCCCCAACATGGTTTAGGGGTATAGCTCAACTGGCAGAGCGTCGGTCTCCAAAACCGAAGGTTGGGGGTTCGATTCCCTCTGCCCCTGCCACTTGCCACGTTCGACGTGGCGTTTGTTTTAAGGTGTTATGGCGAATCCTTCCGTCGAAACTGTTAATACCTCCGGCGATAAGCTGATGCTGGCCCTGGGCGTATTGTTAGTCTTGGCCGGATTTGCGGGCTTCTTCTTGCTGGGTGGCAAGGAGTGGTACGTCCGCGGCGCTGCGTTGGCAGTGGGGGTGATCGCCGGTGCGGCCGTCGCGCTGATGTCGCTTCCGGGCAAGGGATTCATCGCCTTTGCCAAGGATTCGTATCGTGAAGTGCGCAAAGTCGTTTGGCCCACGCGCAAGGAAGCCACGCAAACCACGCTCGTCGTCTTTGGTTTCGTGCTGGTGATGGCGCTCTTTCTTTGGCTGAGTGACAAGTCCATCGAATGGGCGATTTTCTCGGTGATTCTGGGTTGGAAATGATATGAGCGATACTCCGGTATCTCCGAGCGGAAAACGTTGGTACGTCGTGCACGCCTACTCCGGTATGGAGAAGAGCGTGCAACGCGCGCTTCAAGAGCGCATCGAACGTGCCGGCATGCAAGATAAGTTTGGTCAGATCCTGGTTCCGACCGAAGAAGTGGTCGAGGTCAAGGGCGGTCATAAGGCCGTGACCGAGCGTCGTTTCTTTCCCGGCTACGTGCTGGTAGAGATGGAAATGACGGACGAAACGTGGCACCTCGTGAAAAATACCGCGAAGGTCACTGGTTTCGTCGGCGGTGCGCGCAACCGCCCGAGTCCGATTTCCCCGAAGGAAGTCGAGAAGATCATGTCGCAGATGCAGGAAGGCGTGGAGAAGCCGCGCCCGAAGACCCTGTTCGAAGTCGGCGAGATGGTTCGGGTCAAGGATGGCCCGTTCACGGATTTCAACGGCACGGTCGAGGAAGTGAACTACGAGAAATCGAGAGTTCGCGTCTCGGTCACCATTTTTGGTCGAGCGACGCCCGTCGAGTTGGAATTCGGCCAGGTCGAGAAGGTTTAAGCAGATTCAGGTGGGCAACTCCAGGGTTGCCCACCTTCGCGCTTACGGTCCGCGTTATGACCGTTGAGGAGCGCCAGTAGTCGCAAGACGAACCCGCGTTATCACTCACCGAACGCTCTTGCGTTCCAACGAGGTTTTCAAATGGCAAAGAAAATTGTCGGCTTTATCAAGCTGCAGATCCCTGCAGGTAAAGCCAACCCGTCGCCGCCGGTCGGTCCGGCACTGGGCCAGCGCGGCCTGAACATCATGGAGTTCTGCAAGGCGTTCAACGCGCAGACTCAAGGTATGGAGCCGGGTCTGCCGGTGCCGGTCGTCATCACGGCATTCGCGGACAAGAGCTTCACCTTCATCATGAAGACGCCGCCGGCGACCGTTCTGATCAAGAAGGCGGCCAAGGTGGATAAGGGTTCGAGCAAGCCGCATACCGACAAGGTCGGCAAGATCACCCGCGCGCAAGCCGAAGAAATCGCCAAGACCAAGATGCCCGACCTCACGGCCGCGGATCTGGACGCAGCTGTTCGCACCATCGCTGGTAGCGCACGCTCGATGGGCATCACTGTGGAGGGCGTGTAAATGGCCAAGATCTCGAAGCGCCGTCAGGCATTTGCCGCTAAGGTCGACCGTCAAAAGCTGTACGCGATCGAAGACGCACTGGCACTCGTGAAGGAATGCGCGAGCGCGAAGTTCGACGAATCGATCGACGTCGCTGTGCAGCTCGGCATTGACGCGAAGAAGTCGGACCAGGTTGTTCGCGGCTCGGTGGTTCTGCCGGCCGGTACGGGCAAGTCGGTTCGCGTAGCCGTGTTCGCCCAGGGCGAAAAGGCTGAGCAGGCTCGCGCAGCCGGCGCCGAAATCGTCGGCATGGAAGATCTGGCAGAACAGATCAAGGCCGGCCAGATGGATTTCGACATCGTGATCGCTTCGCCGGACACGATGCGCGTCGTCGGTACGCTGGGTCAGATCCTCGGCCCGCGCGGCCTGATGCCGAACCCGAAGGTCGGCACGGTGACGCCGGACGTGGCAACCGCCGTGAAGAATGCGAAGGCTGGTCAGGTGCAGTTCCGTGTCGACAAGGCCGGTATCATCCACGCGACCATCGGCCGTGCATCGTTCGAGCCGACCGCGCTGCGCTCCAACCTGTCCGCGCTCGTTGAAGCGCTGCAAAAGGCCAAGCCGGCGACGAGCAAGGGTGTGTACCTGCGCAAGATCGCACTGTCGAGCACGATGGGTATCGGTGTGCGCGTCGATCAAGGCTCGCTGGCTGCGCAGTAAGCATGTAATTCGAGCCGCTCCGAAGGAGCGGTTTTCTGGGCTTTGGGCGGTTGTGCGGTGCAGTCTTGCCGTACAGCCGGTTATCAAAGACCGTTGGTGGGAGAGCAGCAGTCGGGCGATTCCTTAATTCAAGCCAACGCAGATGGCGAACCCGAAAAAGTTTGTAGTGGTGAAGCCGGGAAGTGCGGAGCGATCCGATCTATCCGGCCGAAGTACTCCTGACGAGTCGGACGCCGTTGTTGAACGAGGTACGCGAGGCTTTGCGCCGAACGTATCGTTTCTGGAGGCTGACCGTGCCGCTTAATAGAGAAGACAAGCAAGCCGTCGTTGCTGAGGTTGCCGCACAAGTTGCGAAAGCCCAGACCGTTGTGCTGGCTGAGTATCGTGGGATTGCGGTTGGCGATCTGACCAAGCTGCGCGCGAAAGCGCGTGAGCAACAAGTGTATCTGCGCGTGTTGAAGAACACGCTGGCGCGTCGCGCCGTCGAAGGTACACCGTTCGCTCCGCTGGCAGAGCAGATGACTGGCCCCCTGATCTACGGCATCTCGGAAGATGCCATTGCTGCTGCCAAGGTCGTCAACGACTTCGGCAAGAGCAATGACAAGCTGATCATCAAGGCTGGTTCGTTCGATGGCAAGGTGATGGACAAGGCTGGCGTGCAAGCGCTGGCAAACATCCCGAGTCGCGAAGAACTGCTCTCGAAGCTGCTGTTCGTTATGCAATCGCCTGTTTCCGGCTTCGCGCGCGCTCTCGCCGCACTGGCTGAGAAGAAGCAAGCCGAAGCTGCGTAATCGAACGCATTTCAGCGTCTCTGATCGCTGGCTGTATCCGAATTCAATTTAGGAGTATTTCAAATGGCAATCGCAAAAGAAGACATTCTGGCCGCAGTTGAAGGCATGACTGTTCTGGAACTGAACGACCTGGTCAAGGCGTTCGAAGAGAAGTTCGGCGTGTCGGCAGCTGCTGTGGCAGTCGCTGGCCCGGCAGGCGGCGGCGCTGCTGCTGCTGCTGAAGAGCAGACCGAATTCACGGTCGTGCTGGCTGAAACCGGCGGCAACAAGGTCGGCGTGATCAAGGCCGTTCGCGAAATCACGGGCCTGGGCCTGAAGGAAGCGAAGGACCTGGTTGACGGCGCACCGAAGCCTGTCAAGGAAGGCGTGGCGAAGGCTGATGCCGAAGCTGCGAAGAAGAAGCTGGAAGAAGCTGGCGCGAAGGTCGAAATCAAGTAAGTTTCGTCGCGCTGTGCGAAGGCTGGCGGTTTTTCACCGCCGGCCTTTTTGTGCTTTGTGGGGACGGCGTTTTGACACTCTTTAGTGTGGCTTAACGAACGCCCCCAGAAGCCAAAGAAAACCGCCTGTTTGCAGTGAATCGGCGATTCTCTTTGTCTTCTGAAGCGACTGCAGAAGGCAAGTTTGGTCGGGCAGCGGGCAACACAGGCATCCGCTGCCGTCAGCCAGCGGTTGGTAGCGGCCAACCACCAAGCTTCTCGGCTCGAGCCGTCGAACGGCCATCGGGTCTCAGTCGGTGAACACTCGGGTTTGACACGTCAAGGTATCCCGCCTCGATAGCGCCCGCCGTGATTCGGAGATCGTATGCAATATTCCTTCACCGAGAAGAAGCGTATTCGCAAGAGTTTCGCGAAACGCTCCATCGTTCACCAAGTTCCTTTCCTGCTGGCTACCCAGCTTGAATCATTCAGCACATTTCTGCAAGCAGATGTGCTGCCGGCGCAACGCAAGCCCGAAGGCTTGCAGGCTGCGTTTACATCGGTTTTCCCCATCGTCTCGCACAACGGTTTTGCCCGTCTCGAGTTCGTGAGCTATGCGCTGTCGTCGCCGGCATTCAACATCAAGGAATGCCAGCAACGCGGTCTGACATATTGTTCGGCGCTGCGCGCGAAGGTGCGTCTCGTGCTGCTCGACAAGGAGTCGCCGAGCAAGCCCGTCGTCAAGGAAGTGAAGGAGCAGGAAGTGTACATGGGCGAAATTCCGCTCATGACGCCGACCGGTTCGTTCGTGATCAACGGCACCGAGCGTGTGATCGTCTCGCAGCTGCACCGTTCGCCGGGCGTGTTCTTCGAACACGACAAGGGCAAGACGCACAGCTCGGGCAAGCTGCTTTTCTCGGCCCGGATCATCCCCTACCGCGGTTCGTGGCTCGACTTCGAATTCGATCCGAAGGACGTGCTGTACTTCCGCGTCGACCGTCGTCGCAAGATGCCGGTCACGATCCTGCTGAAGGCGATCGGCCTCACGCCGGAACAGATCCTCGCGAACTTCTTCGTGTTCGACAACTTCACGCTGATGAACGAAGGCGCGCAGGTTGAGTTCGTGCCCGAGCGTCTGCGCGGCGAAGTTGCGCGCTTCGATATCACCGATCGCGACGGCAAGGTCATCGTCCAGAAGGACAAGCGGATCAACGCGAAGCACATCCGCGATCTCGAAGCCGCGAAGACCAAGTTCATCTCGGTGCCGGAAGATTATCTGCTCGGCCGCGTGCTGGCGAAGAACGTCGTCGACGGCGACACCGGCGAAGTGATCGCGAACGCGAACGACGAAGTGACGGAAAGCGTCCTCGAGAAGCTGCGCGAAGCGAAGATCAAGGAAATCCAGACGCTCTACACGAACGATCTGGACCAAGGTCCGTACATTTCGTCGACGCTGCGCGTCGACGAAACCGCGGACAAGACGGCCGCGCGCATCGCGATTTACCGCATGATGCGTCCGGGCGAGCCGCCGACGGAAGAAGCCGTCGAGGCGCTGTTCAACCGTCTGTTCTACAGCGAAGACGCATACGATCTGTCGAAGGTCGGCCGCATGAAGTTCAATCGCCGTGTCGGTCGTGACGAAATCACGGGCCCGATGACGCTGCAGGACGACGACATCCTCGCGACGATCAAGATCCTGGTCGAGCTGCGCAACGGCAAGGGCGAAGTGGACGATATCGACCACTTGGGCAACCGTCGCGTCCGCTGCGTCGGCGAACTCGCGGAAAACCAGTTCCGCGCAGGCCTCGTGCGCGTCGAGCGCGCGGTGAAGGAACGCCTCGGCCAGGCCGAAAGCGAAAACCTGATGCCGCACGACCTGATCAACTCGAAGCCGATTTCGTCGGCGATTCGCGAGTTCTTCGGTTCGTCGCAGCTGTCGCAGTTCATGGACCAGACCAACCCGCTGTCGGAAATCACGCACAAGCGCCGCGTTTCCGCACTGGGCCCGGGCGGTCTGACGCGCGAACGCGCGGGCTTCGAGGTGCGCGACGTGCACCCGACCCACTACGGCCGCGTGTGTCCGATCGAAACGCCGGAAGGTCCGAACATCGGCCTGATCAACTCGCTCGCACTGTATGCGCACCTGAACGAGTACGGCTTCCTCGAGACGCCGTACCGCAAGGTGACGGACGGTAAGGTGACCGACCAGATCGACTACCTGTCGGCCATCGAAGAAGGTCGCTACGTGATCGCGCAGGCGAACGCGGCAGTGGACGAAGGCGGTGCGTTGACCGACGAACTCGTGTCGTCGCGCGAAGCCGGCGAAACGATGATGGTCACGCCGGACCGTATCCAGTACATGGACGTGGCACCGTCGCAGATCGTGTCGGTGGCAGCATCGCTGATTCCGTTCCTCGAGCACGATGACGCGAACCGTGCATTGATGGGTTCGAACATGCAACGGCAGGCCGTGCCGTGTCTGCGTCCGGAAAAGCCGCTGGTGGGTACGGGTATCGAGCGTACCGTGGCGGTTGACTCGGGTACGACGGTGCAGGCGTTCCGCGGCGGCGTGGTCGACTACGTCGACGCGGGCCGTATCGTGATTCGCGTGAACGACGACGAGGCGGTTGCGGGCGAAGTCGGCGTCGACATTTACAACCTGATCAAGTACACGCGTTCGAATCAGAACACGAACATCAACCAGCGTCCGATCGCGAAGATGGGCGACAAGGTCTCGCGCGGCGACGTGCTGGCCGACGGCGCCTCGACCGACCTGGGCGAGCTCGCGCTCGGTCAGAACATGCTGGTCGCGTTCATGCCGTGGAACGGCTACAACTTCGAAGATTCGATCCTGATCTCCGAAACAGTCGTGGCCGACGATCGCTATACGTCGATCCACATCGAAGAGCTGAACGTGGTCGCTCGCGACACGAAGCTCGGACCGGAAGAAATCACGCGCGACATCTCGAACCTCGCGGAAGCCCAACTGGGCCGCCTCGACGAGTCGGGCATCGTGTACATCGGCGCGGAAGTCGAAGCGGGCGACGTGCTGGTCGGCAAGGTCACGCCGAAGGGCGAAACCCAGCTGACGCCGGAAGAGAAGCTGCTGCGCGCGATTTTCGGCGAGAAGGCTTCGGACGTGAAGGACACGTCGCTGCGCGTGCCGTCGGGCATGAGCGGTACCGTGATCGACGTGCAGGTGTTCACGCGCGAAGGCATTCAGCGTGACAAGCGTGCACAGCAGATCATCGACGATGAACTGAAGCGCTATCGCCTCGACCTGAACGACCAGCTGCGCATCGTGGAAGGCGACGCGTTCCAGCGTCTCGCACGGATGCTGGTAAGCAAGGTCGCGAACGGCGGTCCGAAGAAGCTCGCGAAGGGCACGAAGATCGACCAGGCTTACCTGGAAGATCTCGACCACTACCACTGGTTCGACATCCGCCTGGCGGACGAGGAAGCAGCGGCGCAGCTCGAAGCCATCAAGAACTCGATCGAAGAGAAGCGTCACCAGTTCGATCTGGCGTTCGAAGAGAAGCGCAAGAAGCTCACGCAAGGCGACGAACTGCCGCCGGGCGTGCTGAAGATGGTCAAGGTGTACCTCGCGGTGAAGCGCCGCCTGCAGCCCGGCGACAAGATGGCCGGCCGTCACGGCAACAAGGGCGTCGTGTCGAAGATCGTGCCGGTGGAAGACATGCCGTACATGGCCGACGGCCGTCCGGCAGACGTCGTGCTGAACCCGCTTGGCGTGCCGTCGCGGATGAACGTGGGCCAGGTGCTCGAAGTGCATCTGGGCTGGGCCGCGAAGGGTCTCGGCTGGCGGATCGGCGAGATGCTGCAACATCAGGCGAAGATCGCTGAATTGCGCGAATTCCTGACGAAGATCTACAACGAGTCGGGCCGCGTGGAAGAGATCGACAAGTTCTCGGACGAGGAAGTGGTCGAACTCGCGCGGAACCTGCGCGAAGGCGTGCCGTTCGCGACCCCGGTGTTCGACGGCGCGACGGAAGACGAAATGGCGCGCGCGCTCGACCTGGCCTATCCGGACCAGATCGCGAAGCAGCTCGGCATGACACCGTCGAAGAACCAGGTCCGCCTGTACGACGGCCGCACGGGCGAGATGTTCGAGCGCCATGTCACGGTCGGCTACATGCATTACCTGAAGCTGCACCACTTGGTCGACGACAAGATGCATGCGCGTTCGACGGGCCCGTACTCGCTCGTGACGCAGCAGCCGCTGGGTGGTAAGGCGCAGTTCGGCGGCCAGCGTTTCGGTGAAATGGAAGTGTGGGCACTCGAAGCGTACGGCGCGTCCTACGTGCTGCAGGAAATGCTGACGGTGAAGTCGGACGACGTGAACGGCCGGACCAAGGTGTACGAGAACCTGGTCAAGGGCGATCACGTGATCGATGCGGGCATGCCGGAGTCCTTCAATGTGCTGGTGAAGGAAATCCGCTCGCTCGGTATTGATATCGATCTCGACCGCAATTAATCGGACTACGGAGAGAAGCAATGAAAGCTCTGCTCGATCTATTCAAGCAAGTCCAACAAGAAGAAGTCTTCGACGCGATCAAGATCGGTCTGGCCTCGCCGGACAAGATCCGCTCGTGGTCGTTCGGTGAAGTCAAGAAGCCGGAAACCATCAATTACCGCACGTTCAAGCCGGAGCGGGATGGTCTGTTCTGCGCGAAGATCTTCGGGCCGATCAAGGACTACGAGTGCCTGTGCGGCAAGTACAAGCGCCTCAAGCATCGCGGCGTGATCTGCGAGAAGTGCGGCGTCGAAGTGACGCTGGCGAAGGTGCGTCGCGAACGCATGGGCCACATCGAACTGGCCTCGCCGGTCGCGCACATCTGGTTCCTGAAGTCGCTGCCGTCGCGTCTGGGCATGGTGCTCGACATGACGCTGCGCGATATCGAGCGCGTGCTGTACTTCGAAGCATATGTGGTGATCGAACCGGGCATGACGCCGCTGAAGGCGCGTCAGATCATGACCGAAGAGGATTACTACAACAAGGTCGAGGAATACGGCGACGAATTCCGCGCCGAGATGGGCGCGGAAGGCGTGCGCGAACTGCTGCGCGCGATCAACATCGACGAACAGGTCGAGACGCTGCGCACCGAACTGAAAAACACCGGTTCGGAAGCGAAGATCAAGAAGTACGCGAAGCGCCTCAAGGTGCTCGAGGCATTCCAGCGTTCGGGTATCAAGCCCGAATGGATGATTCTCGAAGTGCTGCCGGTGCTGCCGCCGGAACTGCGCCCGCTCGTGCCGCTCGACGGCGGCCGTTTCGCGACGTCGGACCTGAACGACCTGTATCGCCGCGTGATCAACCGTAACAACCGGTTGAAGCGACTGCTCGAATTGAAGGCGCCTGAAATCATCGTCCGCAACGAAAAGCGGATGCTGCAGGAAGCGGTCGATTCGCTGCTCGACAACGGTCGTCGCGGCAAGGCGATGACGGGCGCGAACAAGCGTCCGCTGAAGTCGCTCGCCGACATGATCAAGGGCAAGGGCGGCCGGTTCCGTCAGAACTTGCTGGGCAAGCGCGTCGACTACTCGGGCCGTTCGGTGATCGTGGTGGGTCCGACGCTCAAGCTGCATCAGTGCGGTCTGCCGAAGCTGATGGCGCTCGAGCTGTTCAAGCCGTTCATCTTCAACAAGCTGGAAGTGATGGGCGTCGCGACGACCATCAAGGCGGCGAAGAAGGAAGTCGAGAACCAGACGCCGGTGGTGTGGGACATCCTCGAAGAGGTGATCCGCGAGCACCCGGTGATGCTGAACCGCGCGCCGACGCTGCACCGTCTCGGCATCCAGGCTTTCGAGCCGGTGCTGATCGAAGGCAAGGCGATCCAGCTGCATCCGCTCGTCTGTGCGGCGTTCAACGCCGACTTCGACGGTGACCAGATGGCCGTTCACGTGCCGCTGTCGCTCGAAGCGCAGATGGAAGCGCGCACGCTGATGCTGGCGTCGAACAACGTGCTGTTCCCGGCCAACGGCGATCCGTCGATCGTGCCGTCGCAGGATATCGTGCTGGGCCTGTACTACGCGACCCGCGAAGCGGTGAACGGCAAGGGCGAAGGCCTGTCGTTCACGGGGGTGTCGGAAGCGCTGCGCGCCTACGAGAACAAGGAAGTCGAGCTGGCCTCGCGCGTCAACGTTCGGATCACGGAAATGGTCCACAACGAAGACACGTCGGAAGGCGCGCCGAAGTTCGTGCCGAAGATCACGCTGTACGCGACCACGGTCGGCCGCGCGATCCTGTCGGAAATCCTGCCGCCGGGGCTGCCGTTCTCGGTGCTGAACAAGCCGCTGAAGAAGAAGGAAATCTCGCGTCTCATCAACACGGCATTCCGCAAGTGCGGGTTGCGCGAGACCGTGATTTTCGCCGACCAGCTGATGCAGTCGGGCTTCCGCCTGGCGACGCGCGCCGGGATTTCGATCTGCGTGGACGACATGCTCGTGCCGCTGCAGAAGGAAACCATCGTCGGCGATGCCGCCAAGAAGGTGAAGGAATACGACCGCCAGTACATGTCGGGTCTCGTCACCGCGCAAGAGCGCTACAACAACGTGGTCGACATCTGGTCGGCGACGTCGGAAGCGGTCGGCAAGGCGATGATGGAGCAGCTGTCGACGGAACCGGTGACGGACCGCGACGGCAAGGAAACGCGCCAAGAATCGTTCAACTCGATCTACATGATGGCCGACTCCGGCGCCCGGGGTTCCGCGGTGCAGATTCGTCAGCTGGCCGGGATGCGTGGCCTGATGGCGAAGCCGGACGGCTCGATTATCGAGACGCCGATTACCGCGAACTTCCGCGAAGGCCTGAACGTGTTGCAGTACTTCATCTCGACCCACGGTGCGCGTAAGGGTCTGGCTGATACGGCACTGAAGACGGCGAACTCGGGTTACCTGACGCGTCGTCTGGTCGACGTGACGCAGGATCTGGTCGTGGTCGAGGACGATTGCGGTACGTCCAACGGCGTGGCGATGAAGGCGCTGGTCGAAGGCGGTGAAGTGGTTGAAGCGCTGCGCGACCGGATTCTCGGCCGCGTCGCGGTGGCGGATGTCGTCAATCCGGAATCGCAGGAAACGCTGTACGAATCGGGCGCGCTGCTCGACGAAGCCGCGGTGGAAGAAATCGAACGTCTCGGCATCGACGAAGTGCGCGTGCGCACGGCGCTGACCTGCGAAACGCGCTACGGCCTGTGCGCTGCCTGCTACGGCCGCGACCTCGGCCGCGGTTCGCTCGTGAACGTCGGCGAGGCAGTGGGCGTGATCGCTGCACAGTCGATCGGCGAGCCGGGCACGCAGCTGACGATGCGGACGTTCCACATCGGCGGTGCGGCATCGCGTGCGGCAGTAGCGTCGTCGGTCGAAGCGAAGAGCAACGGCACGGTGCGCTTCACGGCTACGATGCGTTACGTGACCAACGCGAAGGGCGAGCAGATCGTCATCTCGCGTTCGGGCGAAGCGATGATCACGGACGATATCGGCCGCGAGCGCGAACGTCACAAGATCCCGTACGGCGCGACGCTGCTGCAGCTCGACGGTGCGGTGATCAAGGCGGGCACGCAGCTTGCCACGTGGGATCCGCTGACGCGTCCGATCATCACCGAGTACGGCGGTACGGTGAAGTTCGAGAACGTCGAGGAAGGCGTGACGGTCGCGAAGCAGATCGACGACGTCACGGGTCTGTCGACCCTCGTCGTGATCGACGTGAAGCGCCGCGGTTCGCAGGCGGCGAAGAGCGTGCGTCCGCAGGTCAAGCTGCTCGACGCGAACGGCGAGGAAGTGAAGATCCCGGGCACGGAGCATTCGGTGCAGATCGGCTTCCAGGTCGGCGCACTGATCACCGTGAAGGACGGCCAGCAGGTGCAGGTGGGTGAAGTGCTCGCACGTATCCCGACCGAAGCGCAGAAGACGCGTGACATTACCGGCGGTCTGCCGCGGGTGGCGGAACTGTTCGAAGCGCGTTCGCCGAAGGATGCCGGCATTCTCGCGGAAGTCACCGGTACGACCTCGTTCGGCAAGGACACGAAGGGCAAGCAGCGTCTCGTCATCACGGACCTCGAAGGCAATCAGCACGAGTTCCTGATCGCGAAGGAAAAGCAGGTGCTGGTGCACGACGCCCAGGTCGTCAACAAGGGCGAAATGATCGTGGACGGTCCGGCCGATCCGCACGACATCCTGCGTTTGCAGGGTATCGAGGCGCTGTCGCGCTACATCGTCGACGAAGTGCAGGACGTGTATCGTCTGCAGGGCGTGAAGATCAACGACAAGCACATCGAGGTGATCGTTCGCCAGATGCTGCGTCGTGTGCAGATCACCGACAACGGTGATACGCGCTTCATCCCGGGCGAGCAGGTCGAGCGTTCGGACATGCTGGACGAAAACGATCGCATGATCGCGGAAGACAAGCGTCCGGCCACGTACGAAAACATCCTGCTGGGTATCACGAAGGCGTCGCTGTCGACCGACTCGTTCATCTCCGCGGCATCGTTCCAGGAAACGACCCGCGTGCTGACCGAAGCGGCGATCATGGGCAAGCGCGACGATCTGCGCGGCCTGAAGGAAAATGTCATCGTGGGTCGTCTGATTCCTGCCGGTACCGGCCTTGCGTTCCACAAGGCGCGCAAGAACAAGGAAGTGGCGGACCGCGAGCGTTTCGACCAGATCGCAGCGGAAGAAGCGTTCGATTTCGGCACGCCGGAAGCCCCGGCCGACGCCGAGCCGCAACACCCGGCGGAGTAAGCCTGGCGGCGCAAGCCGCTGTGCCATTCTGCTGATGAAGCCGCCCAGTTTCGACTGGGCGGCTTTTTTTGTTCGCCCGGGCGCGGGCCGATCCGGAGTGCGATCGCGTTCGCGCATGGCGAGGCGCCGCCGGATTCGGTCGGCGAAAACGCCGACGCGCATGCGATGGGATTGCGCATCGTCTGTGTGGCCGCCGATCCGATTCACGTTCGCGAGGGGCCGCGAGAGTTACCCGTCATCGACTAGCCGAACGGCTAACGTGAGCGGATAGCACGAGGCGCCGGGTAGAATGCAGTCTTGGCTTCCTCCGGTCTTCCGTTTCCCTCATGTCCCGTTCGCTCGAAATCCTCAACGAAGTCTTTGGCTATCCCGCTTTTCGAGGCCAGCAAGGTGAGATTGTCGAGCACGTGTCGGGCGGCGGAGACTGCCTGGTCCTGATGCCGACAGGCGGCGGCAAGTCGCTCTGCTACCAGATTCCCGCGCTGGTCCGGCATGAAGCGGGGCATGGCGCGGGCATCGTCGTCTCGCCGCTGATCGCGCTGATGCAGGATCAGGTCGCCGCGATGAGCGAGGTGGGGGTGCGCGCGGCCTACCTGAACTCCACGCTGTCCGGCGCCGAGGCCGCGGCCACCGAGCGCGCGCTGCGCGAAGGCGAAATCGACCTGCTGTACGTCGCGCCGGAGCGGCTGATGACGCCGCGTTTCCTCGACCTGCTCGAACGAGCCCGGATCGGTTTGTTTGCGATCGACGAAGCGCATTGCGTGTCGCAATGGGGGCACGATTTCCGGCCCGAGTACATCCAGCTGTCGGTGCTGCACGAACGGTTCCCGTCGGTGCCGCGCGTGGCGCTCACCGCGACTGCCGACGCGATCACGCGTGACGAGATCGTGCAGCGCCTCGCGCTCGACAACGCCCGCATCTTCGTGTCCAGCTTCGATCGGCCCAACATCCGTTACCGGATCGTCGAGAAGGACAACGCGAGAGCGCAACTGCTCGATTTCATCCGGGCCGAGCATACGAATGCCGACGGCACGACCGATGCCGGCGTCGTATATTGCCTGTCGCGCCGGAAGGTCGAGGAGACGGCCGAATGGCTGAAAGGTCAGGGCGTTCGTGCGCTGCCCTATCACGCGGGGATGGAGTTCGAGATCCGGCAGAAGCACCAGGAGATGTTCCAGCGCGAGGAAGGCATCGTGATGTGCGCGACGATCGCGTTCGGCATGGGCATCGACAAGCCGGATGTGCGCTTCGTCGCCCATCTCGATTTGCCGAAGAGCGTCGAGGGCTATTACCAGGAGACTGGGCGCGCGGGCCGCGACGGGATGCCGGCGAACGCGTGGATGGCCTACGGTCTCGGTGACGTCGTGCAGCAGCGCAAGATGATCGACGAGTCGGAGGCGGACGAAACCCACAAGCGGGTGCAGACCGGAAAGCTCGATGCGCTGCTCGGCCTGTGCGAGACCGCGGCATGCCGCCGAGTACGGCTGCTCAGCTATTTCGGTGAAACCAGTCAGCCGTGCGGCAATTGCGATACCTGTCTCGAGCCGCCGGCGTCGTGGGATGCGACCCGCGAGGCGCGGATGGCGCTCTCCTGCGTGTTCCGTGCGCAGCGTGCGAGCGGCTTCAATTTCGGCGCCAGTCATCTGATCGAGATCCTGCGGGGCAGTCAGAACGAAAAGGTGTTGCAGCGCGGCCATGAGAAGCTCAGTACGTTCGGCATCGGCGCGGAACTGTCCGAGCCCGAATGGCGGGCGATTTTCCGGCAACTGGTTGCGTTCGGTTACCTGGCGGTCGATCACGGCGGCTTCGGCGCGCTCGTACTGACCGAGGCGAGCAAGCCGGTGCTGAAGGGCGAGGAGACGGTTACGCTGCGCCGATACGTGAAGCCGGTGCGCTCCTCGCGGCAGTCGTCGGGGCGCAGCGGGGCGCGCGCCGATCCGACCGCCGGCATGAATCCTCGCGAAAGGGCCTGCTGGGAGCGCCTGCGCGCGTGGCGCGCCGAGACGGCGAAGAGTGACGGCGTGCCGGCCTACGTTATTTTTCATGATGCGACCCTCGCGGAGATCGCCCGCAACGCACCTGAATCGATCGACGATCTGCGCCATATTCCCGGAATCGGCGCACGCAAGCTCGATCGCTTCGGCGACGAGCTGATCGAGGTCGTCGAGTCGGCCTGACAAACTTCCCTCAGTTGTCCGGAATCACGCAAGCTGTTGACTCGCTTGGGATTTTCGGAATATGATGCTAGGTTCCGGTTCTTGGTGGGGTGGTTCGTGGGCGTCAGCCCGAGGCCACACGCGGGTTCCGGAGCGTAAACGCACGTCGGTTTCGCTTTGCCCGAAGCCGATGTGTCGATTTTGGTCAATTTCAGGAATAAACAATGCCAACCATCAATCAATTGGTTCGCAAAGGCCGTGCGTCGGAAACGACGAAGAGCAAGAGCCCGGCCTTGCAGGACTGCCCCCAGCGTCGTGGCGTGTGCACCCGTGTGTACACCACGACGCCGAAGAAGCCGAACTCGGCACTGCGTAAGGTTGCGAAGGTGCGCCTGACGAACGGCTTCGAAGTGATTTCGTACATCGGCGGTGAAGGCCACAACCTGCAGGAACACTCGGTTGTGCTGATCCGCGGCGGCCGTGTGAAGGATTTGCCGGGTGTGCGTTACCACATGGTTCGCGGCTCGCTGGATACCCAGGGCGTCAAGGATCGTAAGCAAGCGCGTTCGAAGTACGGCGCGAAGCGCGCCAAGGCTTCGAAGTAAGCAGACTCTGAATGGTGATCGCCTGAGGGCGGTTAATGCGGTGGTGCCGGATCGCCGGTGCTGTCGAGTAAGTGGTCACCCGGCCAAGCTGGTTAGTCGAATGAGATGGATCGGGTTAGTTGGTGGCCGCGGGGCTCTCATCAGCTCCAACTGAAAAGTTAAAGGAAGAAACATGCCGCGTCGTCGCGAAGTTCCCAAGCGGGAAGTGTTGCCGGATCCGAAGTTCGGCAACGTAGATGTAGCCAAGTTCATGAACATGCTGATGCTGTCCGGCAAGAAGTCGGTTGCAGAGCGCATCGTTTATGGCGCATTCGAACAGATCCAGACCAAGGGTGGCAAGGACCCGCTGGAAGTGTTCACGGTTGCGCTCAACAACGTGAAACCGGTGGTCGAAGTGAAGAGCCGTCGCGTTGGTGGTGCCAACTATCAAGTTCCGGTCGAAGTGCGTCCGTCGCGTCGTATGGCATTGGCGATGCGCTGGTTGCGCGAGGCCGCGAAGAAGCGCAGCGAGAAGTCGATGGCTCTGCGCCTGGCTGGTGAACTGTCCGAGGCGGCTGAAGGCCGTGGCGGCGCGATGAAGAAGCGCGATGAAGTCCACCGGATGGCTGAGGCCAACCGGGCGTTCTCGCACTTCCGTTTCTAAGCGCCGGCAGGGTTCAAGCGGAAAAAAATTCCGGGCGGGTGCGCTTTTCGAGCGCCTCGCCCGTTTGTGTTGAGGCGCGATGCGGCGAATGCTGCCTCGCGCCAACCCCATAGAGGATCAAAGTGGCTCGTAAGACACCTATCGAGCGCTACCGCAATATCGGTATTAGCGCTCACATCGACGCCGGCAAAACGACGACGACCGAGCGCATTCTGTTCTACACCGGTGTGAACCACAAGATCGGTGAAGTGCATGACGGCGCTGCAACGATGGACTGGATGGAGCAGGAACAGGAGCGTGGCATCACGATCACGTCCGCTGCGACCACGGCCTTCTGGAAGGGCATGGGCGGCAACTATCCGGAACACCGCATCAACATCATCGACACCCCGGGTCACGTCGACTTCACGATCGAAGTGGAGCGCTCGATGCGCGTCCTCGACGGCGCGTGCATGGTCTACTGCGCAGTGGGTGGCGTGCAGCCGCAGTCGGAAACCGTGTGGCGTCAGGCGAACAAGTACAAGGTTCCGCGTCTCGCGTTCGTCAACAAGATGGACCGTACCGGCGCGAACTTCTTCAAGGTCTATGACCAGCTGAAGACGCGTCTGAAGGCGAACCCGGTGCCGGTGGTGGTGCCGATCGGCGCGGAAGAAACCTTCAAGGGCGTGGTCGACCTCATCAAGATGAAGGCGATCGTTTGGGACGAAGCGTCGCAAGGTACGAAGTTCGACTACGTCGACATCCCGGCGGAGTTGGCCGACACGTGCAACGAATGGCGTGAAAAGATGGTCGAGGCGGCTGCCGAGTCGAGCGAAGACCTGATGAACAAGTACCTGGAAGCGGGCGAGCTGAGCGAAGAGGAAATCGTGAAGGGTCTGCGCGACCGCACGATCGCTTGCGAAATTCAGCCGATGCTTTGCGGTACCGCGTTCAAGAACAAGGGCGTGCAGCGGATGCTGGATGCCGTGATCGACTTCCTGCCGTCGCCGGTCGATATTCCGCCGGTTACGGGTGAACTCGAGAACGGCGAGAAGACGGAACGCCGTGCGGCCGACGACGAGAAGTTCTCGGCGCTCGCGTTCAAGATCATGACCGACCCGTTCGTCGGCCAGCTGATCTTCTTCCGCGTGTACTCGGGCATCGTCAATTCGGGCGACACGCTGCTGAACGCGACCAAGGACAAGAAGGAACGTCTCGGCCGTATTCTGCAGATGCACGCTAACCAGCGCGAAGAAATCAAGGAAGTGCGCGCGGGCGACATCGCGGCGGCAGTGGGTCTGAAGGAAGCGACCACCGGCGACACGCTGTGCGATCCGGCACACCCGATCGTGCTCGAACGCATGATTTTCCCGGAGCCGGTGATTTCGCAGGCCGTCGAGCCGAAGACGAAGGCCGACCAGGAAAAGATGGGCCTGGCGCTCAACCGTCTTGCTCAGGAAGATCCGTCGTTCCGCGTGCAGACCGACGAGGAATCGGGCCAGACGATCATTTCGGGGATGGGCGAGCTGCACCTGGAAATTCTGGTCGACCGGATGAAGCGCGAGTTCGGCGNGCTCAGGAAGATCCGTCGTTCCGCGTGCAGACCGACGAGGAATCGGGCCAGACGATCATTTCGGGGATGGGCGAGCTGCACCTGGAAATTCTGGTCGACCGGATGAAGCGCGAGTTCGGCGTGGAAGCGACCGTCGGCAAGCCGCAGGTGGCGTACCGCGAAACCATTCGCAAGTCGGCCGCGGATGTCGAAGGCAAGTTCGTCAAGCAGTCGGGCGGCCGTGGTCAGTACGGCCATGCGGTCATTACGCTCGAGCGCAGCGAACAGGGCAAGGGCTATGAGTTCGTCGACGCGATCAAGGGTGGTGTGATCCCGCGCGAATTCATTCCTTCGGTCGACAAGGGTATCCAGGAAACGCTGAAGAGCGGTGTGATGGCGGGCTTCCCGGTCGTCGACGTGAAGGTCACGCTGACGTTCGGCTCGTACCACGACGTCGACTCGAACGAAAATGCGTTCCGGATGGCCGGTTCGATGGCGTTCAAGGAAGCAATGCGCCGCGCGGATCCGGTTCTGCTCGAGCCGATGATGGCTGTGGAAGTGGAAACGCCCGAAGACTTCATGGGCAACGTGATGGGCGATCTGTCGGGTCGTCGCGGCATCATCCAAGGTATGGATGACATGGTCGGCGGCGGCAAGATCGTGCGCGCTGAAGTGCCGCTGTCGGAAATGTTCGGCTACTCCACGTCGCTGCGCTCGCTGACGCAGGGTCGCGCAACGTACACGATGGAGTTCAAGCACTACGCTGAAGCTCCGAAGAACGTTGCTGATGCGATCATCAGCGCCAAGTCGAAGTAATTCGCTATCACAACCGATTATTTTTGAAAGAAGAGAGTCATGGCAAAAGGTAAATTTGAGCGGACCAAGCCGCACGTGAACGTTGGTACGATTGGTCACGTTGACCACGGCAAGACGACGTTGACGGC
>NZ_JAWJWL010000051.1:0-18486 GCF_034721475.1 Burkholderia alba | reverse complement strand
GGCGGCAGCAACGGTTCGATGAGTGCCCATAGGTCGTCGTCGAGTATCGCTCTGGTCATGTCCTTTTCGCTGTCGAAACAACGATCGGGTTAACAGGAACAATCGGAAGCAAACAGCCCCACAAACGTCATTTTATTAAGACTTCTTAGTCAATCGTTAGGATAATTCATCATAGACGGGTTCCGACCATACCACCGGCTATGGGCCGCGACCTTCGTACTCGCAGTCGCGAGCGAAGTGTTTTCCGGAGCCATCCGGTATTACACGTCGATCGCGGGTGTGGTGCCGCTGGGCTATCTGCCCAAGGCACTGATGATCGTCTGCATTGCGCTCGCCCTGCTTCAACCACTGCGCCCGGCCTATCTCATCGTTGCCTGCTACTTGGCCGCGCAAGCGTGCGTGGCGCTGGTGAACGGCGTCGGTCCTGCGGCGATCGGCTTCTGGTTATGGTCGGTGTCGCCGATGCTCTTCGCGGCCCTGACGCCGCCCGAAGCACTCGAAGAACTGGAATCCCCACGGATGCTGTTCGCGTTGATCGTCCTGGCGGCGCTGTGCAATGCCGGCGTGATCCTCAATAGTTTCACCCATATGCCGTGGACCGGAGGGCGTGTCGATGTCGACGGTGTGAGCGTGAAACTCGCGGTGGCCTCTTATGTGGGCACCGCGTCCCGCCTGTCCGGATTCGGTCGCGGCAGCGCGGGAACCGGGCTCATGATTGGCCTGCTGGCGGTTTGGCTGCTTCCACGGTTGCGGACCCGACTTGCCGTGGCGGCCCTGCTGGCTGTCTCGGCGGCGGGAATCTGGTATACGACCAACAAGACCACGCTCGTCGCTCTCGCGATCATCGTCATGTTCCACTATCTAATGCGCGCGCCGGGACTCCGGCGCGCCTGCATCTGGTTCCTCGTGCTGACCATCGTCTTGCCGCTCGTGGGCTGGGTCGCCGCGCAGTCGACCAACGCGGGCCTGTCGGATTCCAGCACCTTGATGTCGATGCTGGATCGCTTCATCAACACCTGGCCCCAGTTGCTCGATGGCATGCTGAGCGAGAACCTGATCTGGTTTGGAATCGGGCCCGGCGGTTTCGGCGCGGCGACCATTTACTATGTCAGCAGCTTTGGTTTCAATGTCGGTTACGCGGACAACATGGCGCTCTATATGCTCGCCAACTTCGGCCTGATAGGTAGCGGCATGATCGCGTTCGTCTTCGTCCATTACGTGCTGGCGCGCCACTCGAGCGATGCGCGCCCGTGGCTAATGCTGTCCTTCCTGCTGTTGAGTAGTATAACGACCGACATTATCGAAACGGTTGGCTGCCTGCTGTTTTTGGGCATCACGTTGCGCATGTTCGCGCTCGGTCCGGCCGCTGCCGTTACACCTTACGTCCGCCGTTCCAGACGAACCGTTCCCGGCACGGCGGCATTCGCCCCCACCACCCCAACCGAAATCAAACGGCGCAAAACTGACCTTGCGCGTTAGGGATCTGTCGGTAGTCGGACCTACAACACACTGGAGAAGCAGATGGATCAAAGGATTAGCCGGGCTCCGAGAGATGCAAAACTCCCGGGAACAACATTAATCCAAATCAAAACCTGGGAGTTCAAGGGCGCTGAGATGACTGACGATTTCTTCCATACACGCTGAGCCTGCACCACCTCGAAGAGATGATGGCTGAGCGCGGTCTGCCGGTCGATCATTCGACGGTCCATCGCTGGGCGATGAGGCTGCTGCCGAAACTGGAGAAGGCTTTTCGGCGCCGCAAGCACCCGGTCGGCAAAAGCTGGCGGATGGCCGAGACCTACATCAAGATCGGCAAACAATGGAAGTCCCTATATCGAGCGGTCGACAAGGACGATCCCCGATCCTAGGGCCCACCAAAAAAACTTGACCACGACAGGTATCTGATCCACGCTTCACCACGTCGATTGACCTAGCTACACGCGGGTAATTCTTTCAGGCGACCTTGGCGCGTACCATGACGCCATAGCATCGGCAATGTCCTCCAAATAGCTTTTCGGTCCTGTGGACCAAGAGTTCAGCCCCTGATCCCAATCAAAAGGTGATCATCATGAATACCGCTAAGTCTACACAGGCCAAGCCGAGCATTGTTTTCGCCCACGGTATCTGGGCAGACGGCTCCTGCTTCCAGAAATTGATCCCCGCACTGCAGGCGGAGGGCCATGACGTGCTTGCTGCACAGCATGGCCTGGATTCGCTGGAAGGCGATATAAGGACGGTAACCCGCGCCATCGACCGGGTTAGCGCTCCTGTCATCCTGGTTGGCCATTCCTACGGCGGAACCCTCATCACGCATGCAGGCATGCATGATCGGGTCGTGGCCCTTGTCTACATCGCAGCACTCGGTCCCGACGAGACCGAAACGTCGCAGAGCCAGCAGGCGAAGTTTCCGACCACCGACGTCTTCAACCAGATCGAGGTTATAGATGGACGACTCTGGTTGCGTCCAGGCGGCGTGCAGTACTTCGCAGGAGACTTGTCCGAAGAGGAGCAGAAGGTCGTATGGGCAACCCACTCCGCACCGGCTGCTGATCTCTTTACCCAAAAGGCGACCGGTGTCGCCTGGCGGTCGAAGCCGAGTCACTACATCGTGGCAACCAACGACCGCACCGTACATCCGGAGTTGCAGCGCTCCGTTGCAAAGCGGATGGGCGCCAAGACCTACGAAGTGGCCACCAGTCACGTCCCCATGCTTTCCAACCCGAGGTTCGTACTCGATGTGATTCGCGACGCAGCAAAAGCCGCTCAAGAAACCTAGGACGCCCCTGACGCTTTACGCGGTTCTCGTTTCCTGATTGCAGGCTGGATCTTCGTGCTTTTCGCCATATTGTTGGCGCTCGCTGACAACTGACTCCTTGTATATGCGGAGTCTGTCCGACAACGAACCAATACCGAGGAGCCGCTTGAGAAGGCGCACGGCGACACTATCATTTTTGGAGGAGGTTTCGCATCCAGCCAGCGCCAGACCCATCAGAAAAAGGGACATACTGCGATCACCGTACTGTCAAGCCACGAGCAGTGAGATACGATGGCAAATTACGCCCGATCCTCGCTGCGCCCGCATCGGCCGGATCACCATCGCATGGGGCGCGAGCATTACAGGAGCGACGCATGCCAGACAACCCGCCCATCACCGAAAATCATCTGCTTGCCGCACTGCCGGAAAACGAGTTTGCGCGGATCGCCGCGCATCTGACGCTCGTTGAGATGCCGCTCGGAAAAGTGCTGTATGAGTCGGGGGGCCAACTTCGTCACGTCTTTTTCCCGACCACGTCGATCGTCTCGCTGCTTTACGTGATGGAGAATGGCTCGTCCGCGGAAATCGCGATCGTCGGCCACGAAGGGATAATCGGCGTATCGTTGTTCATGGGCGGCGAAACGACCCCTAGCCGCGCCGTCGTGCAAAGCGCGGGGCAGGCGTATCGGCTCGACGCGGGCGTCCTGAAGGACGAGTTCCGGCGCGGCGACGCGATGCAGCGTCTGCTGTTGCGCTACACCCAGGCGCTCATCACGCAGATGGCCCAGACCGCCGTCTGCAACCGGCATCACTCGATCGATCAGCAGCTCTGCCGCTGGCTGCTGCTCAGCCTCGACCGGCTTCCTTCAAACAAGCTGCGCATGACGCAGGAGCTGATTGCGAACATGCTGGGCGTGCGCAGGTCGGGCGTGACAGAAGCCGCGCTGAAGCTGCAGGATGCAGGCCTCATCCGCTACAACTACGGGCATATCGAAGCGCTGGACCGGCTAGGCCTCGAAAAGCGCGTATGCGAATGCTATGACGTGGTCAAGCGCGAATTCGACCGCCTGCTTCCCGATCTGAAGCGACTCTAGAATCAGTCTCCGCCCCCGCGCTTCCGCGACGAAGTTCGACAGGAACATCGGCACTATAGGCGCGTCCGGGGGGAATCCGCATGGCAGGCAGTTCAAATACGTTGCAGCCGGCCCATCGGACATGACGCGCTTCGTTCGGCTAAGGCTCGAGCACGATGCGAGAACGGCCCTGCGCCGCATACGCACGGCGCGACATGAGCAGCGCCAGCACTGCGCGGCATCGTACCGACTTTCTCTCTGCGTCCGGCCATGCTGAGTCGTCGTGCATGCATTGCTGCTATCACCGCACGCACGAGCACCGAACTCATGGGAGCCTGCACATGAACACACCCAAGCACAAGGACAACGCCAGACAACAGCGCCACAAGTACGAGCAGGACAGCGCGACGGATGATGGCATGCCCGCTGCCCCCGACAAGCCGACGCACGCGCCTCCGATCGACCGCGAACGGCTTCGGACGACGAAGCAGCGAATCACCGAAGCGAGAAAGTGCTGGGGTATGGCGTACTCGCCGAACTGATCACGCGTCCGGTTCGGGACATCGCCCTCATCGCGGTCATCGAACACGCGGAAAGCAGATCCTTTCCTGCCCGCGGCGGCGCGTCGCCGCCGGATCCTTGGAGCTCGACGACAGTTACCCCATCAGGAGCACAGCATGACCATCCCCACGCTCGAGTATCACGGACACGAGCTTCGCGCCTACTCACAAAAGCGATTCCCGCCATTCGGCGATCCTCACGCACCGGGCCCGCGACGTTTCGGTGCGATTGTGCGAATCGACGCGATACCGGCCACCTCCGCGGCCTCGCCGCGTTACACGACCATTTTCCAGGACGGCGAGCCTCAGACGGCCACGCTCGCCCTCGATCTGGCCATGCAGTTCGGCAAGGACATCGTCGACGGAAAAATCGCGCCGGCGGCAATCTGATCCGCCCACCCCAGCGGATTCGACGCGACGGGCGGCTCACCTGCCATCCGCGGGGGAAACCATGACGCGAACCCCGGCCGACCCTCCGAGGACCTGACCGTCCTCCGCACGATCCGCAGGGACTGTCCACGCACCGCGCGCCCTGCCTGCCGGACTGCCTTCCGACCGAGACAGGGTGACTGCGACACCGGCGGCATGGCCGCGGGCGCACCCGGCCCGCATCCGCGACCGCTCCCCTCGATCTCTGCGCCGCCCGCGCCTCGCGCCTTCCGCACGCTCACTGCAACACAGCCTGGGCCGCCCCCAGCGTCACGACGACGCTGTGCCGCCGGCCGTCGTCCACCAGTCGCACCGCCGATGCGCCGACGGTGAGCGGCATGCCGTCGACGACGATGCGCAACACGCCGCCGCTGACCACCTCCGGGTTCTCGACGACGATGTCGTAGTGCGCCGCCCCGTGACGCAGCGTCGCCTTGAAGCCCGGCCAGGATCGCGGAATACAAGGCTGGATGGACAGCGTATCGCCCTGCTTGCGCAAGCCGAGCAGACCTTCGATGCCCGCGCGGTACAGCCATCCCGCCGAGCCGGTATACCAAGTCCATCCGCCGCGGCCGACGTGCGGCGCGACCGAATACACATCGGCCGCGACCACATACGGTTCCACCCGGTAACGATGCACGCCGCTGCGCGTGCGGCTGCGGTTGACCGGATTGAGCAGCGCGAACACGCCGGCTGCGCGATCGCCGTCGCCCATCTGCGCGAATGCGAGCACCGACCAGGTGGCCGCATGCGTGTACTGGCCGCCGTTTTCGCGGATGCCCGGCGGATAGCCCTTGATATAGCCGGGATCGACCGGCGCCTGATCGAACGGCGGCGTGAACAGCAAAGCCAGCCCTTCGTCGCGGCGGATCAGCTGCGCGTCCAGCGCATTCATCGCGCGCGCGGCGCGCGCCGGGTCGGCCGCACCCGACAGCACGCTCCACGACTGCGCAATCGCGTCGATCGCGCAGTCGGCGTTACTGGCCGAGCCGAGCGGCGTGCCGTCGTCGAAGTAGCCGCGCCGATACCACTCGCCATCCCATCCCGCCACGGCCAGCGCGTCGCGCAACGCGGCGGCGCGCGCCAGCCAGCGGCGCGCCTGGTCTGCCGCACCGCGCGCCGCGGCGAGCGGCGCGAACGCCGTGAGCGTGGCATGCAGGAACCAGCCGAGCCAGACGCTTTCGCCGCGCCCGGCCTCGCCGACCCGATTCATGCCGTCATTCCAGTCGCCTGTGCCGATCAGCGGCAGGCCGTGTTCGCCGAAGTGCGCGAGGCTCTGCTCCAGCCCACGCGCGCAATGCTCGAACAGCGATGCGCTGGTTTCCGAAATGCCCGGGATAAAGAACACGTCCTGCTCGTCGGCCGCGAGCGGCCGACCGTCGATGAAGGGAATCGACGCATCGAGAACGGCCCGGTCGCCGCTGACGCCGACATAGTGCGCGACCGCATGGGCCAGCCACACCCGGTCGTCGGAGATCCGGGTCCGCACGCCGCTGCCGCTTTCGGGCAGCCACCAATGCTGCATGTCGCCCTCCGGGAACTGACGCGCCGCTGCCCGCAGCAAGTGCTCGCGCGTCAGGGCCGGGCGGGCGATCGCCAGGGCCATGCCGTCCTGCAGCTGATCGCGGAACCCGTACGCGCCGCTGGCCTGATAGAACCCCGCCCGCGCCCAGATCCGGCTCGACAAGGTCTGATACAGCAGCCAGCGGTTCAGCATCAGGTCCATCGCGCGATCCGGCGTCTCGACCCGGATCGCGCCAAGCGTCTCGTCCCAGAACGCCGTGACGGTGGCGAATACCGCGTCGAGATCCGCGTGGCGGTACTGAGCGATCAACCTGCGCGCCGCCGCCGTATCGCTTCCCTCGCCGAGCAGCAACACGATTTCCGCGACGCCGCCGGGTTCGAGATCGACGGTGGTCAGCAACGCGGCGCATGGATCGAGACCCGCCCCGACCCGGCCCGACAGGGGCGGCGCACCGACCCGGCCCGGAAAGCCGGCGGGATCGCTCAGCACGCCGTTGCGGCCGATGAACTCGCGCCGGTCCGCGCTCCAGGAGGTTTGCAGGCCGCCCAGGTCGGCGAACGCCACCCGGCCGCGATACGCCTGGCTCCAGTCGTTGCGGGCGAACAGCGCGCCGGTGGCCGCATCCAGCTCGCTCGCGGTGTGCGGCGCCGCAACGCTGCGCGACGCGCCCAGCGCCCATTCCGCATAGGTCGCGACGGACAGCCGGCGGGTCCGCTCCGACACGTTGCGCAAGGTCAGGCGGGAGATCTTCACGGCATCGGCCAACGGCACGAACTGCAGCAATTCGGTGACGATGTCGGCGGCGGTATGCGCGAAGCGGCTGTAGCCCTGGCCATGACTCGCCACGTAAGACGCGCCGCTCGACAGCTCGACGCCCGACGCAGCGGCGCCCGACGTGTCGTCGCGGAACGGGCTGGCCTGCGGCCCCCAACGCAGACCGGTCTCGTCGTCGCGGACATAGAACGCCTCGCCGGGCGGATCGGTGACCGGGTCGTTCGACCACGGCGTCAGCGGATGCTCGCGGCTGTTCGTCACCCACGTATAACCGCCCCCCTCCGCCGACGTTATGAAACCGCACGACGGATTCGCGATGACGTTGACCCACGGCATCGGCGTGCATTGACCGGGCGGCAGGATCACGACGTATTCGCGGCCGTCGCGCGCGAAACCGCCGATGCCGTTGAAGTATTCGAGACCGGCGCCGGCCGGCGCGCCCTTGGGCGGCGGCAACGCGCGCGGCGACTGCGGCACGCGCGCCGCCTCCGGACGGGCGGACAGCGGCACATTCGCGAGGCGGCGCAACTGATCCACCAGCCGGCCGTTGCGCGCGGCGAGCACGGCGCGCGCCGCGGCCGGGAACAATGCCCGCGCCGCCGCGGCCATCAGGTCCGCGCGCAGCACGAAGATACTGCCGCGCCCGGCTTCGTCGCGCGGCGGCCGGGTTCGCACCAGCCCTTCGAGCGCGACCTGCAGATCCTGCACATACGATGCCGCACGCTCGTTGACGATCACCAGATCGACCGCGAGCCGCTTCATCCGCCAGTACTCGTGCGCGCGGATCAACTGCCGAACGATCGCGATGTGCTCGATATCGTCGATCCGGACCAGCAGGATCGGCAAGTCTCCCGACACGCCATGTGCCCAGAGCGGCGACGCCCCCACGCCGCCGGCCGCCGACACGGCCGCCGCATGGCGCAGCAGCGCGGCGGAATTCGGCCGCATCGACGGATCGCTGTACAGCATGTAGCCGGCCAGCTGTTGGAACAGCGCGGCCTCGTCGAGGCTCACCGCGCTGTGCCGCAACTGCACCTGGGCCTGGGTCCAGGCGAGCATCGCCGCGCGTGAAAACGATTCGCCGTCGCGATGCTTGTCGACCAGATCGAGCAGTTGCGCGCGCGAATCTGCGACGATGGTCCAATAGGCGATGCTCGCCTTCGCACCCGGCTCGATGCGCAATCGCCGGCGCAACATGAATGCCGCATCCAGCACCGCGCCTTCGGATGCCCCCAGCACGCGCGACTCATCCAGCGCGAGCGGCAGGCGCACGCTGCGCCCGCGCCCGATGAAACGCATGCGGTCGGTGTCGAATTCTTCCGCGCCGACGGTTTCGCCGGCGCTCACCGCGAGATGCGCGGCCCAGACCTCCGCCTCGTTCGGCGCGCGCCGGCGCCGCGTCGCCAGGATGGCGCCGGAGGCCGGCACGTATTCGGTCTCGATGAACAGTTTCGAGAAGGCCGGGTGCGCGTGGTCGGCAGCGGCCGGCGCGAGCACGATTTCCGCATAGGAGGTCACTTCAATGACGCGGGCCCGGGCGCCCGCGTTGGCCACCGAAACCCGCCGCACCTCCGCATCGTCCTCGGCGGACACCACCACCTCGAGCGACGTCGTCAGGCTGCCGTCGCGACGGACGAACTCCGCGCGATCCTCGGTGAAGGTGGCTTCGTAGCTGTCCGGCACCACGCCGGTGGGCTGCCATGCGGCCGACCAGACCTCACCGCTGTCGACATCGCGCAAATACAGATAGCTGCCCCAATCGTCGCGCGTCGCGTCTTCCCGCCAGCGCGTGACGGCCAGGTCGTCGCGGCGGCTGTAGCCGGAACCCGCGGCCGTGAGCATCACGGCGTAGCGTCCGTTGGACAGCAGATGCGTGACGGGCGCGGGATCGTCCGCCGACAGCAGACGCCGCGCAACGGCGGATTCGACGCCGCGCACCCTGCCGGCAGGGCTCGCGTCGACCCGCGGCCGCCCCACCGCGACCCGGCTCGGCACCCGCTCCTGCAGCAGCAGCTCGGTTGCGCGGACGGCCGGCTCGCTATGGAAGAACGCGCGGATGCGCCCGCCGAGCAGCGCATTCGCGATCGACACGATCGACATACCCTGGTGATGCGCCATGAAGGCCCGCACGACCGCAACCGACAGCCCTTCCGGCACGCGTGCAGGCGTGTAGTCGAGCGCTTCGTAGAAGCCGAAGCGTCCGCACGCGCCGGCGGCGCGCAACCGCTCGAAGTTGCGCGCGGCGGCGTCCGGCGCGACCATCGCCGCGAGCGCGGTCGCATAAGGCGCGATCACGAGATGCTGGCCGAGATCGCGCTTGAGCCCCAGGTCGGGCACGCCGAAGCTCGAGTACTGATAGGTCAGCTCGATGTCGCGCGCGTTGTAGGCCGACTCGGACATGCCCCACGGCAGGCGCAGGCTGTCGGCATATGCGATCTGCCGGTGCACCACCAGATGATTGGTGCGCGCGAGCAGGCTGCTGGCCGGTGCGCGCATCACCAGCGAGGGCATCAGGTATTCGAACATCGACCCCGACCACGAGATCAGCGCCGCGCGATGTCCGATCGGCGTCGCCAGACGGCCGAGCCGGAACCAGTGCCGCGCCGGCACATCTCCCTTCGCGATCGCGACGAAACTCGCCAGGCGCGCTTCCGATCCCAGCAGATCGTAGTTGCCGGGATCGAGCCGTCCGTCCGCCACCGCATAACCGATCGACAGCAGGTTCCGCACCGGATCGAGCAGGAAGCCGAATTCCATCGCAGAGGCCATCTGCAGCGCGGCATCGGCCAGCGCATGCAGACGCTTGTTCAGCACCTGCGCGTCGTCCCGCGTGCGCACGGCGTCCAAATTGTGCCCCTGCACCGCGTGCTCGAGCGCCTGTGCCCAGAACAGCACGTCCTCGACGTCGCCGCTTTGCTCCCGGCTGATCTCGTCCATCAGCGCACGCGCGACATCGGCAACGGTCGCGGCCAGCATCATGATCGCGGGCCAATCCAGCGCGCCGTCCTCCGCGGCCGCTGCGGCGAGCGTCTCCTCCAGCTCGGTCGCGGCCCGCTCGAATTCGCCGTGCAAGGTCGTCCGGGCGGCATCGCCCCGGTACAGCGCCTCGCGCAGCAACGCGAGCGTGTCGCCGATCCCGTCGCACACGGCCTGCCGCCCCACGCCGCCCGGCTGGTCCGCCCATGCGCGGCAACCGTTGCCGAGCGCGATCAGATGGCCGGCGAGATTGCCGCTGTCGACCGACGACACGTACTTCGGTTCGAGAGGCCGCAAATCGCGCGTGTCGTACCAGTTGTAGAAATGCCCGCGGTAGCGCGGCAGCCGCTGCATCGTCGCGAGGGTCGCCTCCAGCCGCGACGCCGCGTCCTGCGTGCCGAGCCAGCCGAACTCGCGGGCGCTGACGGCGGACAGCAGATACAGCCCGAGATTGGTCGGCGAGGTGCGGTGCGCGACGACGGGCTTCGGATCCTCCTGGAAATTGTCCGGCGGCAGCATCTGATCGTCGGCCGTCACGAACGTCTCGAAGTAACGCCAGGTCCGGCGCGCATCATGCCGCAGCTGGCGCGCATCACGCGGCGTCACGGCCAGTTCGCCCGCCGGCCTCGGCGCGCGGCTCAGCCAGTACGCGATCGCCGGCGCAGCCAGCCAGGCCAGCGCGAACGGAACGGCCAGCCAGCCGCCCTGCCGATCGAGGCGCCAGTTCACGGCGAGCGTGACAGCCGCGCCCAGCAGCGCGAGCGTGACGCCGCTGCGCATCTGCAGATAGGTCGACGCGAGGGCGCGCCGGTCGCGCGCGCCGGCTTCGGCCGCCGTGGTCCATTCGAGCAGATGCCGCCGGCTGATCCCCACGCGAAACAGCGTGCGCGCGATCGCATCGATCATCGACCACGCCTGCTGCGGCAGCATGACGATCGACAAGCCGAACCGCGTCGACGCGAACCTCAGCTCCGCTGCCCACGCATAGAGCACGCTGCGCGTGGTCATCTTGACGTGCGTGCGCCGCCAGCGCGGCACCAGTCCGCTCAACACGGGCAACAACAGCGGCAGCGCGATCGTCACCAGCACGAACGCGCTCCAGGCCAGCGACACGGGCAGCGGCATACACCAGCCGGCCAGCAGCGCAACGAACATGGCGGGCGCCGTCAGCGTGCGGCGCAGGTTGTCCAGCATCTTCCAGCGACCGACGGCCGGCAGCGCACCGTGACCGAAGGCCAGCCACGGGAACAGTTGCCAGTCGCCGCGCGCCCAGCGGTGCAGGCGTCCCGCCGCGACGTCGTAGCGGGACGGCGCGGCCTCGACGACCTCGATGTCCGACGCCAGCCCGGCCCGCGCGAAAATACCTTCGAACAGATCGTGACTGAGCACCGTGTTCTCCGGCACGCGGCCGGCGAGCACCGCCTCGAACGCATCGACGTCGTAGATGCCCTTGCCCGCATAGGAGCCTTCGTCGAACAGATCCTGATAGACATCCGATACAGCCGACACATAAGGATCGATGCCGTGCGCGCTCGACGACACGCGCTGGAACAGCGACCCCTCGTCGCCGCTCGCGAGCGACGAGGTCACGCGCGGCTGGAGCACGCCATAGCCGTCGACGATGCGGCGGCTCGCCGGATCGAATGCCGGCCGGTTGAGCGGGTGCGCCATCTTGCCGATCAGGCGGCGCACGGTATCGCGCAGCAGCCGGGTATCGGCATCGAGCGTGATCACGTAGCGCACATCCCGCGGCGCGCGCGGCGGCCGGCCATCCAGCGCGATGAACGAGGTGTCCGACGCGCCGCGCAGCAGCCGGTTCAGCTCGTGCAACTTGCCGCGCTTGCGCTCCCAGCCCATCCAGCATCGTTCGCCGGCGTTCCAGCCGCGCCGACGATGCAGCAACAGAAATCGCTCGCTTTCGTCCGGCGCCGCCGGATAAAGGCGATTCAGCCGCTCGATGCCCGCTATCGCGGCCGCCAGCAGCCCGTCGTCGCTGTCGAGATGCGGCGTGGGCGCATCCGTCCAGTCGGAGAGCAGGGCGAAGTAAAGCGCTCCGTTGGGGCTCGCCAGATGATGGATTTCCAGGTGTTCGATCTGTTCTGCGAGCGCCGCCTCCGTCGTCAACAACACCGGCACCGCGACCATGGTGCGCAAATCCGACGGAATGCCGTCGAGCAATGCGAGGCCCGGCAGGATGCGCGCGCCGACATCCCGCATCACGCCGCGATTGACGAACGCCACCGCGGCATCGAGTGCGGGCAGCAGCCCGGCGAGGCCGAGCCAGATCAGCCAGTGACCGGTCGGCTCGATGCGGGCGAGCCACGCCAGCATGCCCGCCAGCAGGAGCGCGGCAAGCAGTCCGATCCGCCCGAGATAACCGCCGAGGCCGGCGCGACGCGTCAGGCGCCGCAACCATGACGCCACGGGCGGACGATAGCCGATCGCGGCTTCGAGCGCGGCGCGGCCGCCTGCCAGCAGGGCATAGCCCGGGTCGGACTCACGGCGCGGCGGCGCACCGTCGGCCGGCGCAGGGTTCGCGCCCTGCGCCGCCGCCTCGGCGACGACGCGACGGGCAACCTCCAGCTCGCTGACGGGCGCGCCGCGCGCCAATGCCTCGACCGCGTCGCGATACAGATTGCGCGTGGGGAAATCCATCTGCGCGAATCCGGGGTGGCTGCGCAGCACCTGATCGACGAGGCTGATGCGCTCGAACAGATCGGTCCAGTCCACCTCCGAAATCAGCCGCATGCTGGTGATCACGTTGCGCACGGTCAGGCTCGCGGCGCCTTGCTGGTGATTGACGGACGCGACGATCTGGTCCGGTGTCGCCCCGCGCGCCGCCAGGTGCCGATGCAGCCACGCCAGTGCCGGCGCGATGGCCTGATCATGGTCGTGCAGCCGCTGGATCAGTTGCACCGCGAACGCATCGTGCGATACCGCCTGCTCGTAGCGGGCGACCAGCGGTCCCGCGTCCTGCCGCGTCTGGCCGCCCTCGCCGAGCAGGCGATCCGCAAGCGCGTCGGCGTCGATCCTCGCGCGCCGATCGTCGATGATCTGGTCCGCGAGCCGCCGCAGGTTTTCGATCAGCACGATCCGCAGCGTGATCGCCACCGCCCATAGCTCGCCGATCGTCAGCGGCTCCACGGCCTGATAGGCCAGTATGAAGCGGCACAGGGCATCGGGATCGAAACGGCTGTCGGTATGGGCGACGAAGGCCCAACTGATCTCGAACACACGCGGATAGCCGGCGAACGGCCCACCGCTGAGCTTGGGCAGTTGCCGGTAGTAACGCGGGGAAAGATCGTCGCGGATCTGCCGCACCTGTTCCGCGACCAGATAGTAGTTGTCGAGCAGCCACTCCGCCGCGGGCATGATTTCCTCGCCGCGCGCATCCGCGGCCACCGTGTTGCGGTAGGCCTTCTGCAGATGATCTGCGTTGTCCTTCAACCGTGTGGCAAGCGAGGGGCCGGAGGCCGGACCGGGCGAGATCTTCTGCGCGTGGGCCAGGCTGGCCCCATGCTGCGCCAGTCTTTCCTCGCCGAAGAATTCCTCGCGAATCGGCCGGGCATTGCCCCACGGCGAGGTTCGGTGACGTGCACCCCGCGCTACGTGATTCTTCGACACAGCTTCTCCCTGAACGCCGCGATCCGTCGCGCGACATCTCCTCGACACCAGGGTGTCGAGGAGATGCGGGATGGGCGAAGCTCGGCTTGATTCCGATCCGCGGGCCGCGGATCAGGGCGGTCTCTTCTATCCGGCAACGCGGATCGGCGCCGGTCGCGACCCACGGACGACCGCGCCGCGACATGCTCAGGCCGTCACAGCGCGGGCGACAGCGGCATCGCCGCCGGTGACCTGCCCCGCTGCGCGGACCGGCCCGTGCAGTGGGCGCACAGCATCGACACGACCACGTCGCGCGTCGTATGCAACGCGATCGCCGTTCGATCGATGTCGCGCACGATACGCTCCGGCAAGCACAACTCGATTCGTATAGTGCTCGACGTCATCCGGGTCAGGTCGAGCTCGACGAAGCGCCAGATACCGTCGCCGGTGTCGAGCGCCGATGCCTGCAAGACCGACAGATCCAAAGTGGGCGGTGGAACGAGACGCGAGCACCGGTCATAGCGGGCCATGACCCGCTGCACGGCGACCGCCTGTAATTCACCATAGGTATCGCCTTCCACGATGGCTTCGGGAAAATCCGCCAGCCTGCCGTGATAGCGGGGATTTCCGCGTCGCGTGATATAGATCGGATATTCCATGAGCCTCTCCCGGCAGACAAACACCACGAGCGTCATCGTGCCCCGCGGCGCGCCGGAGAGTCGGTACGCTGGTGAACAGTCTTCCGGTGGGGATTCGTGCAGTCCGTCCGTGCAACCGGAGGATCGAGCGGCCCAGATGAAGATCGCATCCGCATGTGGCAACCGCAGAAGCTGGCAAGGCATTCGAACTGTCGATCATCGAGCCGGGGATCAGGTTCGTCGCGCCGCGCTCTTTCGTCGTTTCGTGGATGATGTTCATCGCCCCGAGCGGCGACGCCCAAGATGATTTTCGTAAGTCGGTTCCCGTGCGACCAACTCGACCGCGAGTTCGACCTCAACGGAGCGGACGAAAATTTGGCACGGTTATCGCACGCAACGGACTATACTTAAAGCGACGCTTCAGGAAGCAGTAACCTGATTGCCCCACTCTCCCACGTACTTTCCGCGGTCTTCCGTTGAATTCGATACGGGATCCCGAAGTCAGCTCAGGACATGAGCCGGAATGCGCAGCGCGGAGCGCACTAGGACACCCCGCGGCGTGAAGCCGCGCTCCATGACACGCTTGAGCTTCCACACGATGATGCAGGAGGCAGCGCAGCTGTCAACAAACGGAATCCGCCGCGCAACGCGTGGAAAGCGATCGTTGCCTCCGCTCATGCCCGTGATGGATGTATGCTGCGCCCAGCAAGTGCCGGCCCACCTCGCAGCATTCTTGACATCCGGGTCGAGGTATCGATCGCCAGATGCGCGATACCAATCGCAACCGCCTCGCGACAGATTGGATTGGTATGCGCCCGCGTCGCAAAATGCGTCACGGCGTACTCAGTGAAAGTTCTATAGAAGGAGGGAATCATGAGCAAAGCCCACGACGCCAGAAAATCGGATAAGAAAGTTGCGGTCAAGACGCCGAAGGAAAAGAAGGAGGCGAAGAAACTGAAGAAGGAAGCTTCGAAGCGTCAGTGACACCGCAATAGCAGCGGCGCCCCACGATCGGAATCCGGATCCTGTGGCGCTTTTTTCAGCATCGTCGCGCGACGACGCTACGATGTCGATGTGTGAAACTGATTCGTAAAACTGACCAAGATGCTTATTTTTCCCAATCCAAGCCGTAGCTACGATGCCTCACGACATTGCGTGTGTTTCTGGGGGTACGACAATTCACGCGAAATCAGCTTCATGGTGGACGACGCCGTACTCAGAAACCTGCGTCCTGGCATGGGATCCGACGAACGCTCGGTGCTTGTCGTTTTTGACGAGTTTCGCGACACGGTTCTCGAAATCGCGCAGAAACAGTATGTCCAGGGTCCGCAGAATCGCTATTTGCTTTCATGAGCGACAGGTCTGCCGCTGGAATATCTCCATGCGAATCGGTTCAGACATGAATGACCAGCAAGTTCGTCGAGGCTGCATAGGTGCATGAAAGCCATCCGGGTGCGCAGCAGTTGCGCGCGATGAACCTCACCTACGAGACGAGCAAGGAACGTGGTGCCACGATCCTGATTCTCAGTTCGATGATCGACCTCCTGAATTGCGCCACCCGGTTTGCGCAGGCGAGCCGGTCACGCCCGGGGGCCCAACGAAACGCCCGTGAGCGAATGACGGCATTCGCGCTACGCCGTACGTTGCCGCGGCAGCAGGTGCGTGAAGGCCCGGTGACGGACACGCGCGAGCCGATCTCCCGGGTGGTACGAGATCGCGTATCTGCGAGCACCGCGTTGTCATCGCAACGTGCCTGTCTCCATCGCTCAGCGCTACCGTACCGACGCGCCCTCTGGCCGTTATTCTCCTTTTGTCAGTCGTTCGTCAGCCCTCCCGCCACGCCCTAACCATTTGCTCAATAAAGTGCGTTGGATAGAAACGGCCCAAACGATTGGGTCTCTCGTTTTCCGACAGAGCGAGCAGTGTCCTGCAGCGTACCGACTCGTAGCGCCCCCGACTGCAGGATGTCCGGGTGATACTGGCAGTCCGAGCGTCAATGCCCACGAGGCATGCGACGTGCAATTTCCTTATTGCAGTCGGAGGATGGAAAGATGACAAGCGCAATGTGGGGCATCGTGATCGGGATAGCCCTGATCATCACGTTTTCATTGCATCGATCCAGATTACACGCGACGGAACGGGTCGCCGCTCCCAGCCTCGTCTTCGAAACGCCACGGGGCCCGGCAACGCCGAAAGCCGGCGTTTCGCCGGCTTCGGCATCCGCCTTGTAGTGACGGCTCTACGTTCTGTTTGAGAGCGCAGAGGTTGAACTGCTGCGTGGATACATCAGAGAACGGGCAGAAAACGCATGCCAAGCCGTTTCCGGCTCTCAGAGATGCGTTGTCTGGGCGTGCGGATCTTTACGGTAGCCACTCGCGGGGGGCTTGCGGGCATGCCGTCGTCGACCGCACGCGCGTTCGCGCGCAATTGCTGAGCCGCTTCCTCTCGCGTCCGGGAGGGTGTCCAGTCATCATCCATCAGCGCACTCCTTCCGTGCAGGTGGTATCTATCAAAATGCGCGCGTCAGGGCGGCGAGTCGGTACGTTGCCGCACGGATTTGCGAGGACCGGAACGGCGCGGAGAGGGAACGGGCAGCGCTTCGTGTAGGACGACGATTCTTGGGCAACCTGGCCGGCGTCGATCCGTTCAGCGAGGTCTGCGTGCATGCGGGGCTCCCACGGGTGGCCGGGTCTAGTTCCAAAATGTATCGGGGTCCGCCAACGTCTCCATCACGGCGTCCGTGTCGGTCAGCGTGTCGAGCACGAAGAATTCTACGCGGACCGGTCGGGTCCGCCCTGCGGGTGACGTGCACTGCCCGAACACAGCGTCGATTGTCGGGCGATTCGCACCAAACATCGCGATCGGCGCAGTGCGTCTCGCGATCAGGCTGCGTTCTTGAACGAGGTCGCCGGCGCGGCGCGCGTCACGTCATATCCGGCCACGGCAAGCGCAAGCGCCGGGTTCAGGCTGTCCACCATCGAGTTGGGAATCAGGATCGTCGCACCGCGCTCCTTCGTCGTCTCGTAGATGATGTTCATCGCGCGCAATTGCAGCGCGCCCGGATGATGTTCATATACCTGCGCCGCTTCGACGAACTTGGACGCGATGTCCGCCTCGGCAGAACCGAGGATCACCCGCGCCTGCTTTTCGCGCTCCGCCTGCGCCTGGCGCGACATCGAATCCTGCAGCGCGACCGGGATCGCGACGTCGCGGGTTTCGACCGATCGTACAGTCACCCCCCAGTCAATGGTTTTCCGACCGATCTCGTCGCGCAGGTGCATGTCGGCCGCTTTGCGGTCCGACAGCAGCGCAGCCAGCATCGATGATCCGATCATCTCGCGCAGCGAGGTTTGCGCGACCCGGTCGATGGCCTGCCGATAGTCGGAAATCGCCAGAGCAGCCTTCTGCGCGTCATGGACGTGCCAGAAGATCACGGCGTCGACATTGACGGGCACGGTGTCTTTGGTCAGCGCTTCCTCCGCGTTGAATGCGGTGGTTTGAATGCGCTCCGTCGATAACCCCGACGATGTTGTCGATGATCGGGATGAGCATGAAAAAGCCGGCACCCTTGACGCTCTGCAGTTTTCCGACCCGCAAGATCACGAATTTTTCCCAGACATTGGCAACCCGCACGGACAGCGCGATGAGGATGGCGACGATGAAAAGCAGGGCTGCGAGGTACAGGTTGCCCCCCTATGTACCGACAGAGAGAGCCGCGAGTACGAACGCGGCGGATAGAACCAGTGTGATGGGATTCATGGTGACACTCCGTTCCGGTGATGACGGTCCTGCACGTGCGATGTAATGCGCTGTGTCCCGGATCGTTCTGGACGTCCCGGCGACAGAGGCCGAGGCGCTTGATGCGAACGTGCGCCCAATCGCCGTGCAAATCGGTACGGTGTCATACACGGTCGAGGCAGCAACCAAGTTGAAGGGGGCGACAAGTCGTTCGCGCGAGGCCATCCCTCTCCTCGTCGACATCCCTATCGATAATATCGGTTAGCGATAGGGATGTATGTATGCGACGATCATCAAGTATTTTGCACAGGAGCAGTACGCTTTCTGCGGAAGCACCTGTACACAACAATCAAAGTAAAGTCACGCGATCGGTCGTAACAATGCCCCGATTTTCGCACGCAGGAACTCAAACGTC
>NZ_JAWJWL010000050.1:0-20057 GCF_034721475.1 Burkholderia alba | reverse complement strand
CTGTTCGCCATGCTGCGCGACGGCACCATTTACCAACCCAAGTCAGCCCCTAACGCTTGACGAAACACATAGGGGCATCCCCCAACAGCCGAACCGCCTAAACGCGGTCTTCGTACGAGTACATGGGCTACCTCCTGGTAGTCCAACCTTTGTCCGCACCATCGTGCCCCGAAAGACCCGGGCCGATTCAATCGCCTCGACCACGCAACTTGGGGCTGACGTCGCCGGAAACACTATTTGGGAAGATCCACGGGAAATTGACTTCCTTAATCACAGTTAATACTGTGGACGGGGTATGTGGAGACTAGTCCGCATCAGGGACTTGGAATTCATAAAAACAGACTGAAGCATCGTTGGGTGGGAACTATGAAAAATAGATTGGCATTACTGAAGATTATAGTGATGACAGCATTAGTGTGTTTGCACTACAGTGCATTCGCACTTGATAACGGTGTGGCTCGTACTCCACCAATGGGGTGGAATAGCTGGAATAAATTTGGTAACCCTGGATGTACCAACACGAGCGTCAATGAGACCGTCGTTAGGGGCATCGCCGACGCGATGGCGGCACCAGGAGGGCTGGCCGCATCGGGATATAACTATGTCATCGTCGATGATTGTTGGATGGCCTCTCAGCGCGACGCCACCGGAAATCTGCAGGCTGATCCGATTCGTTTCCCGAGTGGCATGCAGGCGCTTGCAGCTTATGTACATGCCAAGGGATTGAAGTTCGGTTTGTATGAATCGCCGACTCAGGCTACCTGTCAGCTCAAGCCGGGGAGCTACGGACACGAAGCCGGCGATGCTGCTACGTTTTCCGCATGGGGAGTCGACTACTTGAAATACGATTGGTGTCAGACCGGCACCACTCAGTCTCCCCAGATGTGGGCAGATAATCCAGGTTTGACAGAAGGGCAGCTGGGGCAACTCTTGTTCACAAGGATGAGTAACGAATTACAAAAGCAATCGCGGCCTATTGGATATAGCTTGTCTTCATGCTGTTCGACGGGCGCACTCAATTTCCCGTCCTGGGCGGGGGCGGTGGCGAATCTTTGGCGCACTTCAGGCGATATCAGTGACTCTTGGTCCAGCATGATCGGTAACTATCAGGCAGCGGTCTCCTTGCAACCGGCTGCTGGCCCGGGGAAGTGGAACGATCCGGATATGCTTGAGGTCGGTAACGGTGGGATGACGGCCACCGAATATAGGACTCATTTCGGACTCTGGGCGATGCTGGCCGCGCCGTTGATCGCCGGCAACGATTTGCGCTCGATGGATAGCACGACGGCGACCACGCTGTCCAATCGCGACGTGATTGCCGTTGATCAGGACCCGCTGGGCATCCCGGCCACCATTGTCAGCAGCACTGCTGTCGGCAGCACGGGCAATACGGTCGTCTTGAGTCGGCCCCTGGCGAACGGGGACCGCGCTGTGGCATTGCTCAATACTAGCAGCGCATCGATGACAATCAGCACGACGCTGCAGGCGATTGGCTTGCCCCTGGGCAGCGCGACGCTGAAAAATCTGTACACAGGGGTGAGTTCCGGTACCGTCGGTCCGATTGGAGCAACCGTTCCCAGCCATGGACTGGTCATGTATCGGGTCACGTCGACCACCCCACCGGTGGCGGGGGCGACCGAACTTGTCAGCAAGGCCTCAGGGCGCTGCCTGGATTTATCTGGCGGCAGTACCACAAGCGGAACCAAGTTGATTATTTCCGATTGCACTGGTGGTGCGACCCAGCAATTTGTCAGTACCTCGATCAATCAACTCCAGCTCGGTTCTAACCCCAGTATGTGCGTCGACATTCCCATCGGGGCCGTTGCCACTACGGCGGTTCAGATTTCTACGTGTGACTTAAGCAAGCATCAACAATTCGACCGAATTTACGACGGTAAATACAAGGGTGTCCTGTCGAACATGTGCCTGGATGTATCTGGCGGCGGAACTTCTCCTAATAACACGCCAGTCATTGCATATGGCTGTAGCGGAAACAGCAACCAGATTTGGTCGCGCCGCTAAGAGGCTAGTTCACCACACCCCCGTGAGGGGCCGATGTCGGGGCATAGTCACGTTGGCGATGGCGGGATAAACCTGTAGTGTTCAGCCGGTTGCTCAGGCGGCGAAAGACGGATCTTGGGTCATGCCGGTGAGAAGTCGCCAGGTTTCGAAGCGCGTCGCGAGCTGCTTGCGATAGCNGAGGGGCCGATGTCGGGGCATAGTCACGTTGGCGATGGCGGGATAAACCTGTAGTGTTCAGCCGGTTGCTCAGGCGGCGAAAGACGGATCTTGGGTCATGCCGGTGAGAAGTCGCCAGGTTTCGAAGCGCGTCGCGAGCTGCTTGCGATAGCGCGACGCGCGTAGCACATGACGTTTGAGCGCGAAGTGTTGCCGAATGGGGCCGACGCACGACAAGAATACCTGCGTGCGCTGCGGATCTCGAAATTCGCGCAGCGGCACAAAGGATTTCTAGACGTAGGGCCTAGACGCGATCGCTTTCCGGTCCGGGTCAGTCAGGCGGAATGGGCGTCAAACCTCAGTGGGCGTCCGGATCGGGCGCGATGATTATAGGCAACGGGATGGCGACTGCGTGACGGTCAGGTGTGACACGTTTTGCGAGATGGCAGTTTCGCCGGGAAATATACCCCTATCGATAATAGAAGTTAGCGATACAAATCCTTTATGAAGCAATTTATGATCTTTAACAATTCCATATCCAAAAATACATGGAGTTGCGCGCGGCATCCCAGTATCTAGAGTGCCGACTGATCGCTTGCGTGTTTGATCGGGTTGATCGTACCTTTGGTCGAAGCCATGTGGCGGTCTTGCGTCACCACAAGAAAATCCATCTTGGGAGACTGAATATGTTGATGTGCATGAAATCCCTATGGAGCTTGCTTGCCGGCTCGTGTTTGTCGGGTGTGGTATTGGCCTCGCCGCCGGCGGTGGCTGACGTGCAAGGCGTGATCCATCCGTCCGTATTGCCTTGGGTCGACGATGCCGGCAATCCGATTCAAGCGCATGGCGCCGGCGTGATTCAAGTTGGCAATACCTTTTACTGGGTCGGTGAAAACAAGACTGATGAAACCAGTATCGGCTATTTTCAGGGGCTATCGTGCTACTCCTCGACCGATTTGCAGACTTGGCATCGTCAAGGTGCCGCGCTAGCGCTACAAGCTTCGGGCGATTTGACCTCAAGCAGTATCGTCGAGCGACCGAAGATCATCTACAACGCGAGCACCAAGCAGTACGTGATGTACATGCATATCGACAACTCCAACTATAGCGCGCAAAAGGTGGGGGTCGCGACGAGCGGCACGCCGTGCGGCCCATATGCGTACAAAGGCAGTTTCCGGCCGCTTGGCAATCCAAGCCTGGATATGACACTGTTCCAGGGCACTGACGGATCGGCGTATCTGGTCGGCGAACAACGCAATGTCGGTGTGCAGATTTATAAACTCAGCAGCGATTACCTGAGCGTCACGTCGCTGATCGCAACCGTGGACGGTCCCAACGAACCGCTGCACATTGAGGCACCGGCCCTATTCAAGGCCAACGGCAATTATTTCCTGTTAACCTCATTCCAGACGGGCTGGAGTCTGAACGACAACATCTACTGGACAGCCACTTCGCTTGCGGGCCCGTGGACGAACGCCGGCAAATTCGCACCAACAGGAACCAACACCTTCTCGTCGCAAACGGCCTTTGTTCTGCCCATCACCGGCAGCGCCGGCACGTCCTATCTTTACCTCGGCGACCGCTGGACCGGCCCGCCTAGCGTGCTGTCAAGTTCTTCGTATGTGTGGCTGCCTCTGACCGTGAGCGGCACGACGGTGTCAGTGCCGAAGTGGTATGACGGGTTCGGCGTCAACCTGACGACAGGGCAATTTCAGACGAGCACACCACCGCAGGCACATTACGGCGCAAATTCACCGGGTATGGCGTTGTCAGGTGGTGCCGTGGTCAGCTCGTGCACCGCACAGTGCTTTGTCATGGGCAATAAAATCGGCTATCTGGGTGGCCCCGGCAACGGCACCGTGATGTTCCCGAACGTCACCACGGCCACGGTGGGTAACCATACGCTGTATATCCGTTATATCAACAACGACAGCACGCCGCGCTACGGGACGGTCACGATCAATGGCGCGAGCACGATGGTCGATTTCCCGCCGACAGGTAGCTACGGTACGGCAGTCAAGGTCCCATTCAACGCGCTGGCCGGGTCGAATACCATTTCAGTGTCGCAAGCGACGATTGCCAACCAGAACACGAGCTACGGCCCCGACATAGAGGAAATCTACTTCGATAACAACTGACGTCCTGAACGCGGCCCGTACGGGCCGCCGCTATACGCGAATCAGTGCATGGCGTGTGGGCGGCAGACTGCTGGGATGGCTGGAGCAACCTGGCGTGATGGGCATATCAACCAGGCTCAGCGACTACCTGCTGCGGCCCGGGTTTTTCGCTCAATCCGACTAATATTGTTATTTTAAATCAGTATCTTAGTCAAATATGCGGCGGATTTTTTACGAATCCCGGTCAATCCTCCAACCACCTTTCCGCGCTCGCTTCCGCCTCTAATCGCCCCAAAGCCGCCCAGCTTTGCGATCTCTTCGAACACGTCGAAAATGCCATCCGCGCCGGCGTCCGCTATGCCGCCATCATTGAAGAACTCGCCGCCCTCGGCCTGTATTTCACCTACCAAACCTTCGCCGTCACCCTCAAACGCATTCGCCGACAGCGCGGCATGGCCCCCGTTCGCGGCCCGCATGCCGTCTCCCGTGTCCCAGCTGCGTTGTCCCCAAACCGCGAACCCAGCCCGGCCACCGCCTCGGTTCCGCTCCCGCCAGCGCCGTCCCTGGCCACCACTTCGCCCGCCTCGCGTCTGCGCGCACCGACCACACCGCCCGCCACGCTCCCTGATGACTGGCTGACTTCCGATACCCTCACGCCCGAGCAACTGAGATTGCTCACCATGCAACAACGTATTGCGCGCGGTAATGCTGATGCCAAACGAGGTGCGCCAGACACCAGCTTCGCCCGGAAAATGCTCGAGGAAAGCCGAAAATCGATGGCAGAAAAAGCTGCCGCCGAGCAGGCAAAGGCGGGCACACATGACAAACGGGACGATCCGGCATAAACCGAATCGCCCCGCTTTGGCTCACCGTCCCCGCCCCTCATCGCCGATACCATCACGCGCATGACTATTTCGTCCCGTCTCGCCTCCGACCTGCTCCGCGCCATGCAGCCCTTGATCGGCTACGAGGCGTTTCAGATCGCCCGCCGCATGGGCCTTCCCCTCACGCACATCAAACCCGTCTTGCTCAAATTGGTCGAGCAAGGTCAAGTAGTCTGTCGTCCTGATTGATGGGGTGTTGAAGTCGGACTGCGCCCCCGCTATTATCTAGGCACCCAGTCCCTGGCTCGGCCAGACGTTAGCGTCGTTGACACCGCCTCCGGTTCGCCAAACGGACGCCCCCCGTCGATCTACGAACGCCCGACGTTCGATGCCGACTACGCGCGCTTGCTGAACCAGCATCGGCTCGCCTGCGAACGCTGGCGACATCAATCTCAAACCGATTCAAGGACGTTTCGAGGGGGAACGGATGATGACAATCGATAAAGCGGCCTTCGCAATCATGGCCGTGGCGTTGAGTATGGTGGCCTGCTCGGCGTTACCTACCTCGGAAGTCTCGTTACCCGTCGACGCAACCATCACGGCCGGTCGGATTGTCGGCAAAACGCATCTGACGGATGTGCCCATTGCACCTTCGGCATCAGGCCCGACGGTCGGCGTAGGAGGCGGCGGTGGCAGTGGCGGTTTTCCGAATACCTCGTCTGGCGGTTTCTTCGGTGCGGGCCTCAGCTTCGATGTATCGCGTCTGTTCGGATCGCGCAACGAGACGCAGACCGCCCCGATTTACCGTTATCGCATCCAGCTATCGAACGGGACGACGCGCGACATCGACAGTGGTCTGAACGTTTCTGCCCAACAGTGTGTCGACGTGATTGATTCCGGCCAGAGCGGATATCCGCGTCTGAAGCCCGCCGACCACTGCGAGTGACATCGCGGCGTCATCGTCATAGTGAGCTCACAGCCGCCATGTCACCACGAAAGGCAATTGTGCCGCGCCGCAGCCAACCGCCCGCCATCGCCAACGTGACAATGCCCCTTCGCGGCCAGCCCCTGGAATCCACATCTCATCTCGGTCACACCGGCCGCGAGCCAGATGCGCTTGCCCGCCGGCAACGCGATCACTTCAGGCAATTTCGCAGGATCGTTTCGGCGTACTCGGCAGACAATCCACGAATCCGCACGCAGCGCTTGCCGATCTCCACTTCGATCTCGCCCCCGGCGTTGATGCGGGAACGTCACGCGTCGCCGCCTTCGATGCCGCTGCCGACAGCAGCGAGCGCAGCGCCAATGTCGAATCGATTACGTCGACGGGCAGGAGCTCGATGTTTGCTGCAGCTGTCGGTCCCGCCGCTACGGTCGGCAGGTCCAGCTTGCCATCCCGATATTGCTTGAGCCATCCGAATACGACATTGGCATGGATGTCGTGTCGGCGCGCGACAATCGACACCGATGTGCCGGGCTCCAACGCCTCCCGGATCATCTGCTGTTTGAATTCGCGCGCATACGCGCGGCGGGGATGGTCTCGCCCCCCTGCATTCGACATGGCTGATGGCCTTCGTCAATTTAAACGCGCCCATCATGTGCCAGCAAAATCAGAAACGGGGACCGGCCATGCCGAGTCGCTTACATCGAAACACACGTTGCGCGAGGAACCACGCGCTTCAGTGTGGCCCCGAATTCCGACTGCCTTGCCTCAGCTACGAACCGCATGGCCCACGCCGCCACTGCACACGAATGAGGTTATGCCGCTTCCTCATCCCGCCGAAAACGATACGGATCGGCTGAAGGATCCATCGCGCCGGCTTTGACGCTGCTTCGCGGCCGCTCTATGCCATGGGCTTCCATCCAGCGATACAGCGTCGCGCGCGAAATACCCAGCTCCCGCGCGGTGCCGGCAAGACGTCCATCATTGTGCAGTAGCGCGGACTCGATCACCTCGCGCTCGATCGACTTGCGGATCGCCGTGACCGACAGCGGTGCGGTATCAATACAATGCTCGAGTTCGAGATCGTGCGCAGTGATCAGCCTACCTTCCGCCATCACCAATGCGCGGCGCACGCGATTGATCAGCTCGCGCACGTTGCCGGGCCATCCATGCTTGTACAGCACCGAGATCGCATCGGTCGAGAAGTCCCGTACTCGGTACCGTGCATCCGCCTTGAACCGCTCCAACATGTGCCGCGCGAGTACCTCGATATCCTTACCCCGCGCACGCAGCGGCGGCTGGTCGACGCGCAGCACACACAAGCGGTGAAACAGGTCGGCTCGGAAGCCCCCCTCGTTCATTGCGCCGTGCAAGTCAACGTGGGTCGCCGACACGATGCGCACGTCTACCGGCACGGAATCTCTGCCGCCCAAGCGATGGATCGTGCGTTCCTGTAGAAAGCGCAACAGGCTTGCCTGGCTCTCGAGCGGCAGATCGCCGATTTCGTCGAGCAGCAAGGTGCCGCCGTTGGCCGACTCAATGTGGCCGATCTTGCGCGTGTTCGCGCCCGTGAACGCGCCGCGCTCATAGCCGAACAATTCCGATTGCAGCAGGTGCGGCGGAATTGCTCCGCAGTTGACGGCGACAAACGGACCCGCGCGCCGCGCGGAATTGTGATGGATCGCGGCGGCTGTCAGCTCCTTGCCTGTGCCTGTTTCACCGGAAACCAGCACCGGCGCGTCGGTGCGCGCGACACGCCGCACAGTGTCGAACAACTGCAGCATCACATCGCAAGTGCCTATCATGCCCTGCTCGGCCGACGCGAGGGACACCGAGTCCGGTGCGAACAGACATTCCATTCCATACGCATGGCCGACCGTATCGGCGATCCGCTGGTTCAGCACTGGCAATGTGATGTAGTCGAAGCAGCAGTCGCGCAGCAGTGCTTGCACTTCCGATATGACTGCTTGGCGCGAATCGATGAGCGCCACCCACGCGACATTGCGCAGCGTGGCGCATATCGCAGCCATCTTCTCCAACTCGCCGGGCGAAACCGCACTCAGGTCGAGAATGCCGCCCATGACTTCGCCCGTCACGTTCCACACCCGATTCGCGCCCGTCACCACCGACACCTGCCATCCACGACGTGCCAGCTCCTTGCGCAACAGCGTCGATGGATCGCGCGTCCAGTAAATCAACTTTCGTGCCGGCAAGCAATTCTTGACTTCGATTGCCATTTATTCTCTCCCTTTGTTACGCAATGCCCTATAAAAACAGATTATTACGATGAAGATTCAAGTTGACCGATTACCTGCTTGACCAAAGAAACGCTTGCGATCGCTTGCCATAATATTTATTGATTCAAATGTGATACATGTTCATCGCATGATAAGACGCTACTTCCAAGCGACCTGATCGCCGCCATTTTTCACATTCAATGCTTGGTAGTATTGTTGCAAATTTATTGACAATTTTAATCAACAATGCATCTAATAATCTGAATTTGTTGTGCCGGCTAGCGATAGTTTCAATTCATGCGCGCCCCGTTATCAACTCAGAACACAACTGATTTTGAAAATTTCTTCTAAATACCTCTTTCCACGACACCCAAAAATACAACTTGATTAACGTGGCGACCAATCATAGTTTGCGCGTAAAAAATGTCGCCGGGGTATAAAAACTGTTAGACCTAACAGGTGAATCCCGGACATGCTTTTCGTCACTCAAGTCGTTACGGGTGGGTAGCGATACACGTTTCTCAAATAACCGTACCCTGATATCCAGGGAACTATCGCGGACTTGATTGAATTTGACCCGAATAATTGAAACAGCGAACGAGGGGAAGAATTGACTCATGTATTTCATGGCGAGTGGGGCTGCGGGCGGACATCACATTGGACCGGACGCGCATTCTCCCCGGGCAGCACCCCGACGGTTATGAAGCCTTCGTTACGCTCAACCGCGCCTCATTCCTCGCGCTTCTTTCTCCTCCTCCAATTCGCATTTGGACGGTGCCGCAGCGAAAACCATCTTTCGCTCGAGACGTTTTTCAATTTTTGACAACGCGCTATCGCCCCTTGGTAGTATTGTTTAAGCATTAGAAAGTAAGCGGTGAGAAACAGCAAACAAGTAGGGCATTAATCATCGTCTGCCGCGAAGGACATCCTCGTGTCCGCAAGGATATCGAGCCAGATAATTTCATGGAGCGTCAGGCATCCGGCCGCGCGCGGAACGCGCCCGCGGTGTATTGGGCATCATCGGAAATGGCCTGGAAGACACCCCCCCGCCTACATACCGTTTGTCGTGTTGTCCTAACGGACCACTGGATCCGATTACATTCATGAACGATGACTCGCGCGATCACGTGCTTTACACCCGCTTCGGGACCGCCAATCCTCACTGGCGGTTCTCCAGTGATAGCAACGCACTTGAACTAACCCATGCGTGTGGAATTCAGCCAACGGATGCCACGATCGCGCTATCCGATAGCCAGGCTGCACAGATCCGACGTCTCACCGGTATTACGTCTCATCTCGTGATCGACACGCGCTTGTCCGGTGTCTCATTGCGCCTGCATCTGGTCGGTAAAAAGCTAAGCGCCAACATTTGGGCAGGGACGGCATCTAACTACGACGACACCGAATCGGTCGCGCGTGATTTAGTGCACGGCTTGTCGTTCGCCGAACAAGTGGTGTCCGAAGTCAATTCGGTGGTCGTGATCGTCGACCGTGATGGTCGCATCCAGCGCTTCAACCGACTGGCGGAAGAACTGACCGGCATGCGCGAAGAAGACGTGATTGGACGCAACGTGTGGACGCTATTCATGTCATCGACCGAGGGGATGGCGTCGAGTCAGAACATCGCAAGCTTTTATCATCGCGGCGTGTCGACTGAAGTCGAGCGGGTCGTCAAAACGATACACGGCGAGCGGCTCTTCTTGTTTCGCAATAAGTTCGTCCGCAGCGGTAGCGGCATTGACGAACAGTTTCTAATTTGCTCCGGCACCGATATCACGGAGGAGCGCCGTGCACAAGCTCGATTGATCGAGCTGGCCAACACGGATTCGTTGACGGGACTAGCAAACCGCAATGCCATCCACGCTCGCATTCAAGCGGCGATCGCGGATGCAGCCGAAGGCACCTCGATCGGCATCTTGTTCCTCGATCTCGACAATTTCAAGAAGATCAACGATCACTATGGACACGTGTTCGGCGATTGGCTGATTCAGGATGTATCGACCGCAATACACGCATGCCTCAATAGCGACGACGTGCTAGCACGGCTCGGCGGCGATGAGTTCATCGTGCTTGCCAGCGGGGTGAGCCCGGCGAGCCTCGAGGCGACCGCGCTGCGTATCCTGGAGCGGTTACGCACGCCATTCCGCGTCGGGTTTGTCGAGGTGTATACGGGTTGTTCGATCGGTATCGCACTTTACCCCGAGCACGGCGACTCGCTCGAATCACTGATTCGTGCGGCCGATACCGCGATGTACGTCGCGAAGGATCAAGGGAAACGTACCTATTGCGTGTTTTCGCCGGAAATGAACCACAAGGTCTCTGAATACATTTGGCTCGACACCAATCTGCGCCACGGCCTCGATGAAGGTCAGTTGGCGCTTTACTATCAGCCAAAGGTGTCGCTCAGGAACGGTACCGTCGAAGGTGTTGAGGCGCTAGTCCGCTGGAATTCGCCGGAACGTGGGCTCATCATGCCTGCCGAATTCATTCGTTATGCGGAGGAGTCGGGATTGATCGGACCGATCGGCCGATGGGTGATGGAAACAGCGGCGGCGCAGGCCTCGCAGTGGCGCGCACGCGGGCTGAACCTGCGCATCGCGGTCAATGTGTCCCCCCGGCAGCTTGCCGATAAGGCTATTGTGTCGCAGTTCATGGACGCATTGCGGCACGCGGCAGCCGATACGTGTCTGCTTGACATCGAGCTTACCGAGAGTTGTCTTATCGAGGACGAAGCGGCAGCAATCAACGTGATCGAACAATTTCGCGCACTCGGAGCGCAGGTGCATCTCGACGATTTCGGCACCGGCTATTCGTCGTTGTCGCAGCTTGGTCGGATTCCCCTCGACGCAATCAAGCTTGACCGCAGTTTCGCGTTTTCGATCGACGCGGACTATAAGGCGCAAGCGCTGGTCCGATCGATGGCCGCAGTCGCGCACGAACTCGATTTGGAGGTTGTTGCGGAAGGCATCGAGAGCAAGGCCGCCGAAATCTTTATGAAGAGCGTGGGGGTCGAGTACTTGCAAGGATACCTGTACGCAAGACCGATGCCGGCGGAGGCGTTCGAGCAATGGATGCGCGAACGGTACAAGCTCAGGCGGATCGCTTGAATGTATTGCGCTGCGGCGTGAACCGCAGCGCAATACATTAAGTTAGGCTTGATGTTGATTTCTCAATTAGGCTCGACGTGCGCCGATTTTGAAGCGCGACAAGCCGTTCCATGTACTCGAGGTCTTTTTCCTCAAGTGTGAATGCCGACTCCACCCAGTCCTCGGTGATTTCCATCAGCTCGGCACGGGTTAGCCTCAATACCCGCTGCCGGGCACGCACCATCGCGCGAATTCCGTTTAACTTCGGCCTGAGGGTATCGATGAAGGTACGCGTGGCTAAGTAACCATCACCCGTCTCGAACAGATGATCGACGAGTCCCTGTCTCGCATACCATTCGGCCGTGTGGGACTCACCGACGCAAATCAAATCCTCAGCGAGCCGCATTCCCGATTTACGCGCGACGAGCGAATAGCCCCCCATCCCGGGAAACAGATTGAACGCAATCTCGGGGAAGCCCATCTTCACGTCGCTCCGCGCAAGCATGAAGTGATGTGCGAGCGCAGCTTCGAAACCACCGCCCAGCGCTGAGCCCTCGACCAGCGCGATGGAGATCGCACCGGTGTCGAAACCGCGGGAGGCAGCATGCACACAGTCGACGCAAGCGCGTGCATAGGCCATCAACGCATGACGATCACCGGAGCGGATAGTGGCGACGAAGAAATCGAGATCGCCGCCGACATTAAATATCGCAGGGATCAGTGACCCAGTGATCCAGAAGTCGATCCGCTGGCCACTTGCGCGCGCCGCATGCGCCAGCGCGAGGATGTCGTGGACAAGTTCGAGGTTGAAACACGGACGCGGCTGCGCACGCAGCATCATCCACATGATATTTCGCCCTTCTTCGTAGTACGCAGAGATCTGCGACAAATCTCCGGCCTCGGAAAACGGGCGGCAAGCCTGATGACTATCCAGATTCATTTTGGTCATTCCTCCAGGAGTTAATGAGGTACAGCATGACGAGCCTAAATCAGACCGGATACCGGTTTAGTTAGCTACTGGACATAGCGGAGATACGATGCGGAAATTGCGTCGTTTAAAGCGAATGACCTCTTGAATGCTTACCCCATGAGGCTGTGACCCTAGCCCATAAAACTGACCCAGTTGAAAGTGGAAAATTCCGGCATGACGTTGTCATCGAGACCCGGAGGTCATGCCGTGAAGAAGAGCAAGTTCACCGATGAGCAGATCGCATACGCGTTGAAGCAGGCCGAGCTGGGCACGCCGGTCGCGGGGGTCTGCCGCAAGATGGGGATCAGCGACGCGACGTTTTACAACTGGCGGACGAAGTACGGCGGGCTGTCGCCCTCGGAGCTGCGCCGGCTGAAGTAGCTTGAGGAAGAGAATGCGAAGCTCAAGCGGTTCGTGGCCGATCTGTCGTTGGACAAGGGCATGCTGCAGGATGTGCTTTCAAAAAAGCTCTGAGGCCTTCTCGGCGCGGTGAACGGGTCACGGACTTGATGCAGCGTTTCGGCGCAAGCCAGAGGCAGACCTGCGCGTTGTTGCCGTTGTCCCGCACGGTCTACCGCTACGAGTCGGTTGCGCGGGATCAAAGCGCACTGGAGATGCGCATCAAGGAGATCACGGAAGTGCGGGTGCACTACGGTGCGCCCCGCGTGTACGTGATGCTTCGCCGGGAAGGCTGGAGAGATAACCCTAAGCGGGTAGAACGCGTGTATCGCGAACTGGGCCTTTCGTTGCGCCACAAGCGACCCCGTCAAAACAAGTCTGCCCGTCGCCGACAGCCCAAGCAGTCAGTGAGCGCCATCAACGAGATCTGGAGTATGGATTTCGTCGCTGACGCGCTGTTTGATGGTCGGCGCTTGCGCACGCTCACGATCGTGGACAACTACACGCGAGAATGCCTGGCGATCGAAGTCGACGGCTCGTTGCGTGGCGAGCACGTTGTCGCCGCGCTGAGCCGGCTTGCGCAGCATCGCCCGCTTCCCCGTTATATCAAGGCAGACAATGGCAGCGAATTCATTTCGAAGGCGCTCGACAAATGGGCGTACGAGAATGGCGTGGAGATTGACTTCTCGCGTCCTGGTAAGCCGACCGACAATGCGAAGAACGAATCTTTCAACGGACGCTTCCGGGAGGAATGCCTCAACGCGCATGGGTTCTTGTCGTTGGAGGGCGCCAGACGCAAATTGAGGTCTGGCGCGAGTACTATAACGAGGTGCGCCCTCACTCTGCGCTGCAGTGGATGCCGCCGGCAGAATTCGCCGCCAGTGCACCGATCGGGCCGATTCGGCCCACCCCGAAGAGTCGGAATTTTCCAATTAAGACCGGGATGGAAATTGGGCTAGCCTCACGACGAGTTGCCAAAAGGCTACATCGCCGACGGAATATATAAAGAATAGAATTTGCCGTAATATCGACAACTTGCAGTGTTTTTCCGCTAGCGGATTTTGTGGCCACGGCTAGCGGATTTTGAGAGCCTCAACCCCCCCTTCTTTGAGGGGCGTCGTTCGTGGGCCGCATACTTTGCTTTACGCTACGGCGGTGCACTCAGCGACGAACCGCCCGGCTCATTCGGCCCAGTTCAGGCGCCACGCGGTGGTATGCGCCGAAGCTGAAGATGAGTGGAGACCAGCGCTGCGGATCGACGGCATTGCCGTCGGCATTCACGATGCTTTCGTGCGCATACAGCGCGTCGACCCGGGCAATGACCACCACGAACCCCTCCGGCTCGTCATCGACCGTCACAAGTTGCTCCGCCACCGCCTCCATCTGCAGCGGACATTCGGCGATCCGGCCCGGTCCGATATGCCGGGAATCGACGCGCGTCAGGCCAGCCGCCTGCCACTTGTCCGGCTCGTAGCGGAACTGCGCGGCCTTGTGCTGTGGCACGTGGCGCGAGCCGGTCAGGCTCGAGAGCGCCTCGACCCTCTGCCACAGCGGCGCGTCAGGCAAACCGACGGCCAGTTCCGGACAGCGGCGGAGATTCTCCACCGCCTGGGATGCTGCGCCGATCCCGAGCACGATCCGGTTGCGCAGCGACCAGGACGACGACATCGGCGTGAGGTTTTCCGATCCGTCTGCATTCCGGGTGGTGATGAGGGCAACGGGCGTACCGTAGTACAGGCTGCGGGGCTTCAGTTCGACCACGTTCATGGCGCCTTCGCGTTTCGCGGCGGTTTCGGCAATCGACGCGGGGATGAAAAGACAGGCAGTCGCGTCAAGGCCGCGCTCGCCCTGTGAAGGTGAGGGGGGGACGTCCCCCCGCACCGGCAGAAATCAATCTACCGCATCCGGGGTGGGTTTGCATCGGTCGTTCGCCAGTTCGCCGCGGAATCTCGGAGTGAGACGTGGACGACCGAACGACGATAGAGGTTGCGACGACGCTACCGTGCACGTGTGCCCGACGCGATCCACGCACTGATGCTCGGGCAGTCGCCCGGCGTCGTACCGAAAAGCCTGCTCGGCAAGGGACTGACCTACTTGCGCGCGCAATTGCCGAAGTTGATCGGCTACGTCGAGAACGGCAGTTGGCCCATCTCGAACAATCCCTGCGAAAACGCGATTCGCCCGTTCTGCGTCGGGCGCCGCGGCTGGTTGTTCTCCGACACCGTCGATGGTGCAAACGCGAGCACGAACCTTGATACCTTGGTCGAATCGGCGAAGGCCAACGGTATCGATCCGTACCGATACCTCACCTGACTGTTCCAGCGTCGGCCCCCGGTGAAGACCGTCGACGATTACGACGCGCTGCTGCCCTGGAAAATGCCTGCTGAGCTCCGCTGACCCGCGGCGTTACCACACCTCACATACTCCGCCACTTTCTTTGAGGGGCGTCGTTCGTGGACCGCATACCCTTTGTTCGTCTTCCTCGGCAATCCCTGTTCGATCTCGCCGGAATATGTTCGTTTTCTCTTAATTGAATATTTGAAAGATTTAATTGAATAAAATAGTCACATCGGGCGATATTTTTGTTCCATTACTAAAAATTACATACTATATTTTACCGCAAGCTGGACATTTTAAGAAGCCGGCGCGCGCACGTTGCGATACGTTACGTGTTTATCAAATTCAGTAAACAACAGGGCCATCGATCATGAACATATCCACGTAGTCATTCATCGTTCTATCCAATTACACGCCGCGTATTTCACATCGCCATTCGCAGACGGTGAGGAGGGCGGCTGCTTGCATGGTCGTGTGACGTGACTGCGCACTTTCGATTTGAGGCTCTGGCATGGAGGCGGCGCTTTCGTGCGGATGTGCATTCCAATCACTCTCGATGAAAATTCCACTGTACCTGCTTGATCGACTTGCGCGGCATCGAATGGATCCGCATCGCCGCCGGTGTCTATCACGCAGTTTGATTTGGATATCAATTTATGAAACCAATCAATACGAATACCGCCACCGCGATGCTAATTGCTTCGTTGGGTGCGCTTTCTATTACCGCGAGCGCGCAGTCCGCGCCCCCTGCCGCGGGGGCCTCCGCGACCTTGTCGCAAGCGCTGGAATCCATGCCGTCAGGGCAATCGGTCAAGGAACGCATCCAGAACAATACCGCCAAGCTCGATCCGGTCTTGACGAACCTGAGTGCGTCGTTGCAACGCACTCAGGGGGCGAGGAGCGCCGGTAGTTCGGCGCCGCAAGCGGAACAATACGTCAGCGTTGACGTGATCGCCCGCCAAAACGTGCAGCAGACCGTGGTCCAGCTCGAGCGCCTCGGGTTCAAGACCGCCGCGGTCTACGGCAACTACATCAGCGGCCGCCTTCCTGTCTCGAAAATCGACCAGGCGGCCGCCATCGAGGACATCAGACGCATCAACAAAGTCGCCCGGACCACTCGCTCGGGTTCCGTCCAGGGACAGGGAGATTACGCTCAACTGAGCCGCTCGCTCCGGCAGGCGCTCGGCAAGCAAGGGAACAAGCTGGACGGGAAGGGCATTACGGTCGGGATCCTGTCTGACTCGTTCAACTGCAACAGGCAGCTCAACCAGGATGCGGATTACGTCGCGAAATTCGGCCACCAGGACACCATGGAGGACGACATTGCGACAGGCGACCTTCCCGGCAACGGCAGGATCCGAATCCTGAAAGACGCCTCCGATTGCTCCGATGCCGAAGACGAAGGCCGCGCGATGGCGGAAATCGTCCATGACGTCGCGCCCGGTGCGAACATTGCGTTCTACACCGCAGATGAAGGCATGGCCGATTTTGCCCAGGGCATCGAAACGCTGGCGCTGCCCAGGAACCAGACCAATATGCAGGGCGTGGCGGGCGGAGGCGCGCAGGTCATCGTCGATGACGTTGGCTATTTCTATGAACCGGCCTTTCAGTCGGGAATAGTCGGCGCGGCGATCGACAATGTCGTCAAGAACCGCGGTGTGGCCTATTTCAGTGCGGCGGGCAACGACGCCCTGGGTTCCGCGAAAACCAACTACGTGAACAATTCGGCGCAATTCTCGGATCAGTCGGCGGACCCGAACGGGACCGGCACGCCCGGCCGCCCACTCGATTTCGACCCTTCGGGGAAATCCAAGCTCTACATCATCCCCATTCATTCCGTCGAGAAGTTCTCCGACGCGCCGTTGTGGCCGTTCAATTTCAGCCTGTATTGGGATCAACCGATCGACAACAGCGCCAGTTCGCTCCAGCTATGCCTGGGCGATCGCAACGGCAAGCCGCTCAAGGTCACGTACCAGGGGCGAACCTTTCCTTCGTGCACGGATGCCTCGATCATCGGGCAACAAGCCATTGTGCGCAGCCGGTTGATCGGCAGCGAGTCCGCTGCGACCTTGCGCATCCTGTTGCTTGACGGTCCGGCGCCTCAGCGCGTTCGCCTGTTGACGTTCGGCAGTGTGGTACTCGATCGCTTCGGCACCGCCGATGCGTCCATCTATGGTCATGCGCTCTCGCCGAACGCGATCGCGGCGGGCGCAGCCGACTACCTGAATACGCCGCAATGCGATTCGACGCTGACCGCCGCGAAGCTCGAGAATTTCTCGTCGCACGGCGGGGGCCTGATGGTGCTCGACAACGATGGACGCCCTTTCGGTCGCGCGTACTTCGACAACAAGCCGGATCTCGTCGGACCCGACGGCGCAAGCTCGGTGTTCTTCGGGAGCAGGGAGCCTGACAGCGCGAAAGGATTCGGCGTCTACAACCTGAGTTGCCGCTACTATCATGCCTATCCGCAACAGTTCTTCGGTACGTCGGCGGCGGCTCCCCACCTTGCGGCGGTTGCGGCCCTGCTACGCCAGGCCGCGCCCCAGGCCACGCCCGCGAAAGTCTACGACGCGTTGCGCAAGACCGCCCAGGACATGGGCACCCCGGGCCGCGACAATGAGAGCGGGACCGGTTTCGTCCAGGCGGACAAGGCGTATCGTGCAGTCACCGAGTAGCGGACTGTTTGCCGAATAGGCCGCAGAGGCGCTGCGGAAACCGTAGCGCCTCTCCGAATGCGAGCATGATCCGGGGGGCAGGATTCCGTGCAAATCAACAATCCCGCCATCGCCAGCGTGACAATGCCTCTCCGACCGTTCAGATTGACATTCTCGCGACGAAGATCGCGGCGGACAGCAGCATCAGTCCGCTGATATAGCTAACCGTTCGCGTAAATCCCGGTCTGTCCGTCAGGCGACTGGCAAACGAAGCCACCATGCTGTATCCGAGCAGGACGGGGTACTCGATCAGGATTGCGGTGGCGCCCAACAGGGCGATGGCATGGGTGACATGCTGGGTGCCGCCGGCGAAGGTCGGCAGGATGGCGCAGAAAAACAGCATCGATTTTGGATTCGACAACGCCAGCAGCGCACCGCGCGCGAACAGTCGGCGCGCTGGCTCGCGCTGGCCCGCCGCGATCTCCGCCGCGCCCCGCCGGCCAAACAGGATCTTGACGGCCAGCCAGGCCAGATACGCGGTTCCAGCATATTTGACGACCGCAAATAGCTGGGGGGACGCGAACAGAATCGCACTGAGGCCGAGGGCTGAAACGGCACAGTACAGCAGGTTGCCCGCGAGGATCCCGACGATGCCCGCCTGCGCGCGCGCCCATCCGTTGGTCATCGCCTGGCCGACCACCTGCATGACCGCGGGACCCGGCATTAGGTTGAGGAAGAACGTCATCACAGCGAAAGACGCCAGCAGCTTCCAGCTCACCGGGACACGCTCCCGGCCAGCTCGGCGTCGCGCGCACTGCGGCAATAGTTGATCAATCCGGCGATGAGGCGGGGGATGTCATGTTCGATCGCCGGGCCATGCATCGGGAGGATGAGGTCGAGGTCGAGCGTCCGGATGGTCTCCAGCGCCGCAGCGAGATGCGCCAGCGACGGCAGGTAGCCCGATCGCTCGATGGACTCGATTATTGCCGGCAGAGGATCGTCGTGCGCCGGTGGATCGTCGCCGTACCGCATGAAGATGTCCGACGATAGAAGTGCTTTGTACTTGGGCAGATAAACGACGAGCGAATCCCACTGATGGACGTGCTTCGTAAAGATGGGGAGGATTTCCACTCCCGACACGACCGCTGGCACGCGATCCTTCAGTGGCCGTGCGTTGACGTTGAAGATATCCGCTAGCGCATGGGTGCAGATCGGATGGCCATAAGCAGTGAGCCGGGCGTTGGCGTTCAGGAACTCAGGCAGAGCGCCCATCTCGTCCGCTTCGAAATGAGGCACCACGATGCCGCTGATCATCGACGGCAGAATGTCGACCTGCGTCAGGCTTTGGGTCAGCTGCGGAAAGTTGGCACGCATACCAGTCTCGATACACAGCACCTCCTCCGTATTGGCACGAACGAAGAACTGGCTGAATCCCAACCCTAATTTTTCAACGTAAGTCGTGGCGCGATACAACCCGCTGCGGATTTCCTCGATCCTGGCGCTCATTCCAATCCCTTCTTTGCTTCTTCGTATTGACGAATGGCCCGCTCAGCCCGCTCCCCGAATCGACGCCGGTAGGATGCCATGTAGGCGACGTCGCCGTACAGGAACGCGACGTCGGTGGGCACCATGTTCCGAATCGCAATCAACGGTATCGGGCATTGTAACGGACGAAAATCGGGTTTCCAAAGCCCGCCTTCCTGACATTCCGGATAAAACTGGCCGATCATTAAATGACGGGAAATAAAGTGCGGCTTTAACGAACTTTGAGTGGTTTCAATCACATCCGCCGCCCTGTCAAGTTCAACAGGTACAATCAGTCGGCATCGATAGATATCGGTTTTCCCGCCGCAGCGCTCAAAATCCTCGAGATGCATGGCTGCTTCGTCCATGAATGCCTCGGGCGTCTGCGACATGTTCCGCACAAATTCGAACGAATCCTTCGAGATTGCGACTCGGGTGAACGGACAGACATCGCCGTCCCGCCCTATGTCGGGATGTGGCGCGCACAAAAATGTCCTGATCCATTGGGTTGCCAGATGAAGCTTCGGGCACGCATCCGCTGCCTCGAACGACATGATGTGAAGGTCCGGTGATTGCCATGCCACGATTATCTCCATGAAATCGCCAGTGTTAGATATTAGCGAGCAGGCAAATAACCGTCGGTTCGTTCTATGACTTTCTGAGGCAGTGTCTGCACAGCACGTGATCACGCAAATTCTGCGTGCCGTCGGAATTGATCCGCTTTAGGAATTCTGGACCAATCCGAGTGCGAGTTTTGCGGCAAACTTGACCCTGAACCAGGAGGTCGT
>NZ_JAWJWL010000049.1:0-20856 GCF_034721475.1 Burkholderia alba | reverse complement strand
GAGGAGCGAGCTTGGTCAGGCGATTGGCGAGCGTTTTCTCGGTGGTGCTGGCAAGTGCGGCGGGCGACGGATAGCGCTCAAGCAGATCGAGCACCGCCGGATGGTCGAGGTGCGGTCCGAGAACGCGCTCGAGCGCCGGATGGATTTGAGTAAGCAGGCCGCGAATGCGGTTGCTGGTCTGCGTGACCTGAGCGGCGAGATCGTCATCGAAGCCGCACAGCATGGTGAGCTCGGCGAGCTGCTCGTCGGCCAGTCGAAGCGAGCGCAGCGTATGCGGCATCGAGCGAGCGGCTTCGGCGATGATCGCGGCATCGCGAGCATCGGTCTTGGCTTCGCCGGCGTGCAGATCGGCAATGCGGCGCATGGCCAGTCCGGGCAGATAGGCGACGAGTACACCTTCAGCGCGGGCGACGGCTACGGGAAGCGCACCGATGGTGGAAGGCTGATCGACGACGAACAGCAGTCGACCGTGAGTCTTGAGCTCGGCGATGAGGGCTCGCAGCTTGACCTCGTCGTTGGGTAGCGCCTTGTTGTACAGACGCTTGCCGCTCCGATCGAGTGCAACGGCGTGATGCTGGCCCTTACCTACGTCGACGCCAATGAAGACATCGACGGCGTCATGTTGTTGGGTGTCTTGCATCGCAGTTTATGCAGAGTGAACGGATTGGCCTGCAACAACGGTGGCAAGTCTCGGCATCCACGTTACGGACGGCGTCGGGATATCCCGGCCAAACCCCTATCAGCGATCACCAGCCACCCACCAGGCCCGGTGACAACACCCCCGGATCATGACTGCGACTGGGGGCGGGAATCATGCCGGGCCTAGCTGGCCAAAGCCCCGATTATCGGGACGTGAAGATAGTAACGGGGCGACTAAGATCTTGGACTGGGTTATGCCGCAATTTGGCTTCTGCTGGGACAGTAAGCTCTGCTGGTCTACGATTCGACTTCGTCCGTGACCCGTCGCGCTTCGGACTCGCTCACACACCGATGATCCTCAGCAGCCTTGCCGATCGCCGCCAGCAGATTGGAGACGACGTCGGCCAGCTGGTCATCGTTCTGATAGGGAATGGCCAGCTCGTATTCTTCGTCCGACAGCGGCGTCACCGCATACCCGTCGAAACACCAATGCTCAACAAATTCGATGGCGTGCTGACGCCNGCAGATTGGAGACGACGTCGGCCAGCTGGTCATCGTTCTGATAGGGAATGGCCAGCTCGTATTCTTCGTCCGACAGCGGCGTCACCGCATACCCGTCGAAACACCAATGCTCAACAAATTCGATGGCGTGCTGACGCCCACGTGAGCGGCCCGCTGGCCTGATCCGCACACTGAACCGCACCCGTGCCAGCGGTGCGCCCTGACGGCCCCTGGCCGGCTTGACCTCAGCTTGCTCTGAGGTTGCCGTGACCGGATTGGCCGCGTCCTCGACCATGCGCAGCGAGACCGCGGTCAGCCGGGCATTGCCGTGCTGCCGAATCGAGGTCTTCAGGTACTCGGCCAGCACCGATGATCCGTTCAGCATCGCGAGATGCACCAGGTCGTCGCGCATCGTCTTCAGATGCCGCTCGAGCGTGGCAGGATCATCCTCGTAGGGCGTGGTGTCGGGATCGTAGTAGCGGCTGGCGATCGTCGACGGCTGTTGATGCTCACAAATTCCGCCATCAGAAAAACATTGTAAGCTGTTGATATTACGGTAAATTCTATCCTTTAGATGCCCCGCCGGCGATGTTGCCCTTTTGGCAACTCGTCGGCCTTGATTGTTCACCAAACCTGCTAGCCTCCGAATCGTTGTCCTAAATTCTTCTAGCAACGGCCTTTCGCTGCGACACCATGTCCCTCTCTTCCACATTGACCGAGCGTGAGATTGAGATCGCAAGCGCTGCCAGCTCCTTTCGTGCACGCCGCTAGCGGGCTTCGTGACCACGGCTAGCGGAATTTGTGAAACTCAACAGCTGGCCGCAGTTCCCTTGCATCGCTTTGCCGATGCCTGGGATCGTCTCAATGCTTTCTTCGCGGCGGGCGGCGGGTCACCGATCCCGACACCCGTCGGCGAATCGCCATCAGGCTGCGGCTGACCGCCCGGCGTCCCCGTTGGAGGAAGGGCCCTGTCTGAGTTGACAGCTTGATGGGAGGCCGGGCAGGTCGATAGACTCGAAGCGCGTTTCGACTTCTCCGAGAAGGAACGCAAGTGGAAAATGAGATTGAACACGGTCGCTCAGGCGGCCGTCTTTTTTAGCGCACTGTGTCGATTTGCACGGAATCCTGCCCCCCCGCCTGAACACGGAATTTCTGACACCCCCCCGCCTTCGACCCTTCGAAAATTGGCCCTTCCTCCATCTTTGGCAGGCTATCCAGCAACGCAAGCGCCGACGACGACAAGGGCCGGTGTGAACGTTTGGCTTTCATCCGCTCAGCCGGAATCTCCCAAATCGCGCCCTCGCGGTCCACTTCCTCTGAATGCGCGCAGATCGCTTCATTCGAACGAACCGCTGTCAGGATCGTATGTTCGAGCGCTCGCGCCGCCGTACCCGGCGTTGCACGCAATACGATCATGAACAAACCGATTTCGCTGTACGGAAGCGCCGCATGATGGTTGGTCTTTCGTATCTTGCTCGGCGCCGCCAGCCACTGATCGAGATGGCCGTCCCATCGCGCAGGATTCTCGCCACCGCGCAATCCACGTACTTTCGCCCAATCGAGCACGCGCTCTATCCATCCGCGCAATCGCTTCGCCGTTTCATTCTTCGCCAACCACACTGGCTCAAGCACTCGCATCACTAAATCGGTTGTTATATTGACTGGGCGCAGCGAGCCAATGATCGGGTAGACATGCGTAGCCAGCGAACGCGTCCAGGCACTTCTATGTTTGTCGCTTTGCCATTCGACACGGCGTGCCTCGATATACGAGATCGCACACTGCTTGAACGTCAACGCCGATACGATCTTGGTTTTGCGTTCAACCTTCTCTTGCTTGCGCAGGACGGAGGGCTCTTCGCCCCTCCACACGATATCTCGATGAGTGTTGCGGGCCAATCGCGCTGCTTCAAGCGTGACCCGAGGATACGGCCCGATCTGGACCAAGCCCTCACGGCCGTCCGGCTTAGCCTATCGGGACTGCCAATATTTCAATCCATTAGGTTTGATTTGCAGCGCAAGACCACCGCCATCGCTGAGTCGATAGGCACGCTCGCGCGGCTTGGCCTCACGGCATTGAAGGTCACGCAAAAGGCCCTCTGGCATCTGATTCAGGCATCGAAAGTACCCAGAAAAATATCCGGGAATACATGGGATCTGACGATATCTTCCGAACCCTTGCGAAACAAAAGTGCCTTGTAAACCCTTTGTTTACAAGGCACCTGGGGCTACATGGATACTGACGGAACCCTACCCGCGCTTCTTGGCCTGCAACGCACGAATCCGCATCACCGCACCACTGTCCTGCACCGTCGATTCGTACATCAGCGCGAGATCGTGCTTGAGCGCCGTACGCGAGCCTCCGTCCAGATACACCATGTGCCCCGACGGGTAAAACCGCGCGGACAGGTTCTTGCGCACCGTTGCATCCTCCAGCGGCATCTGCTGCAGGTCGATCACGGTCTGATAGAACGGCGTCACGAAATCGTAGAAGCCGTTCGCCGACAACACCTTCAGATCGACGTTGAGCGCCATCACCGCCGCCAGGTCGCCCGCCGTATAGAGGATCACGTTCCCCTTCGCGTCGACGCCCTGCTGCGCGCCGGTCGGATCGATATGGCCGAAATCCCAGTTCTGGAACGCTTGATCGTTGAGATCGGTGAACGATGAGTTCGACGTGAACTTGAGCTGCTCGTTCAGATAGGCATTCCACATCGCCGTGTACACCCCCGTCACCGCCGTCATCGTCGGATCGTTGCCGCCGGAGTTCGGATCGATCTTGCCCGCGATGCCGGTCTCGATGCCCGTCACGCGTCCGTCGTACGAGCCCAGCGACAGACCGCGCGCGCGCAGCAGCGTCGTGAGGAAGGTCGAGTTGCCGCGCGCATCGTAGCCGGCGACGTCGAGACTCCACGACAGCAGCGTGGTGGTATCGATGCCGGTGTACTCGGACAGCTTCGCGACAACGGCCGGATCGGTCTGCGGGAATTTGCGCAGCGCATCGAGGTAGTCGCCCCGCGCGAACTGCGCGACCTCCTCGGCGAATGCGCCGAGATCGGTCGGCGTCGGCGTGACGCCGAGCCGCTTGTGATACCACGCGTCCGCCGCCGCCGTCGGCAGTGCGCCGACGGGGTTGCCCGCCTGCCGGTAGTCGAGGATCGACGACTGCAGCGTCACGCCGTTCAGGTCGATACCGTCCTCGTGCAGCTTGTACGCGAGCACGCAGCTGCGCGCGGTGCCGTACGACTCGCCGAACAGGTACTTCGGCGAATTCCACCGGTTGTTCTTCGTCAGGTAGCGCTTGATGAACTGCTTCAGTGAATCCGCATCCTGATCGACGCCCCAGAACTCGCGGTTCTTGCGCGGCGCGACCGCCGCCGAATAACCGGTGCCCACCGGATTGATGAAGATCAGATCGCTCTTGTCGAGCAGGCTGTCCGGATTGTCTTCCATCTGGTACGGCGCGGGTGGCGTGAAGCCCGGCATCGACGTCTTGATGCGGCGCGGCGCGAACGAGCCGAGCAGCACGAACACCGACGACGACCCGGGGCCGCCGTTGTAGAAGAACGTGACGGGACGCGCCTCCTCCTTCTGGCCGTCCTGCGTGAACGCGACGTAGAAAATCTTGGCCTCGGGCTGCGAACTGCTCGGATCGACCGTGATCAGATGGCCCGCCGTCGCGGTATAGGCGATCTTGCGGCCCCCGATGGCGAGCGTGTGATGCGTGATCGCCTCGCCCTCAGTAATGTCCGTCACCGAATCGTCGGGACCGTTGCCGTAGGCGACCGGATCGAAGAACGGCTGGTCGCGGCCGTGACTCAATGCCACCGGGTTGACGGTGGGCGGCACGCCGTGCGAATTGTGCGCGCCGTGATGCAGCGGATACGAACCGCCGCCGGAAGATACGGTATCGATGCTCATCGTGCTGCTCCTTCTGGTTCTATTGTTGGTGCATGAACGAATCGTCAATCGTGCTCGAGCGGCGGCTACGCGGAAGGCTTCCCCTGCACCGCCGCCGCCACCTTCACGCCGTCGGGACTGCCGAGCCCCGTGCAGGCATCCCAGCCGGGCGATGCCGCATACGCGCCGTTGTCGCCCTGCGTGATGTCGTGCAGCGCGCCCGCGTTCGGGTACAGCTTCGGATTCAGCCAGCCGGCCGGGCTGCCCGCCGCCGCGTTGATCCGCGCCACCAGCGCGGCCCACAGCGGCGCGACCGCGCTCGTGCCGCCCATCACCGCCGTGCTGCCGCCGACCCGCACCTCGTAGCCGGTGAGCGGCGACGCGTCGCCCGCCACATCCGGCACGCCGCGCTTCGCGAGCGGCGACGCGCGCGAGCCCTGCGCGAGCGTCGCGCTCAAGCCCTGCTGCCAGGCCGGCAGATCGAACACGGTACTGACGCCGCCGCCGCCCGCGCCGCCGCCCGACGCGGTGTCGTTCCACACGACCTCGCTCTGGATCCCCTGCCCCGGCAACGCGTCGAGATAGGTGCCGCCGCACGCGAGCGCATACGGGCTCGACGCCGGGAAATCGACGTGATTCGCGCCGTCCTGCAAGCCGTCGTCGGAGCCGCTGTCGCCCGTCGCGACACACACCGTCACACCCAGCGCCGCCGCCGACTGCAGCACCCGGTTGAACGCCTGGATCGATTGCGACGACCACGCGGATTCCGGGCCGCCCCAGCTGATCGAGATGACCGACGGGCGGTTCGTGGTGTCGTGCACCGCCTGGTTGACCGCCTGAATGAAGCCGGCGTCGCTGTTCGTCGTGAAATAGACCGCGATTGTTGCACCGGGTGCAATGGCACCCGCCACCTCGATATCCAGCGCAACTTCGCCGTCGGGGCCGTTCGGGTCGCCGGTCGGCGCGTTGCGGCCGGCGCCGATGTTCACGTCGACCAGCTTCGGCGGCTTCGCGAGACCGAGGCCGGTGAAGTACTGCTCGACATCGTCGGGTTGATAGCCGCCGCCCAGTTCGATCAACGCGATACACTGGCCGGCCCCGTCGCCGGCGGGAAAGTTGTAGATCGACGCGACTTGCAGCGGGGTGAACGTGACGGCCGCGCCGCCGCGAGCGGGCTGGAACGGCGGGCGGAAACGGAAATGCGGACGGGCGCGCGGCCGGTTGTCGAGCCCCAGCACGGCCGTCACCGCGTCATGCAGTTCGTCCGGTAGCGAGATCGCGCCGGTACGGCCCCGGTACTGGCCGATGGTACGGTGTTCGAAACGCTCGAGCTTCACGCCGAACACCGCTTCAAACTGGGCGATGGTGCCGGACAGCACCACGACGCTCTCCACCGGATCGACCCGCGCCACGGTCAGCTGATGCTGCCGGGCAAACGCCTCGACCTTGCCGATGTCGTCCGGACGCGCGGAAAAGCGCTGCGCGAATGCTTCGCGCGATACGGGCTTCGCGTTCGGATCGCCGCTCGCGAGGCCCTGCAACAATGCATCGAGATCCTGTTCTTCCTGCCGCCGCAACACCACCGTCACCTGAATCGTCTCGGCGGGATCGCACGCGCCGATACAGGTGGAATCGGCGACGTTCTGCGGTTCGTTGCCGGCGTGAAGATGCCTTGCCATGTTCAGACCCTCCTTGGTACCGCGTTGCACGGACTGCCAGAAAATCGGACATGGCCGGCCGGTTGCAGTTCCGGCCGGTATGTCGGGTGCCGCACGCTCGACCTCGAACAGCCGGCGAAGGTACGGGAAATGAAGTGTAAAGCAGGCATCGCGGTTGCGCGTCGCTGCCGCGAGGATTTTCGTGAGCACGCACCGGCCGCGCGACGACGACGCGCGACCGGTAGTTGCGTGTTGTTTCGCCGCCGGGCTGAACCGTTCGCCGGATCAGTCCATCGACAGGCGCAGCGCGAAGCCGATCAGCGCGACCGAGAAGGTCCAGCGCTGCACCGTTTGCGCCAGCGGATGCGCGCGCATCCACGACGCGATGCGCGACGCGCCGAACACGAACGCGACGTCGAAGCACGCGCCCGTCAGCACGAGCAAGGCGCCGAGTTCGATCATCTGCCACAGCACCGGGCCCGCGGACGGCGCCACGAACTGCGGCAGCAGCACCGAACAGAACAGCAGCGCCTTCGGATTGAGCAGATTGGTCAGGAGACCCTTGACGAAGCTCTGCCGCAGTTGTCCGGCGGCGGCGGACGATGCGCCGTCGCCGGGCAGCGCGAATACCGGCGAGCGGAAAATCTGCACCGCGACATAGGCCAGGTAGGCGGCTCCGCCGTAGCGCACCACCTCGTACAGCCACGGCGCGCTTTTCAGCAGCGCGGCGACCCCGCATGCCGACAGGGTGACGTGCACCGCACGGGCCAGGCCGAGCCCGGCGGCGGCGGCCAGCCCCGGACGCGCGCCGCGGCCGATGCTCGTCTGCAGCACCAGCGCCATGTCGGGCCCCGGCAGTGCGTAGACGGCCGCGACGGCTGCGATATAGATGAGCAACAGGTGAGCGGAAATCATGGCCGAGCCTCAATTCTGGACGGCTCTATGGTGCATCCGCTTAATGAGGGTTTATTGGCTAAGTTGGCGTTTTCACTGTTTTGATGGAGTGGAATACACTAATGAATATTTAATTATTAGTGCCTTCCACCATCATGATCGAACTCGACAAAATCGACCGCGCGATCCTTGCCGCAGTGCAACTCGACGGCCGGATCCCGATCGCGCGACTCGCCGAAACCGTCGGCCTGAGCGAGACGCCGTGCACGCGGCGGCTCAAGCGGCTCGAAAACGACGGCTATATCGAGCGTTACCGCGGACAGCTGTCGCGCAAGGCGCTGGGATTCGGCGTGGTGGCGTTCGTGCTGCTGCGTTTCGCGGTGCACGACCGGGGTGTCGCGAACCGCTTCGAGCGCGAAGTGCTCGGCATCCCGCGCATCCTGTCATGCCACAACGTGTCCGGATCGGCCGACTACCTGCTGCAGGTCGTCGCGCACGATCTCGACGACTACGGCACGTTTCTGCGCGAAACCCTGCGCGTGCTGCCGGGCGTCACGTCGATCGAATCGGCGCTGTCGCTGCGCGAAGTCAAGCGCGACGCCGAACTGCCGATTCCGTGATGACGGACGGTCAGGCCACGTCGGCCGGGGGCCGGTCCTGGTGCGCGCGCGCCAGATCCTCGAGAAACGCCTGCACGACCGGGTTCTGCCGCGCCCGGCGCGACACGACCATGTGGAACGTCACGTCGTAGCGCAGCGCGTCCGGATTGAGCGCCGCCAACAGGCCCTGCGCGACGTAGGGCGCCGCGAAATGCTGCGGCAGGTAGCCGAGGTGGTGGCCGGACAGGATCAGCAGCGACACCGCCTCCATGTTGTCGGCGGTGCCCGTCACGCGGTCGGGCGACGTCGACAGTTGCGCCTCCGGCAGCGGGTAGGTGCGCCATGCCCACTCGTAACCCGCCGCATCGGCGGTCGTCAGCGCGCCGGCGCGCGCGAACAGCGGATGACCGAGTCCGCAGTACGCGACCTGCCGCTCGACGAACAGCGGCGTGTACTCGAGCGCGGGAACCCGATGCCAGAAATAGCCCACCGCAATCTGGATCTCCTCGCTGAGCAGCCGCTCCTCCAGATCGCCGGGTGGCCGCACCGAGATCGAGAAGCGCACTGCCTCGTCGCGGGTGCGGAACGCGGCGATCGCCTCGGCGATCCGCGCGTTCTGGCTGACCGGCGTGTGGCCGATCAGGCCGATGCTGAGCGTGCCGACCAGTTGCTTGTCCATGTGTCGCGCGGCGCTGCCGAATTCGTCGAGCGCCGCGAGCAGCTTGCGGCTCATCGCGTGGAACCGCTCCCCTTTCGGCGTCAGGCTGAAGCCGCTGCGGCCGCGCTCGCACAGGCGGTAACCGAGGCGAGCCTCGAGCGTCGACAACTGCGAACTGATCGTCGACTGCCCGACGTTCAGCACGGCCTGAGCGGCCGTCACCCCGCCCGCCTCGGCGACCGCCAGGAAAACCCGGATAAGCCGCAGATCGAGCGTCGACAGATTTCCCAGCACGTCTACCTCCCATTGCTTACATCGCCCAGGATCGATGTTTACGTCGAAACCTTCGCATTCTTCTTTTCGGCGGGAGCGCGTAAAACTACGCGTCACGCCGCGTCGGATGATACGGCAACCCCTGGACGAACAGATAGAACGCCCCATGACAGCCAATCATTTCAACCAGCCGCTCGGCGGCAACGAGATGCCGCGCAGCGGCGGCATCGCGACCATGATGCGCCTGCCCCATGTCCCGAGCGCAGCGGGACTCGACGCCTGCTTCGTCGGCGTGCCGTTCGATCTCGGCACGTCGAACCGCACCGGCGCGCGCTTCGGCCCGCGCCAGATTCGCGCCGAATCGGTGCTGCTGCGCCCGTACAACATGGCGACCCGCGCCGCGCCGTTCGATTCGCTGCAGGTGGCCGACGTCGGCGACGTCGCGATCAATCCGTACAACCTGCACGATTCGATCGCACGGATCGAAACCGCCTACGACGAGATCCTCGGTCACGGCTGCAAGCCGATCACGCTCGGCGGCGACCACACGATCGCGCTGCCGATCCTGCGCGCGATCCATCGCAAGCACGGCAAGGTCGCATTGATCCACGTCGATGCGCACGCGGACGTGAACGACACGATGATGGGCGAGAAGATCGCGCACGGCACGCCGTTCCGCCGCGCGGTGGAGGAAGGACTGCTCGAGTGCTCGCGCGTCGTGCAGATCGGCCTGCGCGGCACCGGTTACGCGGCCGAGGATTTCGACTGGTGCCGCGACCAGGGCTTCCGCGTCGTGCAGGCCGAGGCGTGCTGGAACCAGTCGCTCGCGCCGCTGATGCGGGAAGTGCGCGAGCAGATCGGCGACACCCCCGTCTACATCAGCTTCGACATCGACGGCATCGATCCCGCCTATGCGCCGGGCACCGGCACGCCGGAGATCGCGGGCCTCACGGTGCCGCAGGCACTGGAAATCGTGCGCGGCGCGCATGGCCTCGATATCGTCGGCTGCGATCTCGTCGAAGTCGCCCCGCCCTACGATCCGTTCGGCACCACCGCGCTGCTCGGCGCGAATCTCGCCTACGAACTGCTCTGCGTGCTGCCCGGCGTCGCGTACCGCGAATAGGCCGGCGGCGACATAACGAAACGATCCGCTCACGGAGGAGACACCCCTGATGCACACACCCGTCAAGCAGCCGCGACGCGCGGCGCTCGCCTCGTTCGTCGGCACCACCATCGAGTGGTACGACTTCTACAGCTACGCGACCGCGGCGGCGATCGTGTTCGGTCCGCTGTTCTTCCCCGGCGAGAACCGCTTCATCAGCCTGCTCGCGTCGTTCGGCTCGTTCGCGGTCGGCTTCTTCGCGCGGCCGTTCGGCGGCCTGCTGTTCGGCTATCTCGGCGATCGGTTCGGGCGCAAGCGCTCGCTGCTCGCGACGCTGATGCTGATGGCCATCGCGACCGTCGCGATCGGCCTGCTGCCTACCTACGCGCAAGCCGGCGTACTCGCGCCGGTCCTGCTCGTGCTGATGCGCGTGCTGCAGGGCGTCGCGGTCGGCGGCGAATGGGGCGGCGCGGTGCTGCTCGCGGGCGAACACGCGCCGGAAGGCAAGCGCACGTTCTTCGCATCGTTCGCGCAGTTGGGCAGCGCAAGCGGCCTGATCCTGTCGATGCTCGCGTTCGGCGCGATCAGCACGCTGCCGAAGGAAGCGCTGATGAGCTGGGGCTGGCGCGTGCCGTTCCTCGCCAGCTCGGTGCTGCTGGTGGTCGGGTTCGTGATCCGCGCGAGCGTGTCCGAATCGCCGGAATTCGAGCAGGTGCGACTCAGCGGCGAGACAGCGGGCAATCCGGTGCGCGAAGCGTTCAAGCACTGGAAACTGCTGCTGCTCGCGATCGGCGCGAACGTCTACGGGATCGCCGGCGTGTATTTCAGCAATATCTTCATGATCAGCTACGCGACGCAGTTCCTGTCGCTGGAGCGTTCGATGGTGCTGCAATGCATGACGGTCGTCGCGGTGCTGCAGTTCGTCGTGCAGCTGGCCGCCGCGTTTCTCGCGCAGCGTTTCGGCACGACGCGCGTCCTGCTGATCACGGCCGCATGGGCGATGGTCGTCCCGTTCATCATGCTGCCGCTCGTGCATCTGGGCACGCCGCTGTCGATCACGCTCGGCGTCGGGCTCGCGACGATCGCCGAATCCGGCTATTACGCGGTGATCGCGGGCTTCGTCAGCGGGATCTTCGCCGCGCGGATCCGCTATACGGCGATCTCGATCGCCTACCAGGTATGCGGCGCGCTCGCGGGCGGCCTCACGCCGCTCGTCGCGACCGTGATCGCGCAGAACAGCACGCCGCAATGGTGGCCGCTCGCGCTGCAGTACGCCGCGGCGGCGATCCTGTCGTCGGTCTGCGTCTGGCTGATCGCGCGACGGATCGGCGACGTCGAGCCGGGCGACGCGGGCAAGCCTGCCCTGCCGCCGTCCCCGGCGCCGCGCGCCGCGATCGCGGAATCATGACGATCCGGGCGAGCCGGTCTCGCCCGCGCGCCGTCGCATGACGGCGCGCGGCAGGCGAAACGGCGGCCGCACCGGCGCCCTTCCACGGCACGACCGTTTCACCGTACCGTGATACAAGATTCAGCAGTGGAGACATGCCTCGATGACGCCCCCCAAAACGCTCGCCCCCGCCACTCGGCCGGCGCAGCCCGCCCTTGAAATCGAGAGCCGCTCGATCGACTACATCCCCGAGCAGGAACGGCACGCGAAACTCGCGAGTCAGGGACCGTTCTGGTTCCTTGGAAATTTTCATTTCTTCACGATTTCGATCGGCTTCGTCGGTCCGAGCATGGGCCTGTCGGCAGGCTGGACGACGCTCGCCGGAGCGCTCGGCATCATGTTCGGCACGATCTTCATGGCATTCCACGGCTCGCAGGGACCGGAGATGGGCCTGCCGCAGATGATCCAGTCCCGCGCGCAGTTCGGCTATCGCGGCGTGATCCTCGCGCTGCTCGCGACGCTGTTCGTATTCGTCGGCTTCAACGTCGTCAACGTCTCGCTGATGGTCGACGGCGTGCACAACGTCTTCGGCCTGAGCGGCACGGCGGTCGCGGTCGGCGCGATCGCGGCCGGCGCGCTACTCGCGATCTACGGTCACGACCTGATGCATCGAACCTTCACGTGGGCGCTGTTCGCCACGCTGCCGCTCTATGCGGTCGTTACGCTCGCGCTGCTGCTCGGCTACGGCGCTGCGCCCGCCGGCGGGGACCATGCCGCGCCGCTCGGCTTCAACTGGATCGCGTTCGCGACGCAGTTCGCGATCGGCGCCAGCTACAACATCTCTTATGCGCCCTACGTCTCGGATTACACGCGTTATCTGCCGAAACGCACGAGCCGCGCGAAGCTGATCGCCGTGATCTTCCTCGGCGCCTCGCTGTCGGGTACCTGGATGATCGGCCTCGGCGCGTGGCTCGCGCAGGCGCTGCACGCGGACGATGCGCTGATGGCAATGAACCGCGTGGGCTCGGCGCTCGTGCCGGGGCTCGGTCCGCTGATCGTGGTGGTGTCGCTGGCGGGCTTCCTGCCGATCATCGCACTCAACGCTTACAGCGCGATGCTGACGGTCCTGACCGGCATCGATTCGATCACGCCGATCCGGCCGACCCGCCGCGCGCGAATCGCGGCGATCCTGGCGATCAGCGCCGTGGTGCTGTCGTGCGTGCTCGCGATCCGAGGCAACGGTATCGCGCTGCTGCACACGTTCCTGATGCTGATGCTCTACTTTCTCGTCCCCTGGACCGCCGTCAATCTCGTCGACTACTTCTTCGTCCGCCGGGGCCGCTACGCGATCGCGCACTTCTTCACGCCGCGGGGCCTCTACGGCGCGTGGCAGTTGCGCGGCATCGTCGCCTATCTCGTCGGCTTCGCCGCGATGGTGCCGTTCTTTTCGATCGTCGATGGCGACACCAACCGGAACCTCTTCGTCGGTCCGGCCGCGAACCTGCTCGGCGGCGTCGACGTCGCATGGCTGGTCGGTCTGATCGTCTCGGGCGGCGTGTACTGGCTGCTGTCACGCTCGCTCGATCTGCGCCACGAAGTGCAGGTCATCGCGTCGCTCGACGCCCCGGCGCGCGATGCGCCGCCGTCCGCTCCCGCAGGATCGCCATCATGAACACCTTGCATCTCCGGCTGATTCAGGCGGCGCTTCGCGACGGCGACGTCAGCGGCAATCTCGACATGGTGCTGAAACACATCGCGGCGGCGCGGCAGCAAGCCGACCTGGTGATCTTTCCTGAAACCTGCGTGCAGGGCTTTCCGACGCCGGACACCATCGGCCGCCTTGCCGAACCGGTCGACGGCGCCCCGATCCGCGCGATCCGCGACGCGGCCCGGCGGGCGCAGGTGGGCGTCGCGATCGGGTTCGCCGAACGCGACGCCGCGGGCTTCTTCAACACGGCGCTGCTGATCGACGAGACAGGCGAGATCCGGCTCGTCTACCGCAAGACTCATCTGTACGACTCGGATCTCGGCGTATTCGACGCCGGCGACGCGCTACCCGTGTGCGAGTGGCGCGGCACGCGGCTCGGCATGCTGATCTGCTTCGATCTGGAATTCCCGGAAACCGCCCGTTCGCTCGCGCGCGGCGGCGCCGAGCTGATCGTTATTCTCGACGGGATGATGAATCCGCATGGCCACGTCCATCGGCAGATGATCCCGGTACGGGCGATGGAGAACCAGGTATTCGTCGCGATGGCAAACCGGGTCGGTCCCGGCGATCGCTATACGTTCAGCGGCACGAGCCTCGTCGCGTCGCCGGACGGCGCCTGCCTGGCGCTCGCGCCCGCCGACCGCGAACATGTGATCGACATCGCGATCGATCTCGATGAGGTCGCCCGGTCGCGCGAAGCGTTCAAATACATCGATCTGGCCGCCGTGCCGCCGGGGCCGATCTCGGCACGGCGCTGAAGCACCGCATCGAGGCGCTCGCGCGACGGCCGCCGCGCGAACGGCTTCATCGCTCCCCGCGCGGCCCGGCGAGCGGCTCCATCGCCCGCCTCAATGCGTCGTATACCTTCGGCCGGTCGCATTGCGATACGTTGAAACGCAAGAATCCGGCGGATGTCTGCGCGACGCTGAACACGTTGCCCGGTGCGAACACGACGCCGTCGTCCACCGCGCGGCGCGCAACCTGCGCGGCGTCGAGGCCGTCCGGCAGACGCGCCCATAGGAACATGCCCGCCCTCGGCCGGAACGGGATCTCGAGCCCGGCCGACGTCAGACGGCGAATCGCGACGCTCATCGCATCGGCAAGCCGCGCGCGCATGCTGTCGAGATGCCTCCGATAAGTGCCGTCGACGAGCAGGCGATGCACGACCGACGCGGTCAGTTCTCCGTTGCCGAACGACGTCGCGAGTTTCAGATCGATCAACGGCTCGATCCACTCGGCCCGCGCGGCGATATAGCCGCACCGCACCGCGGCCGACAGCGTTTTCGAGAAGCTGCCGATCGAGACGACCCTCGACAGTCCGTCGAACGCGGCCAGACGCGGCGCGGGCTCGCTTTCGAAATCCGCGAAGATATCATCCTCGACGATCAGCAGATCGTGTTCGGCGGCGAGCTTCAGCACCCGGTGCGCGACCGCGGGCGCGAGCGTGGCGCCGGTCGGGTTGTGGATCGCCGAATTCGTGACATAGAGCCGCGGCCGATGCTCGGCCAGCACGCGTTCGAACTGCTGCAGATCGGGACCGTTCGAGGTATACGGCACGCTGACGATCCGCGCGCGATGCGCGCGCAGCTGCGCATGAAAATTGAAATAGCACGGATCGTCGACCACGACCGTATCGCCCGGCTCCAGCAGGAAGCGGCACAACAGATCGAGCGAATGCGTCCCGCCGTCCGTCAGCACGATCTGCTCGGGCGGTACATCGACGCCATGCTGCGCGAGCCGCCACCCGAGTTGCTGCCGCAGTGCGGGCAGGCCGCGCGGCAATGCGTAATCGGTCAGACGCGCCGTATCGTCCCGCGCGACCGCACGCAACGCGCGCCGCACGCCGTCGTCGGGCATCCAACTGGCCGGCAACCAGCCGCACCCCGGCTTCAGCGCATCCGAGCCGGCTTCGAGCGATTGCCGCATCAGCCATAGCGGATCGACCTCGCGATCGACGCGCGGCCCGACATCGGCCAGGATGAAAGGCGGCGTGTTGCCGGACACGAAAAACCCGGAGCCGCGCCGAGCCGCAAGCACACCTTCCGCGACCAGCCGATCGTACGCTTCGACCACGGTCGATTTCGACACGCCCAGCCCTTCCGCCATCGCCCTGATCGACGGCACGCGCGCCCCCGGTGCAAGCACCCGACTCGCGATGCGCTCCCGCAATGCGTCCATCACCCGCCCGACCCGGGTTCCCGGTAACGGGTTGTCCTGAAATGAAACCGGCATCTGTACTGCTCCTGAATAGGTACAGTTCACTCAAATTGTACTGATCCGTAGCTTACACGGACGCCGCGCGCGTGGGATTCTCTCGTCTCGACACTGGAGCGGACAGATGGACAAAACAGCGAACGGGTGGCTGAGCGGCCTTGCGGGGGTGATCATTTTCAGCGGCTCGTTGCCGGCGACGCGGATCGCGGTGCAAGGCCTCGACCCGGTGTTCCTGACGGTGACGCGCGCGGCGATCGCGGGCGTACTCGGGCTCGCGCTGCTGCTGTCGTTTCGGCAGACACGTCCTGCCCGAGGCGACATCGTGCCGCTCGCGATCGTCGCGCTCGGCGTCGTCGTCGGTTTTCCGTTGCTGACCGCGCTTGCGCTGCGGCACGTCACGTCCGCGCACGCGATCGTCTTCATCGGCCTGCTGCCGCTGGCCACGGCCGGGTTCGGCGTGCTGCGCGGCGGCGAGCGTCCGCAACGCCCGTTCTGGCTGTTCTCCGGGCTCGGCAGCCTCGCGGTGGTCGCGTTCGCGGTACGCAACGGTATCGATGCATCCCCGATCGGCGATCTGCTGATGCTCGCCGCGATCGTCGCCTGCGGACTCGGTTACGCGGAGGGCGCGCAGTTGTCTCGCCGGCTCGGCGGATGGCAGGTGATTTCGTGGGCGCTGGTGCTGTCGCTGCCCGTGATGCTGCCGCTCGCGATCTGGACCCGGCCGGCGTCGCTCGCCGGCGTCAGCCACGCGGCGCTGTGGGGGCTGGCCTATGTGTCGCTGTTCAGCATGCTGATCGGTTTCGTGTTCTGGTATCGCGGGCTCGCGCTCGGCGGAATCGCCGGCGTCGGGCAATTGCAGTTGCTGCAGCCGTTTTTCGGCCTGCTGCTGGCGGCCTGGCTCCTGCACGAGCAGGTACCGCTCGCGATGATCGCGGTGACCGTGGCGGTCGTCGCATGCGTGGCCGGCGCGCGGCACTATTCGCGCGGCGCGCCGGCGCCGTCCGGCGCGCGCTGATCGTCGGCGCGATCGGCCGATCCGCGCGACATCGACAAGCCGGACGGGCTCCCGCCCCACACGCACGGCCGCGGCAACGTTGCGCGCACCGAGGCGCTCGCGTCGCGACGGCGATCCGATCGCGGAAAACGCATAGTCGAATCGGTCGGAGCGCGTCGTCTCCAGACCGCGCTCGTTCCCGGAAAAACCGATAAAAACCGCGTCGCCCCACCTCAGGCGCGAGCCGCCAATCTCTTTCAATTCGAAAGAAAAACCGCTGAAAATTCACGAATTCCGGCGATTTCAGCAGGCTCGCGTCCCAGAAGCGTGAATCGCGCGATGTCATCAAACTGCCTAACGGCAGGCGCTAGCATCGGACGGTTACTCTTCTCGAAAGGCCGTCATGAATCAGCCCATGCCCCAGGCAACCCAGGTCGACCTCAGCCGCACGCGTCATCTCGGTCTCGCGGTGTTCCTGGTCGTGCTCGCCGTCGGCGCGATCTACGTTCTCATGCATCTGGCAGCCGATCTCGCACCGGTCCGCGAGCATTCGATCTTCCCGTATCTGCTGCTCGGCATCGCGCTGCTGATCGCGCTCGGCTTCGAATTCGTCAACGGCTTCCACGATACGGCCAACGCCGTCGCGACCGTGATCTACACGCATTCGCTCACGCCCAACGTCGCGGTCGTCTGGTCGGGCATGTGGAATTTTCTGGGCGTGATGGTATCGAGCGGTGCCGTCGCGTTCGGCATCCTGCAATTGCTGCCGGTCGAGCTGATTCTGCAGGTCGGCAGCGGCGCGGGCTTCGCGATGGTGTTCGCGCTGCTGATCGCCGCGATCGTCTGGAATCTGGCGACCTGGTATTTCGGCCTGCCGTCGTCGAGTTCGCACACGCTGATCGGCTCCATCATCGGCGTGGGTCTGATGAATCAATTGATGCACGGCCCGTCCGGCACCAGCGGCGTCGATTGGGGCCAGGCGCTGGGCGTCGGCAAGTCGCTGCTGTTCTCGCCGATCGTCGGGTTCCTGTTCGCCGGGCTGCTGTTGCTGGTGCTGAAAGCGGTCATCCGCGTTCCCGCCCTGTACAAGGAGCCGCCGAAAGACCAGCCGCCGCCGTTCTGGATCCGCTGCCTGCTGATTCTCACCTGCACCGGCGTATCGTTCGCGCACGGTTCGAACGACGGCCAGAAAGGCATGGGCCTGATCATGCTGATCCTGATCGGCACGGTACCCACCGCCTACGCACTCAACAAGGCGGTGACGCCTGCGGAAACGCAGACCTTCATCGCCGTCGCGCATCAGGCGTCCGCGACGTTCGCGAAGTATGCGGAGGGCGGCGCATCGTCGACCAACGCACGCGCCGATGTCGAAGCGTACGTGCAGTCGCATCACCTCACCGCCGGGACGATTCCGGCCGTTCAGCAGTTGTCGAACTCGCTCGCGATCGCGGTGGGAGCGTCCGGCTCGATCGCCGACGTGCCGCAAGGCGAAGCGGACAACGTGCGCAACACGATGTACCTGGTGTCGGAAGCGATCCGCCTGATGGAGAAATCGGGTCAGCCGGCCTTCGCGCCCGACGACAAGAAGGCGATCGACAATTATCGGACGCAGCTCGATCACTCGACCAAATTCATTCCGACCTGGGTCAAGGTCGCGGTTGCGATCGCACTCGGACTGGGCACCATGGTGGGCTGGAAACGCATTGTCGTCACCGTCGGCGAAAAGATCGGCAAGCAGCATCTGACGTACGGACAAGGCGCGTCAGCCGAAATGGTCGCAATGCTGACTATCGGCGCGGCCGACCTCTACGGTCTGCCGGTCTCGACGACGCACGTGCTGTCGTCGGGGGTCGCCGGGACCATGGCCGCGAACGGCTCCGGCCTGCAATGGGGTACCGTTCGCAGCCTCGTGCTGGCGTGGGTGCTAACGCTGCCGGCGTCGATCGTGCTGGCGGGCGCGTTGTATTGGATCTTTCACGCGCTGTTCTGAGCGAGTCGAGACGGGCGGGCCGTGCAATGCGGCCCGTCAATTCGAGGGCGGTGCGGCACTGCCCATAGCGGCACGCGAAGCCAATACCCGATGGGCGTCATGTCTCGTCCGCAGGCAGTGGCCTCGCGGAGGTATTGCGTCTGCGCCTGAATTCGGTACGAAGCGCTGCGGCAATGGCAGCGCCGACAACACGCGACCGGTACAAGCTTGGATCAGTTGCGTCGTGTGGCGCTTCGATCTGTGCAGACCGCCGACTTCGCATTCGGCATAAGCGGCACGGCGCGCGCAGCCGACTATCGCGTGGCACGCGCGAGCTCCAGCCGGAGGCCATCGAATCGAATCATGCGGCGATTTGAGCGATTCAGATCCGGTACTTGCATCCGATACGAGCAATGCTGCGATGACCGGCTATTCGACCGTAACGATCGCGGGTCCGCCTCAACCGCGCGCCGCGCCGGCACGTAGACGGTCGCCCGCATCGGCCGCGAGCCTCGCATAGCCGGGCAATGTCAGCAACGCAAGCAGCCCTGCCGCGAAAAACGCCCAACGGAAATCGGCAAGCACGTAGTGCGTGCCGGCGGCATCGCCTCTTGCCATCGATGCGATGCGCAATGCCAGCGCGCCGAACGCGATGCCCATGCCGATGCTCATCTGTTGCGCGGCGCTCCACAGCGTGCTGGCCGCGCTGGTTTGCCGACTCGGAATATCCGCATAAGCCAGCGTTGCGAGCGTGGTGAACTGCAGCGAACGCGCGAGACCATAGACGAACACGACGAACAGCGTCAGTGCCAGCGGCGTCGATCCGGTCAGCCACCCGCACGCCATGGTGAAAATCCCCGCGACCGTCACGTCGATGAGCGCGACCCGCCGGAAGCCGAAGCGATCCAGGATCCACGACGTGCCGGCCTTCATGCCGAGATTGCCGATCGCGCTCGCGAGGAGCAGCAAGCCCGACTGGAACGGCGACAGGCCGAGCCCGACCTGAAAGAGCAGCGGCAGCAGGTAGGGCACTGCGTTGATCGCAACCCGCGTGATCGACCCCGTCAGGACCGTGACGGAAAACGTCGGAACCTTCATCGTCGTGAAGTCGAGCAACGGATGCTCGCAACGCGCGGCATACCACCAGGCGGCGAACCCGAACGCGACGCTGGCAGCGATCAACACGCCGGCCTGTGCGAAATGAGCATCCTGCTGACCCGCGGCTTCGGTGCCCACCAGCATGCAGGTCAGCGCGGCGCCGGCCAGACCGAAACCGATCCAATCGAGCGGCCGGTGCTCCGCGGAACGGCTGTTCTTGACGAGCAGCCACGTGCACGCGACCGCGGCCAAGCCAAGCGGCACGTTGAGCAGGAAGATCCAGCGCCACGATGCGTAGGTCGTGATGAAACCGCCCACCGGCGGGCCAACCACCGGGGCGACGATGCCGGGCCACGTAATGGTCGAGATCGCCTGCATCAGCTTCGATTTGTCCGTGCTGCGTACGACGATCATGCGCCCGACCGGCACCATCATCGCCCCACCGATTCCTTGCAACAGACGGGCAGCAATGAACTGATCGACACTATTCGACAGCCCGCACAGAATCGAGGCGACGGTGAAGATCACGATGGCCCCGCCGAATACGGTCCGCGCGCCGAAGCGGTCGGCGATCCAGCCGCTGATGGGGATGAATACGGCGAGCGCGAGCATATATGCGGTCATGCCGAAGCTGAGCGCGTTGGGCCCCACGCCGAAGCTGCGCGCCATTTCGGGCAACGCGGTAGCAATCACCGTGGTGTCCAGGTACTCCATGAAGAAGGTGGCCGCGACGAGATAAGGAAGAAAACCGATCGCGCGTGCTTCGTTGCTTGGCGTAGCAGTCATGCGGGAATCCGGAATGGCGAGGTGAGAACGGAAGGCGAGGCGACCGTGCGCGGTACGCATTCGGTTCCTCGATGCGGTTACCCGGCTCGCACTACGTATGGGACCGATACTACCGCGAGCATCCCCTCTTCGTTCAGGATCTCCCTGACCCCATCGTGGCGGATAGGCGCAGACCGACGCCCGCGTGGGATCGAATCGGTAGTTTGGAAGAGATTATGTTCGCTGCGGATCACGTGCCAATCGAGCATCGCTCGCGTCTTGCTGTCATCCCCAAATGTGTCGACCGGGGACGTGTGATTGAAAGCGGAGAGGAGATATCGGACGGTCGATGACCCGGCAAGTGTGCCGATCGCGATGACATCGTCACCGAGCCTGTGGAGCAGAGGTATGCCATTGAACGGGAATGAGCGTGATCGGCCGATCAGAGCGGTTCGTGTGAAGCGAGAGAGGAGAGAGGAAGGAGTGGGAAGGGGGTTTTT
>NZ_JAWJWL010000048.1:0-23544 GCF_034721475.1 Burkholderia alba | reverse complement strand
GGCCGCACCCGCCGCGCTGCGCGTTCGGCCCGCCGGCGGCCCGGTCCGCCGATCCATTTGGTGTATCCTCAGCCCGTTCAATTCGACGCCCGCACCATGAAATCGTCACGCACTGCCCAGTCCAAACGCGCGGCCCCGGCCGCCTCCGAATTCCCGCGCCTGTCGCTGTTCGACGCGAAAGGCAAAGTCAAGGCGGTCGCCGCGCAGGCGCTGCGCATCGATTTTCCCGACGGCCGCAGCCTGATGTTCGACCTGTCCGGCAGTTCGGGGGAAGCGGCGGTCGCGATCGTCGCGCAGCACGCCGACCCCGCGCAGCGCGCGACGCTCGCGCTGCGCCCGGAGCACTACGACAGCGTGACGCTGCAAGTCGGCGCGGAGCCCGAGCCGGACCGCGAGGGCATCGATCCGGCCGACGCGGCCGAAGGTGAAGCGCAGGCGGAACCCGAGTTCGATCTGTCTGTGCAGTTCGGCGAGGAAATCACGTCGGCGATTCGCAAGACGCTGCCGAAGCGCAAGCTGATCGCCGAATGGCTCGCGCCCGCGATCTTCGACAACGCCGAACTCACGGTGCGCTTCGTCGGCGCGAAGGAAGGCCGCGCGTTGAACGCCGGCTACCGGAAGAAGGACTACGCGACCAACGTGCTGACCTTCGCGTACGGCGATTCGCCGACGGGCGCGGTGGTCGGCGATCTCGTGCTGTGCTGCCCGGTCGTCGAAAAGGAGGCGAAGGAGCAGCGCAAGCCGCTGATCGCCCACTACGCGCACCTGCTCGTACACGGCGCGCTGCATGCGCAGGGCTACGACCACGAGGCCGGCGACGCGGACGCCGCCGAAATGGAAGCGCTCGAAATCGACATCCTCGCGAAACTCGGCTTTCCGAACCCCTATCAGTAAGCCCCGCCCCGCGCGCCTGCCGTGAGTGACCTCGCTCTTCAGCACGAAGCCTATCCGCCGTCGCTCGGCGATGCGCGGCTCCTCTCCGACACCGAGCTGGCCGCCTCGCTCGCCGCGACGCTCGCCGGCTGGGACGGCCGGCGCGACCTGTGGCTGTTCGGCTACGGCTCGCTGATCTGGAACCCGGGGCTGCCCGTCACCGACGCCGTCCGCGCGAAGGTACACGGCTATCACCGGGGCCTGTATCTGTGGTCCCGCGTGAACCGCGGCACGCCGGAGCAGCCGGGGCTCGTGCTCGCGCTCGATCGCGGCGGCTCCTGCACCGGCATCGCGTTCCGGCTGGCCGGCGCGACCGCGCTGCCGCACCTCGAAACCCTGTGGAAGCGCGAAATGCCGATGGGCTCGTACCGTCCCGCCTGGCTGCCGTGCATGCTCGCGAACGGCGAGCGGGTACCGGCGCTGGCCTTCGTGATGCGGCGCGACGCGCCGACCTATACCGGCAAGCTGACCGACGACGTCGTCAAGGCCGTGCTCGACTGCGCGCAGGGCCGCTACGGCACGACGCTCGACTACGTGAGCCGTACCGTCGCCGCGCTCCGCGACAGCGGAATTCCCGACCGCGCACTCGAGGCGCTGCTCGCGCGTTGCCGCTGAGCGGCCCGGCTCGAGGCAGGCGAGCGCCGGCGACACGAGGGCCGGCCCTGCGCGACGGCCCGTTTATGCGCTACGATGCCCACAGGCGCGGGGCGTGTTGCCCGCGTTGAAAGCAGGGTGAACGTCCGTCGTAATGCCGGGTCGAATCCGCCCCGGCAGCCCGACACGGCGCCGCCACGCCCTTGGTGTATCCTTCCCTATTCCGTGACAGCGCGCCCGCCGATCAAGCCGGGCGCACCACCATGAACGATTCCTATCCCAGTCGAAAATCTACCGACAAACCGCATGAAAAACGCTCGCTCCTCGAGCGTCTGACCGACTTCATCTCGCCCGAGCCCGATTCCCGCGGCGAGCTGCTCGAAATCCTGCAGGACGCGCACGAACGCAACCTGATCGACGCCGACTCGCTGTCGATGATCGAAGGCGTGTTCCAGGTCTCCGAACTGTGCGCACGCGACATCATGGTGCCCCGCGCACAGATGGACGCGCTCAACATCGCCGACAAACCCGAGGATTTCATCCCGTTCGTGCTGGAGAAGGCGCACTCGCGCTACCCGGTCTACGAGGAAAACCGCGACAACGTCATCGGCGTACTGCTCGCGAAGGACCTGCTGCGCTTCTACGCCGAAGACGAATTCGACGTGCGCGGCATGCTGCGCCCCGCCGTGTTCATTCCGGAGTCGAAGCGCCTCAACGTACTGCTGCACGACTTCCGCGTGAACCGCAACCACCTCGCGATCGTCGTCGACGAATACGGCGGCGTCGCGGGCCTCATCACCATCGAGGACGTGCTCGAACAGATCGTCGGCGACATCGAGGACGAATACGACTTCGACGAGGAAAGCGGCAACATCATCTCCGCGCCCGACGGCCGCTACCGCGTGCGCGCGCTCACCGAGATCGAACAGTTCAACGAGACGTTCGGTACCCAGCTCTCCGACGAGGAAGTCGACACGATCGGCGGCCTCATCACGCACCATTTCGGCCGCGTCCCGCATCGCGGCGAGAAAGTCCGCCTCGGCAACCTGATTTTCGAGATCCAGCGCGGCGATGCCCGCCAGATCCACGTGCTGCTGGTACGCCGCGATCCGCTCGCGGGCCGCCGCAGCGAATCGGCCGGCGACGACTGACCCCTGCTCCCGCCCCCTTAACCGACCCGTACGCCCGACGCACCGCATGGCCGATCCGATCCCGTCCCGCTCGCAGCGCGGCGCTTCCCTCTCCGCGAGCGGCCGTGGGCTGCCGGGCTGGCATTACCCCGCCGCGCTGCTCGCGGGCGCGGCCAATACGCTGTCGTTCGCGCCCACGCCGCACGGCGGCTGGCTGCAGCTCCTGGTGTTCGTCTGGTTCTTCGCGCAGCTCACGCGCACGACGAGCTGGGCACGCGCCGCGCTGACGGGCGGCGCATTCGGGTTCGGCAACTTCATCACCGGCATCTGGTGGCTCTACATCAGCATGCACGTGTACGGCGAAATGGCCGCCCCGATCGCCGGCGGCGCGCTCGTGCTGTTCTGCCTGTATCTGTCGGTCTATCCCGCTCTTTCCGCGGCGCTGTGGTCGTGGTGCGCAGGGCATGGCGGCAACGGGCGCGCCACCGACGCACGGCCGTTCTCGCCGACCTGGCACGGCGCGTTCGCGTTCGCCAGCGCGTGGGCGCTCGGCGAATGGCTGCGCGGTACGTTGTTCACGGGCTTCCCGTGGCTGGCGAGCGGCTACCCGCAGGTCGACGGACCGTTCGCCGGCTACGCGGCGATCGCCGGCGTCTACGGCGTCGGCTGGGTGCTCGCGCTGTTCGCGGCGCTCGTCGTGCAGGCGCTCGCGCACGCGCGACGCGGCCCGGCATCGCGCGACGGCCGGCGCGGCATCCGCGCGGACGTCGCCGCGCCGGTGCTGATCGCGGCCGCGCTCGTCGCGGGCGGGCTCGCGCTGCCGTTCGTGCCGTGGACCACGCCCGCCAACGCGCCGCTCACCGTGCGGCTGCTGCAGGGGAACGTGAAGCAGGACGTCAAGTTCGAGGAAGCCGGCATCGTCGCGGCGATCGCGATGTATCAGAAGATGATCACCGAGAAGCCCGCCGACCTGATCGTCACGCCCGAGACGGCGATCGCGGTGATGATCCAGGAATTGCCCGAGCCGTTCGCGCGCGCGGTGCGCCACTTCAGCGATTCGACCGGTTCGGCGGTACTGTTCGGCGCGATCGGCGGCACCGTCCTGGAAGACGGCCGGATCGTCGACTACACGAACAGCCTGTACGGCGTCACGCCCAATTCGACGCAGATCTACCATTACGACAAGCATCATCTGGTGCCGTTCGGCGAATTCATTCCATGGGGATTCCGCTGGTTCGTCGACCTGATGAAGATGCCGCTCGGCGATTTCGCGCGCGGCGCGCCGGTGCAGAAACCGTTCATGGTGCACAACCAGCCGGTGATGGCGGACATCTGCTACGAGGATATCTTCGGCGAGGAAATCGCCGCGACCATCCGCGACAATCCGCAGCCGCCCGGCGTGCTCGTCAACGTGACGAACCTGGCCTGGTTCGGCGACACCATCGCACTCGACCAGCACCTGCAGATCGCCCGCATGCGTTCGCTCGAAACCGGTCGGCCGATGCTGCGCGCGACCAATACCGGCATGACGGCCGCGATCGACGCGCAAGGTCGCGTGATCGGCCGGCTCAAGCCGTTCACGATCGGCGTCCTCGATGTACGCGTCGAAGGCACGACCGGCAACACCCCGTACGTGACGAGCGGCAACAACACCGTGCTCGCGCTGTCGCTCGTGCTGCTCGCGTTCGGTTTCGCGTTCGGCCCGGGCCTGCGCCGGCGCGGCTGAACCCCGGGCTCCGTCGGCGCGCTCAGCCGGCGGACGCCGCGAGCGCGCGCAGATCCCGCGCCACCTCTTCCATCACCGGCTCCCACTGCGCGAAGCGGCGCTGCCGATAGAGCGTCGCGCTCGGATACGCGGGGCTGTCGCGCCGCTCGAGCAGCCACGGCCAGTGCGGATTCACGTCGAGCAGCACCCAGGTGCGCTGGCCGAGCGCGCCGCTCAGATGCGCGATCGACGTGCATACCGTCACGACCAGATCGAGCGCGCCGATCAGCGCCGCCGTATCGTCGAAGTTGCGCAGCCCGTCGGTATGGTCGATGACCGAAAAGCCGGCGGCCCGTGCCGCCGCGATGTCCTGCCCGGCGCCCGGCTGCAGCGAATAGAACGTCACCCCGTCGATCCCGCCGAACGCGGCCGCGTAGCGCTCGAGCCCGACCCGCCGGAACGGATTGCGCTGATGCGTGAGGCTGCCCGTCCAGGCAAGCCCCACTTTCAGGCGCCGCGCACCTGCCGCGTCGGCGTCGAGCCGCGCCCGCCACGCGTCGCGCGCGGCCGGTTCGGGATGCAGGTAAGGCACCATTTCGCCCAGCGGCTCGGCGCCGAGATCCAGCATCCACGGCGCGCTCATCAGGGGCAGCTCATAGTCGAACGCCGGCAGTCCGGCCACGCCGCCGCCGGCGCTATAGCCGTCGACCGCGCCGCCGAGGCTGCGCACGAGCAGTTCGCCCATCTGCGGGAACGCATTCCACAGGAGCCGGCCGCCTTCGCGGCGAACCCGTTCGGCCAGACGCGGCACATAGCGGCAGAACTGCAGCAGATCGCCCATCCCCTGCTCGCCCCACACCAGCAGCGTCTTGCCGGCCAGCGGCTCGCCGCGCCAGCGCGGGCCGGACAGCGCGGGCAGCTTGCCGCGCAGTTCGCCGGAGCCCTGCCAGCGCACCTCGTGCTCCGGCCAGCCGAGCGCGTAATTGCCGCGCACCAGATGCAGGATCGCCAGATTGAAGCGATACGACAGATCGTCGGGCGCACGCTCGCACGCACGCACGGTGTAGCGCTCGGCGTCGTCCCAGCGCTGGGCCTCCTTGCAGGCGGTCGCCGCGTTATTCAGCGCGAGCGGATTGTCCGGCGTCAGCGCGAGCGCGGTGTCCGCCGCCTGCAACGCGCCGTCGAGATCGAAGCGGGCGAGCCGCGCGACGATAAGATTGACCCATGCCTGATCGTCGCGCGCGTTGACGGCCACCGCGCGTTCGAGCAGCGCCAGCTCCTCGGCCGGATCGCCGCCGGCCAGACGAATCGCGATCGCCAGATTGTTGCGCAGCGAAGGCCAGTCGGGCGCGTCCGCGAGCACGCGGCGATACGGCGCGATCGCGTCGCCGTGACGCCCCGCCATCTGCAGCGCATAGCCGAGGTTGAAACCTGCCGCCGGTGCGGCCGGCCGAAGCTGCCGGTAGACGCCGGCCAGCTCGACCGCCGCCTCCGCGCGGCCGGCCCGGACGAGCGCGATCGTGAGCTGCCGAAGCGCATCGTCGTCGACGGCATGCAGATGCGCGGCTGCGTCGAGCCAGAGCGACCGCGCATCGGCGCGACCGTCCTGGTCCGCGGCCACCGCATGGCGGAGAAACGCGATGAACGGCGGCAGCAGCGGGAACTCGGAATCGGTGACGGTCATGGTCTGGAGCCCTATCGGCGGGAACCCGATCATCTTAACGGCTCGGCGGCGCGCACTGTCGATCGTCTCGCGCAGCCGCCGCGCCTTTCGGCATCGGAAAATTCCCAGGCGCAGCAACCCGGCCGCAGCGGGTTTTCCCGCGTTTCCCGGCCGTTTGCACGCCATTTGCCGCCGGATTTCGCGCGATGCGCACGAGCCCGCGCCGGCACTCGGCGGTCGTCCGGCCGCATCCGCGCGCCGATCCGGTAAAATTACGCGTTTCAGCACACCCAAGCCGCGCGCCGCGCGGGGGGCGTGGCGGGCATCCCCCGCGCCGCCGCCCGCGAAAAGCAGCGCTCAGCGCCACGAAGGCCTCTCATGCTTACGTTTCAGCAAATCATCCTGACGCTCCAGTCCTACTGGGACAAGCAGGGCTGCGCCCTGCTCCAGCCGATCGACATGGAAGTCGGCGCCGGCACGTCGCACGTCCATACGTTCCTGCGCGCGATCGGCCCCGAGCCGTGGCGCGCCGCCTACGTTCAGCCGTCGCGCCGCCCGAAGGACGGCCGCTACGGCGAGAATCCGAACCGTCTGCAGCACTACTACCAGTATCAGGTCGTGCTGAAGCCCGCGCCGGAAAACATTCTCGACCTGTATCTCGGCTCGCTCGCCGCGCTCGGCTTCGACCTGAAGCAGAACGACGTGCGCTTCGTCGAGGACGACTGGGAGAACCCGACGCTCGGCGCGTGGGGCCTCGGCTGGGAGGTGTGGCTGAACGGCATGGAAGTGACCCAGTTCACTTATTTCCAGCAGGTCGGCGGCCTCGACTGCAAGCCGGTGCTCGGCGAGATCACCTACGGCCTCGAGCGCCTTGCGATGTATCTGCAGAAGGTCGAGAACGTCTACGACCTGATCTGGACGGAGTGGGAAGAGCAGGGTCCGAACGGCCCCGAACTGCGCCGCCTGACCTATGGCGACGTCTATCATCAGAACGAAGTCGAGCAGTCGACGTACAACTTCGAGCATGCGAACGTCGACCTGCTGTTCACGTTCTTCAACAACTACGAAGCGGAAGCGAAGCGGATGATCGACGCGCAGCTCGCGCTGCCCGCCTATGAACTGGTGCTGAAGGCCGGCCATACGTTCAACCTGCTCGACGCGCGCGGCGCGATCTCGGTCACCGAGCGCGCGGCCTACATCGGCCGGATCCGCGCGCTGTCGCGGCTTGTCGCGCAGGCGTACTACGCGTCGCGCGAGAAGCTCGGCTTCCCGATGATCGGCAACCCGGTGCCGGGCGTGCCGGGCCTCACCACCGACGCCCAGGAAGCCGCGCAGCCCGCCTGGGCGCCGCCCCTCAAGGCCGAACGCAAGATCGATCAGGACTGACGAGATTTCCCTACCATGACGCAAAACCATCCCGCTCCCCTGCTCGTCGAACTGCTGACCGAAGAGCTGCCGCCGAAGGCGCTCGCGCGCCTCGGCGACGCGTTCGCCGAAGGCATCGCGCAACGCCTCGCCGCACGCGGCCTGATCGACGGCGACCTCGTATTCGAACGCTATGCGACGCCGCGCCGCCTCGCCGTCGTCGTGCAGAACGTGCGCGCCGTCGCGCCGGAAAAGCAGGTCCGCGAAAAAGTGCTGCCCGTATCGGTCGCCCTCGATGCGGCGGGCCAGCCCACCGCGCCGCTCGCGAAGAAGCTCGCCGCGCTCGGCTTCCCGACGCTCTCCATCGCCGATCTCGAACGCGCGCAGGACGGCAAGGCCGAAGCCTTCTTCGTCAATTACGCCGCGGCCGGCGCGACGCTCGCCGACGGCCTGCAGAGCGCGCTCGACGACACGCTCGCGAAGCTGCCGATTCCGAAGGTCATGACATATCAGCGTCCCGACGGCAGCGACGTGCAGTTCGTGCGCCCCGTGCATCGTCTGACGGTACTGCACGACAACCGGATCGTGCCGGTCAGCGCGTTCGGCATCGACGCCGGCGACACCACGCTCGGCCACCGCTTCCTGTCGGACGGCCTCGTCGCGATCTCCCACGCCGGCGGCTACGCCGACACGCTGCGCGACAAGGGCCGCGTGATCGCCCATTTCGCCGATCGCAGGGAAACCATCCGCACCCACCTGCACGCGCACGCCGACGGCGACGAAGTGGTGATGCCCGAATCGCTGCTCGACGAGGTGACGTCGCTCGTCGAATGGCCGGTCGTCTATCCGTGCCGCTTCGAGGACGAATTCCTGCAGGTGCCGCAGGAATGCCTGATCCTGACGATGCAGACCAACCAGAAATATTTCGCGCTCACCGATGCGGCCGGCAAGCTGCGTTCGCGCTTCCTGATCGTCTCGAACATCGAGACGAAGACGCCGGACGAAATCGTCGAAGGCAACGAGCGTGTCGTGCGGCCCCGTCTCGCCGACGCGAAATTCTTCTTCGAGCAAGACAAGAAGAAAGCGCTCGCCGAGCGCGTGCCGCAGCTCGCGAACGTCGTGTATCACAACAAGCTCGGCTCGCAGCTGCAGCGCGTCGAGCGTCTCGAGGCGCTGGCGGGCGAGATCGCGCCCGCGATCGGCGCCGACGCCGCGCTCGCGCGCCGCGCCGCGCGACTGGCAAAGGCCGACCTGCAAACCGACATGGTCGGCGAGTTCCCCGAGCTGCAGGGCACGATGGGCACCTACTACGCGCGCCACGACGGGGAGCCGGAAGCGGTCGCGCTCGCGTGTGCCGAGCACTACCGGCCGCGCTTCTCGGGTGACGCGCTGCCGGCCGAACCGGTCAGCACCACCGTCGCGCTCGCCGACAAACTGGAAACGCTCGTGGGCATCTGGGGCATCGGCCTCGCGCCGACCGGCGAGAAAGATCCGTTCGCGCTGCGCCGCCACGCGCTTGGCGTGCTGCGCCTGCTGCTCGAAAAACAGCTGCCGCTCGACCTCAAGCGGCTGCTCGACACCACGTACGCGCAGTTCGCCTCGGTGCCGGACGTCGCGGCATCGAACGACGCAATCTACGCGTTCTTCATCGACCGCCTGCGCGGGCTGCTGCGCGAACGCGGCTACACGGCGGGCGAAATCGACGCGGTGCTGAGCCTCAACCCGACCCGCGTCGACGATCTCGTCGCCCGGCTCGACGCGGTGCGCGAATTCACGCGCCTCGCCGAGGCGGACGCGCTCGCCGCCGCGAACAAGCGGATCTCGAACATCCTGAAGAAATCGGACGGCGGCGCGCCGGGCGCGGTGCAGGCCGCGCTGCTGGTCGAGCCGGCCGAACGGGCGCTGCACGATGCGCTCACGCAGGTCTCGCCGCACGTGCAGTCGCAGCTCGAAGCGCACGCCTACACGGGCGCGCTGTCGGCGCTCGCCGCGCTGCGCGCGCCGGTCGATACGTTCTTCAACGACGTGATGGTGAACGCCGACGATCCCGCACTGCGCACGAACCGCCTCGCGCTGCTGTCGGCGCTGCACGCGCAGATGAATTGCGTCGCGGACATTTCGAAACTCGCCGCTTAAAGGCCACGACGATGCCGACCAGCTCCAGCAAAAAGCTCGTCGTCCTCGACCGGGACGGCGTCATCAACGTCGATTCGGATGCGTTCATCAAGACGCCCGACGAATGGATCGCGCTGCCCGGCAGCCTCGAGGCGATCGCCCGGCTGAATCACGCCGGCTATCGCGTCGTCGTTGCGACCAACCAGTCGGGTATCGGCCGCGGCCTGTTCGACATGGCCGCGCTGAACGCGATGCATCTGAAGATGCATCGCGCGGCGGCGGCGGTCGGCGCGCGGATCGACGCGGTGTTCTTCTGCCCGCATACGGCCGAGGATCACTGCGACTGCCGCAAGCCGAAGCCCGGCATGATGAAGATGATCGCGGAGCGCTTCGAGATCGAGCCGGCCGACACGCCGATGGTCGGCGATGCGCTGCGCGACCTGCAGGCCGGCGCCGCGCTCGGCTTCCAGCCGCACCTGGTACTGACCGGCAAGGGCAGAAAGACGCTCGCCGCCGGCAACCTGCCCGACGGCACGCGCGTTCACGACGACCTGCGCGCATTCGCGCTGGATTTCCTTTCCCAACATCAGGAGTGATGCGCCCGTCCGCGCATCCTCCCTCACGATAAAGCCACGCCGATGCGCCTCGTCCGCTCCCTGCTGCTGCTGCTCTACTTCGTCCTCTACACGGTCCCGTACGCGATCGCGTGCTTCATCGCGTTTCCGTTCATGCGCTCCGACGCGCGCTACTGGATGGCGGCCGGCTGGTGCAAGTCGACGCTGTTCGTCGCGCGCTGGCTGAACGGCATCCGCTACCGGATCGAGGGCTATGAAAACCTGCCCGACGGCCCCGCCGTGCTGTTGTCGAAGCATCAGTCGGCATGGGAAACGTTCGCGTTCCCGGCGCTGATGCCGCGTCCGCTCTGCTACGTGTTCAAACGCGAGCTGCTGTACGTGCCGTTCTTCGGCTGGGCGCTCGGCCTGCTGCACATGGTCAACATCAATCGCAAGGAAGGCAAGAACGCGTTCGATTCGGTGATCCGTCAGGGCAAGAAGCGCCTGTCGGAAGGCGCGTGGGTCATCATGTTCCCGGAAGGCACGCGCACCCCGACCGGCAAGCAAGGCAAGTACAAGACAGGCGGCACGCGATTCGCGGTCGGCGCCGGCGCACCGGTCGTGCCGATCGCCCACAACGCGGGCCGCGTCTGGCCCCGCAATTCGTTCGTCAAGTATCCCGGTATAGTGACGGTATCGATCGGCAAGCCGATCGAGTCGCAAGGCCTCACGCCTGACGAACTGAACGAACGCGTCGAAACCTGGATCGAAGCGGAAATGCGCCGCATCGATCCCGCCGCCTACCGGCACGAAGGCGGCAGCGCCGCCCCATCGGCAGACGCCGCACGTATCTGAGTCAAGCGAGTTGCACCCATTGCGCACTGCCAAACGAAGCGAACTGATGCCCAAGCGTCCCAGGCCACGGCCAGCCGTCGTGGCGCTCGATCACCGCCAGCTGGACCTGCCGCTCTTCGAAGGGCCGGCGGCGGCACCGCCGCCGGCCGCACAGCCGCCCGCTTCTCCGCCTCCCGCTCACGACCGCTCCCGCGTCCGCTCGCTGCCGCTCGACGGCCGCGTGCTCGAATACCGGCTGAAACGCTCCGCTCGCCGCACGATCGGCTTCGTGATCGACGGCACCGGTCTCACCATCACCGCGCCGCGCTGGGTCACGCTCGCCGACATCGAAGCGGCGATCGCCGAGAAACGGCGCTGGATCTTCGCGAAGCTCGCCGAATGGCAAACCCGCACCGAACAGCGGGCGCTGCCGCAGATCGACTGGCGCGAAGGCGCGCAGATCCCGTATCTGGGCAAGCCGGTCGGCATCGTGCTCGCCTCCGCCGGCGGCGCGCTGGGCTATGACGCGGACAAATCGGTACTCGCGCTCGGGCTGCCCGCGCACGCGGACGACCAGCAGATCAAGGATCGGGTGCAGGGGTGGCTGCAGGGCGAGGCGAAGCGCATCTTCGGCGAACGCCTCGCGGTCTACGCGGAGAAGCTGGGGGTGACCTATACCGCGTACGCGCTATCGTCGGCGGCGACGCGCTGGGGCAGTTGTTCGAGCGACGGCAAGATCCGGCTCAACTGGCGCCTGATCCACTTCCCGATGTCGATCGTCGACTACGTCGTCGCGCACGAGCTGGCGCATTTGCGCGAGATGAACCACAGTCCGGCGTTCTGGCAGACGGTCGAGTCGATCTTTCCGGAATTCCGCGAAGCGCGGCATACGCTCAAGCACCACCCGCCGGAACTGTTGCCGGCGCTGTGAAGGGGTCGGCCGGCGGCCGGTCGGTATCCTCGCGCGGCAAGCCTGCCTGGATGACGGTCATCCCCGACCGGGCTGCGCGCGCCCTCGGCGGGCCGGCGCAGCCCGGCCATGACGCGTGGCGCGTCCTGCCGCGGCCGCTGCCTCAGTGGCTCTTGCGCTGGATGAACTCGATCTTGTAGCCGTCGGGATCCTCAACGAACGCGATCACCGTCGTGCCGTGCTTCATCGGCCCCGCCTCGCGCGTCACCTTGCCGCCCTGCGCCTTGATCAGTTCGCACGCCTTGTACGCATCGTCGACTTCGACCGCCAGATGCCCGAAGCCGTTGCCGAGGTCGTACGACGGCGTGTCCCAGTTATGCGTGAGCTCGAGCACCGTGCCCCGGCTCTCTTCGTCGTAGCCGACGAACGCGAGCGTGAACTTGCCTTCCGGGTAATCCTGGCGGCGCAGCAGTTTCATGCCGAGCAACTCGGTGTAGAACCGGATCGAGCGGTCGAGATCGCCGACTCGCAGCATCGTGTGAAGCAAACGCATCTTGTACTCCGTGGGGACTTTCTTGGAGTGGTGAATTTACCAGACCCTCGCGGATTTCGCCCGGCCCGGCCCCGCACCGTCCATCCCCCGGCCTCGGGCAATCACGCCGGTCATGCGGCGCGCGGCGCGATCAGTTAAGATCGTCGCCACTCATCCCGGCACGAAACGCTCGGGATGCGGTCAGGCCACCGCGTCACCCACGCGCCCTGTCCGATTCCCGCTTTTTGCGCTCCGATTCCAACTTTTCCGACAGCCGGCCGACCGGCTGCTGCGCCGTGCCTACGATCCTCTCCGAACGCGTCGACCCGCTCGAACGCGCTGACTTGCCGTCCGCGAACCGGATGTGCCGATGAGTACGGTTGCCTTCGCGCCCGCCCGCCGCACCCCCGACACCCGCGCGATCGCCGTGATGCTCGCGCTGTGCGCGATCTGGGGCCTGCAGCAGGTCGCGATCAAGAGCACCAATACCGCCGTCCCGCCGTTCTTCCAGGCCGGCCTGCGCTCGGCGGTCGCGGCACTGCTCGTGTGGGCGTGGGCCCGTGCGCGCGGCACGCCGCTCTTCGACGCGGACCGCACGTTCGGCCCGGGGCTCGCGGCCGGCACGCTGTTCGCCGGCGAGTTCGTCTGCGTATTCTTCGGCCTCACGCTGACGAGCGCGTCGCGGATGGCGATCTTTCTCTATACCGCGCCATGCTTCACCGCGCTCGGCCTGCACCTGTTCACGCCCGGAGAAAAAATGCGCGGCCCGCAATGGGCGGGGGTCGCGCTCGCGTTCGTCGGCATCGCGGTCGCGTTCGCCGACGGCTTCGCGCGCCCGGCGCAGGGCTCGTCCCTGGCTGGGCTTGCCGGAGATGCGCTCGGGGTGCTGGCCGGGGTGATGTGGGCCGCGACCACGGTCGTGGTGCGCTCGACGTCGCTCGCGCGGGCCAGCGCGAGCAAGGCCCTCTTCTATCAGCTCGCGGTCTCGGCCGTGCTGCTGCTGGCGCTCGCCTCGGCGCTCGGGCAGGTCAGGTTCGTGCACCTGACGCCGCTGACCGTCGCAAGTCTCGCGTATCAATCGGTGATCGTCGCGTTCGTCAGCTATCTCGTGTGGTTCTGGCTGCTCACGCAGTACATGGCGTCGCGGCTGTCGGTCTTCACGTTCCTGTCGCCGCTGTTCGGCGTGAGCTTCGGCGTGCTGCTGCTCGGGGAATCGGTCGGCGGGCGCTTTCTGGCAGCGGCCGCGCTGGTGCTTGCCGGGATCGCGCTCGTCAACGCGCCGTCGCCCCGGCCACGCTGACCGGCAGTCGTGCCGCCCAAGGGGGCATGGCATGGAGCGGGGAAACGCCGGCACGCCCCCGTTGAGCGCGCGTCAGGCGTCCGGGCGGCTCGCCTTCACGGCCTGCGCGACGCTCACGTACTCGGCTACGCTCACATCCTCCGCGCGGCGCGCGAGATCGAAGCCGAGCGCATCGAAATCCACCGCGTCGCGGTAGGCGCCGAGCGTGTTGCGCAACATCTTGCGGCGCTGCGAGAACGCCGCGGTCGCCACTTCGCCGAGCACGGCCGGGTCGACTGCGGGCAGTTCGTGCGGGGCGAACGGAATCATCCGCACGATCGCCGAGTCCACCTTCGGCGGCGGCTGGAACGATTCGGGCGGCACGTCGATCAGCTTGTCCATCACGTAACGGTACTGCAGCATCACCGACAGCCGGCTGAACGCCTTGGTCCCGGGTTCCGCCACCATCCGCTCGACCACTTCGTTCTGCAGCATGAAATGCTGGTCGACGACCCGCTCCGCGAACGACACCAGATGAAACAGCAGCGGACTCGAAATGTTGTACGGCAGGTTGCCGATGACGCGCAGCGACGGCTGCGCGCCCGGCAGCGCCAGCGCGCCGAAGTCGAACGCGAGCGCGTCGCCCGCATGCAGTTCGAGCAGCGCGCCGAAGCGCTTCTGCAGGCGGCCGATCAGGTCGCGATCGAGTTCTACCGCATGCAGCGGCGATTCCGGGGTGGCCAGCCGCTCGATGACGGGTCCCGTCAGCGCGCCGAGTCCCGGCCCGATCTCGACCATCCGCTCGCCGCGCTCGGGGCGAATCGCGGCAACGATCGAGTCGATCACGCCGTGATCGACCAGAAAGTTCTGTCCGAAGCGCTTGCGCGCCAAATGCCCCTGATGCTGTCTGCTGTTCGACATCGAAAGATAGAAAACCGGTGAAACGGGAAAGGATTCAGCCGGCGCGCCGGTGGCGCGCCATCGCGACGGCGGTATCGAGCGCCGCGATCAGGCTGCCCGCATCCGCGCGGCCCGTGCCCGCGAGATCGAGCGCGGTGCCGTGATCGACCGACGTGCGGATGATCGGCAAGCCGAGCGTGACGTTGATGCCTTCACCGAACGTCGCATACTTGAGAACCGGCAGACCCTGATCGTGGAACATCGCGAGCACGCAATCGGCATGCTCGAGATAACGCGGCTGAAACAGCGTATCGGCGGGATACGGCCCACGGGCATCGATGCCCCGCGCCTTCACGCGTTCCAGCGCGGGCTCGATCACGTCGATTTCCTCGCGGCCGAGATAACCGTTCTCGCCCGCGTGGGGATTGAGCCCCGTCACGAGGATCCGCGGCGCGGCCAGCCCGAAATAACTGCGCAGGTCGTGCGCGATGATCGAGAGCGTATCGACCAGGCCGTCGACGGTCAGTGCCGCCGAGACGTCCTTGAGCGGCAGGTGGGTGGTCGCGAGCGCGACCCGCAGCGGGCGCTCGCCCGTGCCCGCCAGCATCATCACGACGCGCGGCGTCTGCGTGCGCTCCGCCAGATACTCCGTGTGGCCGGTGAACGGCACGCCGGCATCGTTGATCGTGCTCTTCTGCAGGGGTGCCGTGACGATCGCGTCGAAACGGCCGGCGACGGCGCCGTCGATCGCCGCGTCGAGCAGGTCGAGCACATAGCGCCCGTTCGCCGCATCGAGCCGCCCGGCCTGGGCGGGCACGGCGAGCGCGCGATGCGCGACGCTCACCCGCTCGCCGGCCGTCAGCGCCGCCCAGTCGACACCCGCCGCCTGCACGCGCTGCGCGAGCAGGCCGGCATCGCCCAGCACGGTGAAGTGCGCGTCGGGCCAGCGGTCCGCTGCATCCGCGAGCGCCCGGAGCGTCAGCTCGGGGCCGACCCCGGCGGGTTCGCCGGTCGTGATCGCGATGCGCAGCGGTGACGAAGAGCGGGTCATCGAAACAGCTTCAACGGAACTGGCCGAGCTTGTACTGCACGTACGACGAATCGCGCAGCTCGCGCAGCCAGTCGGCATACGCCTGCTCGGCCTTGCGCTGGCCGATCGCCTGACGCGCGATATCCATCTGCTGCTGCACCGAGCCTTCCGCGTCGCGACGGCCGAGGACCTGGATCAGGTGGTAGCCGTACTCGCTGCGTACCGGATTGCTGATCTGGCCGTCCTGCAGGTTGTTCATCGCGCGCTCGAATTCAGGCACGGTCTCGCCCGGGCTGATCCAGCCGAGATCGCCGCCCTGCGACGCCGAGCCGTCCTGCGAGTAGGTACTCGCGAACTTCGCGAAATCGCCGCCCGCTTCGACCTGCTTGCGGATATCGATCAACTGCTGGCGCGCCTGCGCCTCCGACTTGCCCTCGCCGACGCGCAGCAGGATGTGCCGCACGTGGGTCTGCACGATCTTCGGCGACGCGGCCGACGGGTTCTGGCTCTGGCGACGGTCGACGAGCCGCACGATCTCGAAGCCGTCCGGCACGCGGATCAGCGTGGGATTGACCTGGCCCGGGCGCAGGCTGGATGCCGCCTGCACGACGTCGGGCGGCAGCGTCGACGGCGACTTGAAGCCGAGATCGCCGCCCTTCTTCGCATCATCCGCTTCGGAATTGTTCTTCGCGAGACGCTCGAAATCGGCCCCCGGCGCGAGCGCTTGCTGCAGCAGGCCGTCGGCCTTCTTCTGCGCCGCGTCGATGTCGGCCTGCGGCGCGTTGGTCGCTGCTTTCACGAAGATGTGCTCGAGCCGCAGATCCTGCTGCTGGCCCGCGCTCGGCCCGCGCTGGCTCGCGATGTAGCTCGCGACTTCGGCGTCCGACACCGTGATCTTGCTGTCGACTTCCTTCTCGCGCAGCTTCGAAAGCATCAGCTCGGTGCGCGCGTCGCGCACGAAGATGTCCCAGGGCACGCCTTGCGCCTCGAGGCGCGACTTGTACTGGTCGAGCGACATGTTGTTCGCCTGCGCAAGGCGCTGCAGCGTCGCCTGCAAGGTCGCATTGTCGACCGAGATGCCGTCGTCCTTCGCCTTCTGCACCTGGATACGCTCCAGCACCATCTGATTCAGCACCTGCTCGCGCAACTGATCGAGCGGCGGCACCGGCGCGTTCTGCTGCTGCAGGCGGCGCGAGATCAGGCCGACGCGCTGGTCCAGCTCGCGGCCGGTGATGACGTCGTTGTTGACCACCGCGACGACTTCGTCGGCGAGCGTGGCGCCGGGCGAGCTCAGCGCCTGCGCCGAGGCCGGCGTGACGGTCAGGAACGACGCGAGCACGGCCATGCAGGACATGGCTGCCACGAAGCGAAGGTTTTTCTTCATTGCCACAGGTACTCCATTGAAATCGGGCTGATCCGGTGCCGGCGCCGCTTGCCGCGGGCGTTTCATTGGCGGTTTTACTCGTAATTGCTGAAACGGGACAGCGGCGGCGGCGCAGGCGGCAGCGGGGTGTAACCCGGCACGCCGGCCTTGAATGCGGACACCAGGCCGTTATCGATGCTCGTCAACCCCTTCAGCGTCAACTGCGCCATGAACCGGGTGGTCGTAGTTTGCTGGTTCGACGAATTCACGCCATTCGCGAAGCGCTGCGCGCCGACGCCCAGCGCCCAGCAATCGGCATCGTATTGTAAGCCGACGAGCCCGTCGACCACCCGATGGCTGGCCATATCGTAGTTGAAGCGACCGATCGCGTAGAGCCGTCGGGTCAGTGGCCACTGGCCCGACACGAGGATCTGGTTGATCGGGGTATTTTCGAGCGTCGTGTTGGCCCGCGTATAGCGGTACGCGACGTTGATCACGCGGCGCTCGCCCGGACTGTAGCCGAAACCGATACTCGATTTCGTGAGCTGATTATTGTCGGCGTTGTACTGGAAGGCCGTTTCCGATGCGAAACCCGCGCCGAGCTTGATCGACGCCCCAAGGATCAGGTCCGAATGCTGGGCCTGCGCGGTGGTCTGCGTCGGCTGCAGCGTCACGCGCTGATCGGAGAAGTAGTACTGCTGCGCGATCACGAAGCGCGCGCGCTCGTCGCCGCTTGCCGGATCGATGAAGCGGGTGGTCAGCGCCGCGGTCAGCCGGTTCGCGTCGGCGATCCGGTCGTTGCCGACATAGGTATTCGGCGTGAAGATTTCCGCCAACCCGAAGTCGGACTCCGCCGTATCGAACAGCGGCGCATCGGACTGGTTGCGGTACGGCGTGTACACGTAGTACAGGCGCGGCTCGAGCGTCTGGATGAAATCCTGGCCGAACAGCCGGACGGACCGATCGAAGATCAGCCCGGTGTCGAAGCTGAAGGTCGGGATCGAATAGGTGAAGCGCTTCGGCTGCCCCGGCACACCGCCCGCCGTGTTCGTCAGGTCGTACGACGCCATGTGCATCTGCACTTTCGGCACCACGAAGTAGCCGGGGCCGTAGACGCCGTACGAGATGTACGGATTGAACATCACGCGGTCGCCTTCCGGCAGGTCCGCGGTGGTGATCCGGAAGTGCGTGTAGTCGGCTTCCGCGCCGAAATCGAAACCGCCGACGTTGTACTTCGCGAACTTGACGTTCAACTGCGGCTCGCGGCCGTACGGCGCCACCGACGGCACCAGCGTCTGCCAGTGCTGGTAGCGCGCGAGCACCGACCACGGGCCGTTGTTGTACGTCAACCCCGCTTCCTGCTGGTATAGCGTCTGCGTGCCGTTGACGAACTGGTTGGTCGCGCCGAGGTCTTCCGGATAGGTGTTGTCCGAAACCTTGTTGTAAGCAATGTACCCGCCGAAACCGTTGCCGAAGTTCTGCTGGTGCTGCCAGTAGATCGCGTAGCGGTTGGTCCTCGTCATACGGTCGTTCGGCAGGAACTCGCCCGTGAACGTGCCGGAATAGGTCGGCGACAGGTAGCGGAACGTCGCATGCGTGAAGACGCCGCGCTTCGAGATGATCTCGGGCGTCACCGTCAGATCGCGGTTCGGCGCGATGTTGAAGTAGTACGGCAGCGCGAGCGAGAAGCCGTTGTTCGAATTGAGCGAGAAGACCGGCGGCAGCAGCCCGCTGCGCCGCGCGTCGCTCAGCGGGAACGCCAGCCACGGACTGCCGAAGATCGGCACGCCCTGGAAGAACAGCACGCCGTTCTTCGCGACGCCTTCGTCCGCGCCCGTATCGAACTGGAATTCGCTGCCCTTGATGTACCAGGCCGGTTTCGTCTCGCACTGGCAGGCCGTGTAGGTGCCGTTGGTGAACACCGACCGCTCGCTGTCGAGCAGTTGCACCTGTTCCGCGCTGCCCGAGCCGCCCGTCGCCGTGAAATGGTACTTCGGCGTGGTCATGAAGCCCTGGTTCGCCTCGACCTTCAGGTGCGCCTCCGGGCCGGCGAATACCGTGCCGCCGTTGACCACCTTCACCTGGCCGTACGCGTCGGCCAGGTCGGTGTCCTCGTCGTAATGGATCGCGCTACCCTTCACGACCGCGCTGCCTCGCCGGATCTCGGCCGAGCCCTTCGCGGCGAGATCCTGTTCGGCGGTGCCGCTCGTGTGATCCGCGATCACGAACGTCGCGGGCTTGCTGCCCGCTTTCAGCGGACGCTCTTCGAGCTGGGGCGCGAGGCGCAGATCCCATGGCGTGCCGATCGGCTGCGGCTCGGCCGCCGCGCCCGACAATTGGGCCTGGGATACCGCCGGCACGAGGCCCGGGACGGCCAGGAGCGCGACCGCAAGCCGCCTTTTGCGCGGCGCGGCATCGCAAGAGGGAACAATCGGGAAGAACGGTTTAGGCGGCATCTATCGTTGGGCGAATCGGCCCCGTCAAGCCAAGCATCTGCACATCGCGGGCCGCGCAATCGAACCGTGACTGCGACAGGCGCACACCAGGGGAAGCGATCGGGCGAACGGCGAAGCGGGCTGCAAACCTGCGCCGGCGAGGATTGACACGGGACGCGTCAAAAAAGTCGTGGGGTATTATATGGCAAGACGTTATTCCCTCCCCCGAGTTTCAATGACAGCCCCTGCCGCCGACTCCCGCCTCGCCCTGTTATCCGCCTGGCTGGCCCCGCTGGCCGACCGCTACGCCCTCGATCCCGCCACGCTCGCGCCCGCCTCCGCCGACGCGAGCTTTCGCCGCTATTTCCGCCTCGCGAGCGGCGCCGAACCGCAGCGCTCGGTCATCGCGGTCGATGCGCCGCCGCCCGAGAAGTGCCGCGAATTCGCACAGGTCGCCCAGTTGCTGGCCGAAGCGGGCATCCATGCGCCGAAGGTGCTCGAACACGATTTCGACGCCGGTTTCATGCTGGTGACCGATCTCGGGCGCACGTCGTACATCTCGGTGCTCGATCCGGCCGATCCGCCGGCGGCCCGCCCGCTGTTGCGCGACGCGCTCGACACGCTGATCCGCTGGCAGCTCGCATCCCGCGAAGGCGTGCTGCCGCCGTTCGACGAGGCATTCCTGCGCCGCGAAATGGAGCTGATGCCGGAATGGTATGTCGGCCGGCACCTCGGCCGCGCCCTGACGGACGATGCCCGCGGCGTGCTCGACCGCACGTTCGCGCTGCTGGTCGCGAGCGCCCGCGCGCAGCCGCAGGGTTACATGCTGCGCGACTTCATGCCGCGCAATCTGATGGTCGCGCAGCCGAACCCGGGGGTATTGGACTTCCAGGACGCCGTCTACGGACCGCTGACCTACGACGTCGTGTCGCTGCTGCGCGACGCGTTCGTCAGCTGGGACGAGGAATTCGAGCTCGACTGCTTCGCGTACTACTGGGAAAAGGCCCGCAAGGCCGGGCTGCCGGTCGATGCCGATTTCGGCGAGTTCTACCGCCAGCTCGAATGGATGGGCCTGCAGCGTCACATCAAGGTGCTCGGCCTGTTCGCGCGCATCAACTATCGCGATCACAAGCCGGTCTATCTCGGCGACCTGCCGCGCTTTCTCGACTATGCGCGCAAGGTGTCGCGCCGCTACCGGCCCCTCGCGCCGTTCGCGCGCCTGCTCGACGACCTCGAAGGCAAAACGGCCGACGTCGGCTATACGTTCTGATCATGACGCACACCCTCGACACGGCGATGATCTTCGCCGCCGGGCGCGGCGAACGGATGCGCCCGCTCACCGATCTCCACCCCAAGCCGCTGCTCGAAGCCGGCGGCAAACCGCTGATCGTCTGGCAGATCGAGCGGCTGGCGGCCGCCGGCATCCGCACCATCGTGATCAACCATGCGTGGCTCGGCGCCCAGATCGAGGCGGCGCTCGGCGACGGCTCGCGCTGGGGCGTGCAACTGCGCTATTCGCCGGAAGGCGAAGCACTCGAGACGGCAGGCGGCATCGCGCGGGCGCTGCCGCTGCTCGAAACCGACGGTGCGTCCCGGATCTTCATCGGCGTCGCGGGCGACCTGTATGACGCGTTCGACTACGCGTCGCTGCGCGAGCACGCGGCGCGGCTGGCCGCGTCGCCCGAGCCGGGCATGCATCTCGTGATGGTGCCGAACCCGCCGTTCCACCCCGCCGGGGATTTCGTGCTGCGCGACGACGGCCATCTCGCGCTCGAAGGCGCACCGCGTCTCACGTTCGGCAGCATCGCGCTGTACGACACACGGATGTTCCGCGGTCTCGCCGCCGGTACGCGCCGGCCGCTCACCCCCTACTACCGCGACACGATTGCCGCCGGACGGGCAACGGGCGAACGGTATGCCGGCTCATGGACCAACGTCGGCACGCCCGCGCAACTGGGTGAACTCGATGCGCGGCTGAAGGCGGGCGGCTAGCGTCGAGGGACGCCAGGCGGCACCACGGGCACCGCGGCCGGCCCGCCTCCGCGCCGAGCGGACCGCATCGCGTCAACCGCCCCGTCGCGCATCAAACCGCCTCCGCCTCCCCACCCGCGGCGGCGCGTTGCTGCTGCAGCGCCCACATCTGCGCATACAGGCCGTCCGCCTGGACCAGTTCGGCATGCGTGCCGCGCTCGACGATGCGCCCGTGGTCCATCACGATGATCTGTTCCGCATGCACGACCGTCGACAACCGGTGCGCGATCACGAGCGTCGTGCGGTGCCGCGCGATCTGCTCGAGTTCGCGCTGGATCGCGCGCTCGGACCGTGAATCGAGCGCGGACGTCGCCTCGTCGAACAGCAGGATCGGCGGATTCTTGAGAATCGTGCGCGCGATCGCGACCCGCTGCTTCTCGCCGCCGGACAGCTTGAGCCCGCGCTCGCCGACCGGCGTGTCATAGCCTTTCGGCAAACTCTCGATGAAGTCGTGGATATGCGCGGCGCGCGCGGCCGCGAGCACTTCGTCGCGGCCCGCCGACGGCCGGCCGTAGGCGATGTTGTAATAGATCGTGTCGTTGAAGAGCACGGTGTCCTGCGGCACGATGCCGATCGACGCGCGCAGCGAATCCTGCGTGATGTCGCGGATGTCCTGTCCGTCGATGCGGATCGCGCCGCCCGTCTCCCGGTCGAGATCGTAGAAGCGGAACAGCAGCCGCGACAGCGTCGACTTCCCCGAGCCGCTGTGCCCGACCACCGCCGTGGTCGTGCCCGCCTCGATCGTGAAATGCACGTCGTGCAGGATCTGCCTGGCCGGCTCGTATGCGAAGTTCACGTGCTCGAACCGGACCTGCGCGCCCTTCACCCGCAGCGCGGGCGCGTCCTTCGCATCGGCCACCTCGCGCGCGGCCGACAGCAGCGTGAACATCCGGTCCATGTCGGTCAGGCTCTGCTTCAGTTCGCGGTACACGACGCCGAGAAAATTCAGCGGGATGTACAGCTGCAGCATGAAGGTGTTGATCAGCACGAGATCGCCGAGCGTCAGCTTGCCGGCCAGCACGCCCTGGGTCGCGCGCCACAGGATGAACACGAGCCCCGTGCCGATGATCGCCTGCTGCCCGAAGTTGAGCAGCGACAGCGAATTCTGCGAGCGAATCGCGGCCTTCCGGTAGCGCTTCAGGTTCTCGTCGTAGCGCTGCGCCTCCCACTCTTCGTTGCCGAAATACTTGACCGTCTCATAGTTGATCAGCGAATCGATCGCACGCGAGTTCGCGCGCGAATCGAGTTCGTTCATCGTGCGCCGGAAGTGGGTGCGCCATTCGGTGACCTTGACGGTGAACAGGATGTACGCGACGAGCGCCGCGAGCGTGACATACGCGTAGTAGGCGTCGTACTTGACGACGAAGAAGCCGAGCACGAGCCCGACCTCGACGAGCGTCGGCAGGATGCTGTACAGCGAGTACGAGATCAACTGCTGGATGCCGCGCGTACCGCGCTCGATGTCGCGCGACATGCCGCCCGTCTGCCGCTCCAGATGAAAGCGCAGAGACAGGCCGTGCAAATGGCGGAACACCTGCAGCGCAAGCTGCCTCACCGCGCTTTCCGTCACCTTCGAAAACAGGATTTCGCGCAGTTCGGTGAAGAGCGACGTCGACAGCCGCACCAGCGCGTACGCGATCACGAGCAAGCCCACGCCACCCGCGAGCACGAGTCCCGCCGATTGCTCGGCGCGGCCGAGCGCGGTCAGTTGATGAACGGGCGCCAGACTGTCGACGATCCGCTTCATCACGACCGGCACGCCCAGGTTCGCGACCTTCGCGCCGATCAGGCAGCTGAGCGCCAAAATCACCCGCCATTTGTAGGTTGCCAGATAGGGCAGCAGCGAGCGGATCGTCTGCCAGTCGTTGCGCGGCCCGGCGCCGGCGAGCGACGCGGGTTCGGAAGAAGCGGGAGAACGGCGCATGCGAGGGTATCGTGTAGGAATGTGCTGCACGCGACAGTGCACGCCAATGCCGGCCGATGCAAGCATCGCGCGGCTTGTGTGCACACTTTCTCGTACAATTTCGGAACTTTGCATTGTCGCAGAAGCCGACCGGCCTCGCTGCCCGCCGCATTGGCCGCACAAGCCGCGCACGGGACACACGCCGGCCGCCGCGCCTGCGATCGTCGCCGCATGACACGGTGGCTGCTGCGTCCGACCCGACGCAGCA
>NZ_JAWJWL010000047.1:0-24464 GCF_034721475.1 Burkholderia alba | reverse complement strand
ACGACCTCCTGGTTCAGGGTCAAGTTTGCCGCAAAACTCGCACTCGGATTGGTCCAGAATTCCTAAAGCGGATCAATCGATGTCGACCGGACGAAGCGTACCGATGATCGGATAAGCGTAGGTCTTGAGCGTATTGGTCCACTGCTGAGCATGCGTCGGATTCGCCCATTCGGCACTGCGCGCCTCGATGTACGCCTCGGCATATTGTGTAAAGGTCATCAGACGGGCCGACGCGCGCCTTCTCCCGCTTACGCACGGTAGCGGGATCGTCGCCACGCAAAACGGTTGCACGATGCGCGTTACGCGCTGCTCTGGCTTGCTTTAACGTGATTCGCGGATATGGTCCGATCTGGATCATGCCCTCGCGCCCATCCGGCCTCGTGTAACGAAACTGCCAGTATTTGAGACCGTTCGGTTTGACCACCAACCCGAGGCCGCCGCACGTCATTCAGGCGTGCCACTTTTTCACGGGGCTTGGCGTTACGGCACTGCAGGTCACGAAGCAAGCTCTCTGGCATCGGTCGGAATCACCCTCAAAAAGTATACGTCCAAAGAGGGGATTCTACGGAACTACCGGGAACTTCGCGACACCCTAGATTCGCCGCAGAGCCTTGTACTGCCTGGCTCCACGGGATTTTTTGAAACTGCTTGACACCATGTTCTGGCGGAGAGAGGGGGATTCGAACCCCCGATAGGCGATTAACCTATACACGCTTTCCAGGCGTGCGACTTAAACCACTCATCCATCTCTCCAGCAAGAGCGCGATTATAGCAAACTCCGTGCGCCTCTCGCCAGTCCCTCCGGCACATCGTCACGGATGCCGGATATAGTCGACCAGCGCATTCGTATACGCATCCGGCCGCCGGTCCATCAGGCTCACCGCGATCGCCACCGCGAACCCCGCCGGCACGCCGAACACGCCCGAGCTGATCGGCTCGATCCCGAACCAGCTCGGCCCGGCGAATCCGGTCAGTTGCGTGAAGAGCGGATACGTCGACACGATGTAATAGATGCACACCGCGAGCCCCGTCACCATCCCCGCGATCGCGCCGCGCGTGGTCGTCCGCTTCCAGAACACGCCGAGCACCAGCACCGGAAAGAAACTCGATGCCGCCAGCGAAAACGCCGCGCCCACCAGGAACAGGATCTTGCCGGTATTCAGCGACGCGACATACGACGCGAACAGCGCCACGCCGAGCAGCAGCACCTTCGAGATCGTCACCCGCCGCTGGCTCGTCGCATCCGGCGCGACCATGTGGTAATAGACGTCGTGCGACAACGCATTGGCGATCGTCAGCAGCAAGCCGTCCGCCGTCGACAGCGCCGCCGCCAAGGCCCCCGCCGCGATCAGCCCCGACACGACATAGGGCAGCCCGGCGATCTCCGGCGCCGCGAGCACCACGATATCGGGCTGCATCTGGATGCCGGACCAGTGCACGATACCGTCATGGATCTGGTCGAACACGCCGATCAGGTCCGGTTCGAAGTGATGCCACTGCGTCACCCACGCCGGCAACTCGGCGATCGGTCTGCCCACCAGGTTCACGAGGATCTCGTACTTGATCATCACGGCCAGCACCGGCACCGACAGATAGAACAGCGCGATGAAGAACAGCGTCCAGCCGACCGAGCGGCGTGCCGATGCCACCGACGTCGTCGTGTTGTAGCGCGTCAGGATATGCGGCAGGCTCGCCGTGCCGAGCGACAGGCACAGCAGCAGCGCGAGGAAATTACGCTCGCGCGGACGGCGATCGTCGCCGTCCGCCGCCGGAAACGGCTCGTGCATCGGCACCGGATCGGCGGCCCGTGCGAGCAGATCGTCGCGCGCCTGCTCCCACACGACCCGCGCCGCATCGGGATCGCGCGGAAATTCGGCGAGCCGGCGCTCCTGCACACTGATTTCGCGCAGCGGCCCGTTATGGCGGCGCAGCGTCGACAGCCCCTGCGCGAGCCGTGCCTTCTCCTGCGCATACGATCCCGGAAGCCGGTCGAGCAGCGTCTGGATCGCCGCCGCCTCGACACGGTACGTCGCCCTCACCCGCTGCTCGTCCGGCGCATCGCGCACCTGCCGCTCGAGTTTTTCGACCCGCTCCATCAGACGGCCGTAGTCGAACTGCGGCACCGGCCCGAGGCCGTTCTTCATCGCGATCAGCGACACAGGAATCAGGATCGCACTGATCAGAATGATGTACTGCGCGACCTGGGTCCACGTCACCGCACGCATGCCGCCCAAAAACGAACACACGAGGATGCCGGCCAGTCCGCAGAAGATGCCGATGGCAAAATCGACGCCGATGAAGCGCGTCGCGATCAGGCCGATGCCCTGGATCTGCGCGACGAGATACACGAACGAGCACAGGATCGCCGCCCCCGCCGCCAGTGCCCGCACCAGCGTGCTCGAGAAACGCGTGCCGAGAAAGTCGGGAATCGTGTAGCGCGCAAGCTTGCGGACATAGGGCGCGAGCAGGAACGCAACGAGGCAGAAGCCGCCCGTCCAGCCCATCAGGTAGGCGAGCGCGTCGTAGCCCGTCGAATAGAGCGAGCCCGCGAGGCCGATGAAGGATGCGGCGGACAACCAGTCCGCGGCGGTTGCCATGCCGTTGAACGCGGACGGCACGCGCCGCCCCGCGACGTAGTACTCGACGAGATCCGATGTCCGCGACAGCAGGCCGATCACCGCGTAGACCGCAATCGGCACGAACAGGAACACGTAGCCGATCCATACGCCCGGACCGGTCGCGCGCTCGATGCGCCACAACAGCAGCACGAAGGCGAGAAAACCGACCGTATAGAGCGCATAGGCGCGAATGAGCCGGTTCGTCAGCATCGGTCACGCTCGCCTTCCGCGGCGGCGCCGCGCTGCATCGAGTCGGCATACCGATCGTAGTCGCGCCGCAGTACCCGGTCCGCGCGCTGCATCAGCGCGATATAGACGTAGATCAGCATCAGGTAGACGAGGATCGCGCCTTGCGCGCCGAGGTAGAACGGCAGGCTGAAGCCCGCGAAACGGAGCGGCGCGAGCGCCGGCGCGAACAGCGGCACCACGAACGACACCGCGAAACCGATCGCCATCAGGATCGCGATCAGGGCGAGGTTGAAGCGCCAGTAGCGTGCATGCGCTCGCACGAGCGCCGCCGGCACCGGCGGCGGTTCGGCGGGATGGGACGAGGCGGGGGAAGACGGAGAGACGGCCATGCGCTTGTGTAACAAAAAGCCCCAGCGCGGGCAATCGGGATTGCCGCGCAGGGGCTGACGCACGCGTCGGCGCGGGCGGCGGTGTTCAGCGCGTCTCGGTAAGCTGCTCCAGGATCGCCGGGTTCTCGAGCGTCGACGTATCCTGCGTGATCGCCTCGCCCTTCGCCAGCGAACGCAGCAGCCGGCGCATGATCTTGCCCGAGCGGGTTTTCGGCAGGTTGTCGCCGAAGCGGATGTCCTTCGGCTTCGCGATCGGCCCGATCTCCTTGCCGACCCAGTCGCGCAGCTCCTTCGCGAGCGCGGCCGCCTCGTCGCCCTCCGGGCGCGAGCGCTTCAGCACGACGAACGCGACCACGGCTTCGCCCGTCGTATCGTCCGGCCGGCCGACCACCGCCGCTTCCGCGACGAGCGGATGCGACACCAGCGCCGACTCGATCTCCATCGTCCCGAGCCGGTGCCCCGACACGTTCAGCACGTCGTCGATCCGGCCCATGATCGTGAAATAGCCGGTGTCCTTGTCGCGCACCGTGCCGTCGCCGGCCAGATACAGCGTGCCGCCCAGCTCTTCCGGGAAATAGCTCTTCTTGAAGCGTTCCGGGTCGCCCCAGATCGTGCGCGCCATCGACGGCCACGGTCGCTTGACGACCAGGATGCCGCCCTGCCCGTTCGGCACGTCCTGCCCGGTTTCGTCGACCACCGCGGCCATGATGCCCGGCAGCGGCAGCGTGCACGACCCCGGCACCGTGGGCGTCGCGCCCGGCAGCGGCGTAATCATGTGGCCGCCGGTTTCCGTCTGCCACCAGGTATCGACGATCGGGCAGCGCTCGCCGCCGACGTTCTTGTGATACCAGATCCACGCTTCCGGATTGATCGGCTCGCCCACCGTGCCGATGATCCGCAGGCTCGACAGGTCGTAGCTCTTCGGATGCACCGCGTGGTCGGCCTCGGCCGCCTTGATCAGCGAGCGGATCGCCGTCGGCGCGGTGTAGAACACCGTCACCTTGTGATCGCCGATCATCTTCCAGAAGCGGCCGGCGTTCGGATAGGTCGGCACGCCCTCGAACACGACCTGCGTCGCGCCGGTGGCGAGCGGCCCGTAGGTGATGTAGGTATGGCCCGTGACCCAGCCGATGTCGGCCGTGCACCAGAACACGTCGTCGGGCTTCCAGTCGAAGGTCCACTTCATCGTCTGCGCGGCCCACAGCAGATAGCCGCCGGTGCTGTGCTGCACGCCCTTCGGCTTGCCCGTCGAGCCGGACGTATACAGAATGAACAGCGGATGCTCGGCGCTGACCCACTCCGGCTCGCAGGTATCCGCCTCGGCGGCGGCCAGGTCGTGCATCCACAGATCGCGGCCTTCGTGCCAGTCGACCTGGCCGCCCGTGCGGCGATAGACGATCACGCTCTTGACGGCATCGCAGCCGCCCATCGCGATCGCCTCGTCGGCGATGCTCTTGAGCGGCAGCATCTTGCCGCCGCGCATCTGCTCGTCGGCGGTGATCAGCGCGCTCGCGCCCACATCGACGAGCCGCTCGTTGAGCGACTTCGACGAGAAACCGCCGAACACGACCGAGTGCGTTGCGCCGATCCGCGCGCACGCCTGCATCGCGACGATGCCCTCGATCGACATCGGGATGTAGATCACCACGCGATCGCCCTTGCCGATGCCGCGTTTCTTCAGCGCATTCGCGAACCGGCTGACGCGCGCCAGCAGGTCGGCGTAGGTGACGCGCGTCACCGTGCCGTCGTCCGCCTCGAAGATCACCGCCACGCGCTCGCCGTTGCCGGCGGCCACGTGACGGTCGAGGCAGTTGTACGACGCATTCAGCTCGCCGTCCTCGAACCATTTGTAGAACGGCGCATTCGTCTCGTCGAGCACCGTGCCGAACGGCTTGCGCCATTCCAGCGTTTCGCGCGCGAGGCGCCCCCAGAATCCTTCGTAATCGCGCCCAGCTTCATCGACGAGCGCCTGGTAGGCCGCCATGCCAGAAATGACCGCCGCCTTCTCAACGGCGGCGGGCGGAGCAAACTGGCGGCGTTCGTGCAGAACCGATTCAATCGCAGACATCGACAACCCCTTGGTGAACATGAAACCGACTGCATGCCGGCGCGATCGTGCGCGCCGAATCTGGTTGGCGCCCGATGCGCCTGTCTCCCGCCCTCGCGCGGCACGGACCGACTCCGCGCGGCGCGATGCTGCAACGCACCATGACAAACGGCCGCGCGGCACCGCGCAACGCGTTCCACGATAAGCGTCGCAGCTTACCCGTCACTTACGCGGGCAGCGCCCGGCGGCGCGCTTTACGCTGCCTTTCGGGCGACCCTACAATGCTAACTGAACTCATCGTCCGGATTCCAGCTTGAATCGCTACGCGCTCTTTCTCATCGTGTCGATGCTGCTCGTCGGCAGCAACGTCGGCATCGGCAAGTCGATCGTCGTCTTCGTTCCCGTCGCCATCCTCGCCACCCTGCGCTTCATCATCGCGATCGCGGTGCTGTGGCCGCTCTTTCGTCCCGTCAAGATGCGCGCGGTCAAGCGCGGCGAATGGCTGAACCTGTTCCTGCAGGCGTTCTTCGGCACCTTCATGTTCACGTTGCTGATGCTGAACGGCGTACAGCACACGAGCGCGGTCGCGGCCGGCGTGATCACGAGCACGATCCCGGCCGTCGTCGCGCTGTTCGCGTGGCTGTTCCTGCGCGAACGTCCGAACGGCCGCGCGCTCGTGTCGATCGCACTCGCGATCGTCGGCGTCGTGACGATCAACCTCGCCAACGGTTCGGCCGGCGACGCGGGCAATTCCGCGGGCTCGCTGACCGGCAACCTGCTGATGCTGGGCGCGGTGTGCTGCGAATCGATCTACGTGATCCTGTCGCGGCGCCTCACGCAGACGCTCGCGCCGATCGACATCTGCGCGTACACCCACCTGTTCGGCCTGATGCTGATGCTGCCGCTCGGCGCCGGCGCGCTCTGGCGCTTCGACTACGCCGGCGTGCCGCCGGGCGTCTGGGCACTGGTCGTCTGGTACGGACTGTCCGCCAGCATCTTTTCGTTCTGGTTGTGGATGAAGGGCATCCGCCACGTACCGGGCAGCCTCGCCGGCGTGTTCAGCGCGGTCCTGCCCATCGCCGCCGCCGTCTACGGCATCGTGTTCCTCGGCGAACGCCCCACGCTCGCGCACGGTTTCGCGCTCGCCTGCGTGGTCGCCGGCATCGCGCTCGCGAGCCTGCGCGTCAAGCGCGTACCGCCCGTGTCGTCGTAAGCCACCGTCCGGCCGCCCCGCCCGGGGCGGTCACGCCGGTACCGACCGGCCGGCGGCGGTGCACGCCGCTGCAGCCCGCCCGGGCGACGCGTTACAATAACGCGCTTTCAAAAAACACCCCACCGATACCCGCGCCCGACCATGTCCGTCCCGCCGACCGATTCGCCTACCCGTGCCCGTCCCGCCCGCCGCAAGATGCGGCCGCTGCCCGCAGTGATCTTCATGAGCCGCTGGCTTCAGGTTCCGCTCTATCTGGGCCTGATCGTCGCGCAGGGCGTCTACGTGTTCCTGTTTCTGCAGGAAGTCTGGCACCTGCTGTCGCACGCGACGGGTCTCGACGAAACCAACATCATGCTCGCGGTCCTCGGCCTGATCGACGTGGTGATGATCTCGAACCTGCTGATCATGGTCATCGTCGGCGGATATGAAACTTTTGTGTCGCGCCTCGGCGTCGAGGGGCATCCCGACGAGCCCGAATGGCTCGACCACGTGAACGCCGGCGTGCTGAAGGTCAAGCTGTCGATGGCGCTGATCAGCATCTCGTCGATCCATCTGCTCAAGACTTTCATCAATCCCGACCAGCACACGACCCACGCGATCATGTGGCAAGTGCTGATCCACGTGTCGTTCCTGGTGTCGGCGCTCGTGATGGCATGGGTCGACCGCCTGACCACGCGCACCCACCCCGAGCATTTCCACGACGAAGCGCACGCGCAGCCTGCGGCGCACCGCGAGCCGGCGTAACGACCGGCGCGGCCACCCGATTCCCTACTGTCCCCACAGAGTCTCAGCCATGACCGTCATCAAACAGGAAGACCTGATCCAGAGCATCGCGGATTCGCTGCAATACATCAGCTACTACCATCCGCTCGACTATATCCAGGCCCTCGGCCGCGCCTACGAACTGGAGGAGAGCCCGGCCGCGAAGGACGCGATCGCGCAGATCCTCACCAACAGCCGGATGTGCGCGGAAGGCCGCCGACCGATCTGCCAGGACACCGGCATCGTGACGGTCTTCGTGAAGGTCGGCATGGACGTGCGCTGGGACGGCGCGACGATGGGCGTGACCGAGATGATCAACGAAGGCGTGCGCCGCGGCTACACGCACCCGGACAACGTGCTGCGCGCGTCGATCGTGAATCCGCCCGAAGGCGGCCGCAAGAACACCAAGGACAACACGCCGGCCGTGATCCACTACGAGATCGTGCCGGGCGACAAGGTCGACGTGCAGGTCGCGGCGAAGGGCGGCGGCTCGGAAAACAAGTCGAAGTTCGCGATGCTGAACCCGTCGGACTCGATCGTCGACTGGGTGCTCAAGACCGTGCCGACGATGGGCGCCGGCTGGTGCCCGCCGGGCATGCTCGGCATCGGCATCGGCGGCACCGCCGAGAAGGCGATGGTGATGGCCAAGGAATCGCTGATGGACGCGATCGACATCCAGGACGTGATCGCGCGCGGCCCGCGTGACTGGGCGGAAGAACTGCGGATCGAACTGTACGAAAAGGTGAACGCGCTCGGCATCGGCGCGCAGGGCCTGGGCGGCCTGGCCACCGTGCTCGACGTGAAGATCATGGCGGCGCCGACGCATGCAGCCTCGAAGCCGGTCGCACTGATCCCGAACTGCGCGGCGACCCGCCACGCGCACTTCACGCTCGACGGCTCGGGCATCGCGAAGCTCGATCCGCCGCCGCTCGACGCGTGGCCGAAGGTGAACTGGGAGCCGAACACGGAAACCAGCCAGCGCGTCGACCTCAATACGCTGACGCCCGAAGAAGTCGCCGGCTGGACGCCGGGCCAGACGCTGCTGCTGTCGGGCAAGATGCTGACGGGCCGCGACGCCGCGCACAAGCGTATCGCCGACATGCTCGCGAAGGGCGAAAAGCTGCCGGTCGATTTCACGAACCGCGTGATCTATTACGTCGGCCCGGTCGATCCGGTGCGCGACGAAGCGGTCGGCCCGGCCGGCCCCACCACCGCGACCCGGATGGACAAGTTCACCGAGATGATGCTCGCGCAAACCGGTCTCATTTCGATGATCGGCAAGGCCGAGCGCGGACCGGTCGCGATCGATGCGATCAAGAAGCACCACGCCGCCTACCTGATGGCCGTGGGCGGCGCCGCCTACCTCGTGTCGAAGGCGATTCGCCACGCGAAGGTGCTCGCGTTCGAGGATCTCGGCATGGAAGCGATCTACGAGTTCGACGTGCAGGACATGCCGGTGACGGTCGCGGTCGATTCGTCGGGTACGTCGGTGCATCAGACCGGCCCCAGGGAATGGCAGGCGAAGATCGGAAAAATCCCGGTCGCCGCCGCGTAAACAAGAATGATTTTCAGGCCGGATTTCAATCCGGCCTTTTTGATTCTCATTCCCCCGATCCATTCGGAAATCGAACGAATTCATGCTTGGCTTTTCAGGAACGACCGTTTATCGTTCCACCATTAAAGCCCCACACGATAGAGGAACCACCATGCAAGGCGATAAGAAAGTCATCGAGTATCTCAACGCCCAGTTGAAGAATGAGCTGACCGCCATCAACCAGTATTTCCTGCATGCTCGCATGTACAAGCATTGGGGTCTCGACAAGCTCGGCAAGCACGAATACGACGAATCGATCGGCGAGATGAAGCACGCCGATTGGCTGATCGAGCGCGTGTTCATGCTCGACGGCCTGCCGAACCTGCAGGACCTGCACAAGCTGCTGGTCGGTGAGGAAACCGAAGAGATCCTGAATTGCGACCTGAAGCTCGAGCAGATCTCTCAGGCCACCTGCAAGGAAGCGATCGCTTATTGCGAGACCGTGCGTGATTACGTGTCGCGCGAAATCTTCGAAAAAATTCTCGACGATACCGAAGAGCATATCGATTGGCTCGAAACGCAAATCGACCTGATCGGCAAGGTCGGCCTGCAGAACTATCAGCAATCGATGATGAGTGCGGCGGAGTAAGCCCTCTCCTTCCCGCACAGTTGCAGCCGCCCGCCATTGTTTGCCCGGATCACGATGCCCGACACGCCCGTACGACAGCCGCCGTCGCACCCGCACGCGCCGATCGGCATCTTCGACTCCGGGCTGGGCGGTCTCTCGGTACTGCGCGCCGCCCGCGCGCAACTGCCCGGCGAGACATTCATTTATGTGGCGGACTCCCGGTACGCTCCGTACGGGGAACGCGACGATGCGTTCATCATCGAACGCACGCTGGCAATCGGCGAATGGCTGATCGGGCAGGGAGCGAAAGCGCTCGTCGTGGCATGCAACACCGCCACCGCACAATCGATCGCCGTCGTGCGCGAACGGCTCGCGATTCCGCTCGTCGGCGTCGAGCCCGGCATCAAGCCTGCAGCGCAACAATCGCGCTCGCGCGTCGCCGGGGTACTCGCGACCCAGGCCACGCTGCGCAGCGATCGCTTCCGCGCGCTGCTTGAGCGTCACGCGGCCGACTGCCGCTTCATCTGTCAGCCGGGCCACGGGCTCGTCCAGGCCGTGGAGCGCTGCGAGACGGACTCGCCGGCGCTGCGCGCGCTGCTCGCGACCTATCTGGAACCGATGCTTGCCGCCGGCGCTGACACGCTCGTGCTCGGCTGCACGCACTACCCGTTCCTCGACGCCGCGATCCGCGATATCGTCCGGGACCGCCTGACGCTGATCGACACCGGCGACGCGATCGCCCGCCAGCTCGCCCGCGTGCTCGACGAACGCGGCGAGCGTTCGCCGACGGATGCCGCGCCGCCGGCCCGGCTGTGCTCGACCGGCGACGGCCGCCACCTGCACGCGCTCGCCGCCGCGCTGCTCGATCTGGATTCGGCGGTCGAATCCGTCACCATTACTTCGCCAAGTACGGTCGAATCCCCCGCCCAGCCCGCCTGAGCTTCCTCCCCGTGCGCGTCCGCGCGGACCTCACGCGGCAAACCCCTGCTAAGCACCTGGTTTTGTTACAAAAAAGCAGACCCCGCGCTTGCCAAGCCAGTCAAATTTAATGATAATAATTCGCATTAACGTTAGCTATCGCGTCCATCATGATCGTCTGCGTGTGCAAGTCTGTTTCCGACCGGAAGATTCGCGCGTCCCTCGCGGAGGGTGCCGAGACGTTTGACGAGCTCCAGTTCGAGCTCGGCGTCGCCACCTGCTGCGGCAAGTGCGAAGAATCCGTGCGCGACCTCATGGCCGAACAGGGCGTGTGCGCGAGCCGCTGCGGCGTGGAGCACCATGCGCACCCGATCCCCGTGACGTTCTACGAACGCAAGGCCGCCTGAGTGGCACGATAGTTGTTTTCCCACGCGGCAATTTGCCGCGTTTTCGTTTCATACCGCCCGTCAGCAAGCCTGCATCCGCGAGCCAGCGGCTTACCTGCAAAGGAGCCTGTGATGGAATTGCTGATCGGATTCGTGACTACCGTGTGTATCTCCTTGCTGATCTTCCGCAAATGAGGCTGCACTCTGCGGTGCGTGCGCCACGCACCGCCGCCCTACCAAGCTAACATGCAGGCTTCAACTTCCATACCGACCGGCCCATGGCCGGTTGCCTCCCGTATGAATTCCCGTGTCGTCACTGCTACCGTCGCGGTTCTGGCCGGGCATGCGATCCTGCTGACCGGCGCGCTGCTGATGCGCAACGACATTCCGGAACGGCCGCTCGAGTCGAAAGCGATCATGGCCGAACTCCTGAGTTCGACACCGGTCGCACAGCCCGCCGCCGTGCAGTCGACGCCACCCAAGCCCGAACCCAAGATCAAGCCGAAGCCCGTCCCGACGCCCAGGCCGGTCGTGAAGGCAAGCCCGACCCCGCTGCCCGTGACGCACGAACCGTCGCCCAACGTAGTGGCCGCAGCCGAACCTGCACCGCCCGCGCCGCCGGCCCCGGCTGCGCCGCCGGCCGCTCCGGCTGCCGCGCCTGCCCGCCCGACGATGGAAATCGCCGCGCCCAAGGGCGGCGCATCGCTGTCGTGCCAGATCGTCAAGGCGGCCTATCCGACGCTCTCCAAGCGGCGCGGCGAAACGGGAGTCGCGAAAGTACGCTTCGTGGTCGGCCTGACCGGCCGGATCGAAACTGCGCAGATCGTCCAGAGCAGCGGCTTCCCCCGCCTCGACGACGCCGCGCTCGAAGCCGTGCGCGCGTCGGAATGTCAGCCGTACCTGCAAAACGGGCAGCCGATGCGCGCCGCGTACACGCAGCCCTACGACTTCAGCTTGACCGACTAATTTCGCTACAGCTACACCCAAAAGATTCAAAAAGGAATGGAAATGCAAAGCTACGGTATCGCGCACGTCTGGGCGCAAGGTGACTTCGTAACCCGCTTCATCGCGATCGCGCTGCTGGTGATGTCGATCCTGTCGTGGTTGGTCATCGTCATCAAGGGCTGGAATGTGTTCCGCCTGAAGCGACTGACGAAAAACGCGGAACAGGCATTCTGGCATTCGGACGATTTCGAGGACGGGGTGAAAAAGCTCGGCACCACATCGTCGACGCCGCAGGACAACCCGTTCCTCGCGCTCGCGCTGTCGGGCAAGGAAGCCGCCGACCACCATCATCAGACGCAACCGCACCTGCACGATCGCATGGATGTGTCCGACTGGGTCACGCGCTGCCTGAAAGACACGATGGACGACGGCGTCGCCCGCATGCAAAGCGGCCTCGCGGTGCTCGCATCGATCGGCAGTACCGCGCCGTTCGTCGGTCTGTTCGGAACGGTCTGGGGCATCTATCACGCGCTGCTCGTGATCGGCGCGACCGGCCAGACGTCGATCGACCAGGTCGCCGGCCCGGTCGGCGAATCGCTTATCATGACGGCGTTCGGCCTGTTCGTCGCGATCCCCGCCGTGCTCGGCTACAACGCGCTCACGCGCGCGAACAAGGACATCGTCAGCAAGCTGCGTCGCTTCGCCCACGGGCTGCATGCGTACTTCGTTACCGGCGCGCGCCTCGCATCGTCGGCCAAGCGCGACGGTCTGCGTCTCGCGGCCCGCGCACACTGAGCGAGGTCGTCATGGCAATGAACTCCACCTTCGGCGACGACGAAGAAGACGGCCTGATGAACGAAATCAACATGACGCCGCTCGTCGACGTGATGTTGGTGCTCCTCATCATTTTCCTGGTCACGATCCCCGCGATGCACCACGCGGTGAAGATCGACTTGCCGCGCGCCAGCAGCCAGCCGGTCGAAGTGAAGCCGCAGACCATCGATGTCGCGATCGAAAGCGACGGCACCGTGCTGTGGGACGACCACCCCGTGACGGCGGCCGATCTGCAGACACGCATCGCGCAGGCAGCGCAGATCACGCCGCAGCCGGAGCTGCATCTGCGCGCGGATCGCAAGGTCGCGTACGAGCGAGTGGCGGACGTGATGTCGGCCGCACAGGCCGGCGGTCTCACGAAACTTGGCTTCGTGACCGAACCCAAGTCGAAGTAAGCGCGCGGGTCGAATCGCGAGCGTGTTCTGCACGCAGGCGATAGCATGCCGCGCAAAGTAAAAGGCCTTCATCGCCAGATGAAGGCCTTTTTTGATGCGCACGCGGGCGCCTTCGGGCGGCGGGCTCTACGGCGGTATAGATTGCGCCTCAAGCAACGCGATGCGACTCGCCGTGATCTCACGGACTGCGCGGTCTGCCCTATCTGGCTCACAATATATGCGGCCACCTGTTTCGCTCAGAGCATCCTTCGCGAAGTGGGATTTCAATATAGGCGCCGCCGCGTCCGCATTCAAGCAAACACCGATTGAAACTACTGATCGCAGACGACGCTTAAATGACAAAACCGATGCTTCGGACACGCAACGATCAGCGTCACGTCGCCAGCGCCTTGCGCGCGGCCTCTTCCTTCGCAGCCCGCTCGGGACAGCCGGGCTGCTCGTAGTCCTTGTTGTCTAGCTTCTCGACCAGATAGTCGACGAACGAGCGCACGGCGGGCGGCATCCCCTGCCTCGACACGAACACCGCGTAAAGCTGCGGCACCGGCAAGGTCCAGCCCGGCATCACGGGCGACAGTTGTCCCGCGCGCAGCGCATTGCCATACATCATCTCGGGTAGCGCCGCGATTCCGACCCCGTCGAGCACGGCTTCGCGAATCGTCATCAGATCCGCCGTCACCAGACGCGGCTCGTGTTCGTGCGTGTGGTGCGTTCCGTCCGGTGCGGTCAGGCTGAACACGTGGCGGCCATCGCCCGACGGGGTGTCGAGCGTCTCGAAGCCCGACAGATCGGCGGGCACGAGCGGCGGCGCATTCTGGTTCAACAGGCTCGGCGCACCGACGAGCATCTGCTCGGTACGCCACAGCGGCCGCACGACGATGTTCGCGTTTTGCGGCGGCTCGGACCGCACACGCAACGCCACATCGATCGAATCTTCAAACAGGTCGATCACCCGGTTGGTCACTCGGATCTGTACCCGCACCTCCGGATAGCGATGCAGAAACTCCGGTAGCAGCCGGGACAGCATCGTCTGCGAGAGCGTCACCGGTACGCTCACACGCACCGTCCCGCGCGGCGACGCGCGCAGTTGCTGCACCGCATTCATCGCGGCCTGCGCCTCGGCCAGCATCGCCTGGCAATGCTGGTAGAACATTTGCCCGGCCTCGGTCAGCGCGAGCTTGCGGGTCGAGCGCTGCAGCAGCCGCACGCCGAGCGTCGCCTCCAGTTCGGTCAGCCGCCGCGACAGGCGGGACTTCGAGATGCCGAGCACGCGCTCCGCGGCGGAAAAACCGCCGTGCTCGACCACTTGCGAGAAGTACATCAGGTCGTTCAGGTTGTGTGCATCGATATTCATTTCATCGTTCCAAATCCAGAACAATCCATTGCGAATCGAGCGGATTTAATCCGCGAATCGATCCATATAATAGCCCTATGCATCGATAACCAGCCCATTCCCAGTACATCCGAGGGCACATCCCCATGGCAACTCCCCGCTCGATCCAGCGCACCTATCCGTCGCTTCGCACGACGGAAGGCGGCGGCTTCATTGTCCACCGCACATTCCCCACGCGTCTGCTGATGGACTTCGACCCGTTTCTGCTTCTCGACGAAATGGGCCCGGTCGACTACGCGCCCGGCGAAGCCAAGGGCGCGCCCGATCATCCCCACCGCGGCTTCGAAACCGTCACCTATGTCCTCGAGGGTTCGTTTCGCCATCGAGACTCGGCCGGCCACGCCGGTGCGCTGGGGCCGGGCGACGTCCAGTGGATGACGGCGGGCGCGGGAGTCGTGCACAGCGAGATGCCCGATCCCGAGTTCGCGCGCGCGGGTGGCCGCTCGCATGGTTTTCAGTTGTGGGTGAATCTGCCGCGCCGCGACAAGATGATCGCGCCGCGCTATCAGGAGATCGCGGCGGCGAAGATTCCGACCGCCATCTCGCCCGACGGTCGGGCCCGCGCCAAGGTCGTCGCAGGCGAAGCGTTCGGCGTCAAGGCAGCCGTCGAGACTCGCACGCCGATCCTGTACCAGCACTTCACGCTGGAGCCTGGCGCAGTGGTTGAACAGCCGGTGCCGGCGGGCTTTCGCGTGTTTGCCTACCCGATAGAAGGTCAGGGGCTCTACGGCGCCGGCCGGCAAGCCATCGACGCCCGGCACATGGTGATCTACGCGGACGATGGCGAAACGGTCACGTTCGCGGCGGGCGACACCCCGCTCGACCTGCTGCTGATAGGCGGAATGCCGCTCAACGAGCCGATCGTGCGTTACGGCCCGTTCGTGATGAACACCGAGGACGAGATCCGTCAGGCGGTAGTCGACTATCAGAGCGGCCGGATGGGCCACATCGCGGCATGAGCGCGCGGTGAATCGGACGTGGCCGCGGTGCGTCCGATTTGCGTCACAATACCTTCTCGCGCCTACCGGCCGCACTACAGAAGGAATCTGTCGCCTTGAATTTCGAACATCTGATCCAGATTAACGACACCGATCACCCCGATCAGCCGACGCTCACCCGCGAGCAGCTCTGGGAAGGCCTTGTGCTGCGCGCAGAGCAACCGCAACTCTTCGTGATCGGCCTCGACCGCTGCATCGTGCACGAACGCACGGCCGCCACGCTCGAACGCGAGTTGCACTTCGGCAAGGCCACGATCCGCGATCGCGTGACCTTCACGCCCAATGAGCAGGTCCGCTACGACATCCACGCGGCCGGCGGTGAGATCGGCGGCTCGCTGACGATGAGGATCGAGCAGCGGGACGATGCGCAGCTGTTCCTGCGCTTCGAATACCGGACCACGCTTCCCGTCGGCGACGACAGCGAAGATGCCCGCCAGACGCACGAGATCGTCAAGGAGGCATACCGCACCTCCGACATCGACACGGTCCGCCTGATCCGTGAATACGCCCAGGGTCGCAAGGACCCCGACCCGCTGCACTAAGGTCGCTCTCCGAGGGTAGCCGGCCCCGCGCTACCCTTTTTAACGTTCCCTATCGATTTCAAGATTCCGATCAATAATCAGACATTGTAAATGGGAATAGTTATCATTTAGAATTCATTCCATCGTATCGCAACCGACCACCGCCTGAATGACCGAACTTATGCGCACTTCCACGCTCACCCTGCGCCGCACCGGCGGCTCCGCATCCGGTGGCCGAACGAAAGTGGCCGCGGTCACGACGCCGGCGGAAACCGCGAAGCCAGCCGCCGGTCAGGATGCCGGCCAACGCGTCGTCAGCAGCGAAACATTGCTCCAGGGCCATACGCATGTGAGCATCGCGCACAACGGCGAAACCTACCAGCTTCGCGCAACCCGGTTGGGCAAGTTGATTCTGACGAAGTAAGTACCGAGTATTGTGGGGACCACCTCCATGAGGGGTGTTAGGCAGTAGCCAGCAGTAACGGCTTGCACGCGAGATCTAGACCCCTTCGTGCAGACATACTCAAGCAGCCGTTACAGCAAGCCAAGCCACTTTTTTTGGGTTCTCACCGCTGAAAAGCAAAAAGCGACGCGTTCATCGAACGCGTCGCTTTTTCATTTGGACCGACCTCACACAAGGCGTTCCCCCGCCAAACGGGGTGCCCCGCACGCTCACCCCATCGGCACGGCGATAGCGGCACGAACAACCGCCTCATCCTGCCCGGACTGCATGCCCGACGCACCGATCGCGCCGACTGTCTCGCCTTCGACGACGATGGCCGCTGCCCTCGACCGGCCCGATCAGCAGCGCACTCAGGAACAACACGCGACCCTGCCGCACGATTTCCTCATATGCCTTGCTCTCGTGACGGCCAAGTGCGAGCAAGCGTCCGTTGGCGAGCGCCATCTCTACGGTGCTTGGCGCGTGCCGTCCATCCGGTGCAAAGACGGCAGATGCCCTCTGCCGCCGTCGAAAATGGCCATCTTTACGGGCCGCTACTGCGCGGCCGCATACGCGTCCACAGCGGCCGCCCGGCCGCCCGCGTCAGAATCCCCAGAACATCAGCCACCAGGCGCTGTCGACCACCGCAAGTGCCCCGACGAACCAAGCCATCGCCAACAGGCGACGCGGCCAGCCCACATAGCGGCCGGTCACCTTCAACGCCAGCCATGCGCTCCACAGGTTGGCGCCGACCAGGATCGCTATCCGCACATCGGCCGCCCAGCCGAGCGGCACGTGTTCGGCACGCAGCAGCGACAGCGTCGTGGCCGACAAGCCAAGAAATACGCCCGCGCCCGCAAGCGGAATCAGGCCCTGCGCGAGATGGTGAAGACGCGTGAACGTGAAGCGGCCGAGCATCGCCGTCGCACCCGCGAGCAACACGAACAGCGCGGTACCGTAGACGAGTCCGGTGCCGACGATGTAGCCGACGACCAGCGACCCGTCGAGCCACGAAAACACATCGTTGTGCTCGGGGTAATGCGTGAGCAGGTACCACGGCGCGTTGGTCTCGAGCGGCCACGTGATGTCGCGGTCGATTAGCCAGCCGGCCAGCGCCTGTTTGATCTGCACGAACCAGGGGCTCACTGTCCAGTGGAACGCACCGATCGCGATGCCGAGCAGGCCGTACAGGATCAGTGCCGTATCCCAGCCGCTCGCCTGCTTGTCGCCGAGCACCACGACTTCCTCGGACGGGGAGCGAAGCGTCAGCGCGATCGCGTCGCGATGGCCGCTGCACCGGCCGCACATATGGCAGTCCGCCGCGCCCTTCATGTTTCGCAACGGCACGAGCGGCGCGCAGTTGATCGGGATCACGCGATGGCCGTGTTCACCGTTCCGGTAAGAACGGCGCCATGCCGCCTCGTCGACTCGATAGCGCAGCGGCGCGAGCCGCGCAAGCAGCGAGAACACGCCGTTCACCGGGCACAGATATTTGCACCACACCCGCTTCTCGCGCCCATACAGCAGGCCGATCACGATCGCGGCGAGCGTCGAGCCGCCAAGCACCAGCAGTACCGCGCGCGGATACTGGTAGACGCTCACCATCTGACCGTAGATCGTCGTGATCCCGAATGCGACGAACGGCCAGCCGCCCCAGCGCATCCAGCGCGGAATCGACCGGCCGCGGCCGAACTTGCTCGCGAACTCGGCAAGTGCCCCTTCCGGGCACAGCACACCGCACCAGACGCGCCCGAGCATCACCATCGACAGCAGCACGAACGGCCACCAGATGCCCCAGAACACGAACTGCGCGGCCAGCGTGAGGTTGCTCCACAAATGCGCGGTATCGTCGGGCAGCGGCGTGAAAGCCGGCACCAGGATCAGGAACGCATACACCGCAACCACGACCCACTGGACGCCGCGAATCAGCGCACCATGGCGCTGCATCCATTGACCCGCCTCCGCGATCCGGCCGGGGCGGCCACCGGCAACCGCGCTCACGCCGCCCGCCCCGCCGTTGCCGCGGGACGCCGCGTGGCACGCCTCATCAGCAGATAGACGACGGCCCAGTAGAGCGCATACGCCACCAGGTTGGTCAGTGCCGGGTGCGCGCGATAACCGGTCAGGGTCGCGACGAGCGAGCCGAACGTGCTCGAATCGTCGAGCAGCGCGGAAGAATCCCACAGCTGCGCGATGCCGAGCGGCAGGATTTCCTTGTCGATCAGCTTGTCGACGCCCGTCTGGAAGAGTCCCGCACCGAGGAACAGCAGCATGATCTCGGTGACGCGGAAGAAATGTCGCCACGAGAAATACTTGCCGCCGAGTTGCAGCAGGTAGAACGTCAGCAGCGCGAGGCCGAGGCCAAGCAGCACGGCGAGCATCTGCCCGCCGTCGACGTGCCCCGACTGGCCGAATCCGAGCCCGTACAGGAAGATCACCGTTTCGCTGCCCTCGCGCGCAATCGCAAGTGCGACCAGCACCGCGACGCCCCACCAATTCGAATGCTGCGTGCTTTGCTGCAGCGACTGTTCCATGTCGCGCTTCAGCGTGCGTCCGTGCTGCCGCATCCAGAGCACCATCTGCACGATCAGCACGCAGGCGACCAGCACCATCGCCGTCTGGAAATAGTCCTGCGCGTCGCCCGACAGCACTTCGGTGAAGCCGACGAGCGCGGCGCCCAGCGCCACCGCCATCAGCAGGCCGGCGCCGACGCCCACCCATAGATACGGCAACCCGCGGCGCGCATCGTCGTCGCCGTTCTTGAGCCATGCGTAAAGAATGCCGACGACGAGCAGCGCTTCGACGCTCTCCCGCCAGACGATGAACAAGATCTGACCCATCGATACCTCCATGCGCCTGCCGCCGCGGCTCAACCGCGCGAAGCAGGTGCGAAAACCCGTTACTTCGCGACGATGACGCCCTGCGCCTGCTGGTGGAAATCGTCGAAAAACTTGTACTCGCCCGGCGACAGCGGTGCGATTACCACGAACGACTCGGAGCCGGGCGCCAGCACTTTTTCCTTGCGCAACTGCACGCTCTCGAACTCGACGGCGCCCTTGCCGGTATTGCGAATTTCGATCTTGATGCGCTGGCCGGCCGGCACTTCGATGCGCGCCGGCGTGAGCTTGCCGTCCGCCATCTCGAGCTTGAAGGTCGGCAGATCCACCGCATGCGCGGCGCCTGCGACGAGCAGGGTGGCGGCCAGCGCGAATATCTTGGGGAATGTCATTGTGTTTCTCTAAAGAGACAGCGCGCAGTGCGCGCGCTGTCCGACTGCTTCAGGCCCGACCCTTCAATACCCGCCCTTCTTGCCGATGCCGGCGAACGGAAAATCGTATTCGAGCGTGATGGGCTTGAACCACGGGCCCACGCCCGTTTCCTTGTCGACGTGGCGGCCGAACGCCATGTGTCCCGTCTGCATCGGCGGTTGCACGACGAGCGTCAGGTGATACTTGCCCGGGCCGTTCAGCTTCACGTTGTCGCCGTAGTGCGGACCGTCGCTCGCGACCATGCCCATCAGGTCGCCCTGTGCCTTCCACTTCGCGTCGCCCTGCTTCGTCAGCTTGTAGGTGACCTGCAGGTAGGGCATCCAGTCGCCCTCGGCGAAACCGGTGGGATTGTTCTTGACCGCGTGAATGTCGGCCTCGAGGTGGACGTCCGAATCCGATGCCTTGCGCATCATCCCTTCCGGCTCCATCGTGATCGGCTGCAGGTAGACCGCGCCGATCTCCATGCCGCCCTGGATCTGATGCTTGCCGATCGGATACTCGGCGGCCATCGCCGACATCGCGGCCAGCGCCGCGGCTACCGCAATCCCATTGCGGATGAACGAAGAACCCAACATTGACACTCCTTGTTTTTATCGTCAGACGGGCCGGGGCCGCATGCACGTGACCGGTCGGCCAACACTAAGCTAAAGCGAGGCAGAACGTTAATGCGAACTATTCTCAATAGTAATGAAGTTTAGCACCGAACCCTCGCCGGAACAAATCGGCGGGCGGTCAAACCCTTGATCGAACAGGAATTCGGCGCGGGTTCCGCCCGTGCGGACGCGAAGCCGCGCCGCGTACGGTCACTCGACCCCGCTCACGTGATCGCCGACATTCGCCCCGAACACGCGCTCGCGCAGCAGCGCGAGCTGGTCGCGGGTCTGGGCCGCCTTCTCGAACTCGAGATTCTTCGCAAAATCAGCCATTTGCTTCTCGAGCCGCTTGATTTCCTTCGAGATTTGCTTCTCGGACATATCTTCGAATTTTGCGCGCTGCTGCGATTCCTTCAACTCCGCACGCGCTTCGTCGACGTTGTAGACACCGTCGATGATGTCCTTGATGCGCTTCACGACCCCGCGCGGCGTGATCCCCATCTTCTCGTTGAACGCGATCTGCTTCGCGCGGCGACGTTCCGTCTCGTCGATCGCTCGACGCATCGAATCGGTAATCCTGTCCGCATAGAGGATCGCCTTGCCGTTGACGTTCCGCGCAGCGCGGCCGATGGTCTGGATCAGCGAGCGCTCGGCGCGGAGGAAACCCTCCTTGTCCGAATCGAGAATCGCGACCAGCGACACCTCGGGGATATCGAGCCCTTCGCGCAGCAGGTTGATCCCGACCAGCACGTCGAACGTGCCGAGACGCAGGTCGCGGATAATCTCGACCCGCTCGACCGTATCGATGTCGCTGTGCAGATAACGGACCTTCACGCCGTGATCGGCGAGAAACTCGGTCAATTGCTCGGCCATCCGCTTGGTCAACACGGTGATCAGCACGCGCTCGCCGGCCTTCACCCGTTCGTTGATCTCGGCAAGCACGTCGTCCACCTGCGTCGTGGCCGGACGCACCTCGATTTCCGGATCGACCAACCCGGTCGGACGCACCACCTGCTCGGCCACCTGCCCCGTCACGCGCTGCTCGTAATCGGCGGGAGTCGCCGACACGAACACCACCTGGCGCATCTTGCGTTCGAATTCGGGAAACTTGAGCGGACGGTTGTCGAGCGCCGACGGCAGCCGGAACCCGTAGTCGACCAGATTCTCCTTGCGCGCCCGATCGCCGTTGTACATCCCGTTCAACTGGCCGATCAGCACGTGCGATTCGTCGAGCATCATCAGCGCGTCGGACGGCAGGTAGTCGACCAGCGTCGGCGGCGGCTCGCCCGCCGACGCGCCGGAGAAGTGCCGCGAGTAATTCTCGATGCCCTTGCAGAAGCCCAGTTCCTGCAGCATCTCGAGATCGAAACGGGTGCGCTGTTCGAGCCGCTGCGCTTCGACAAGCTTGCCGTCCTTGTGGAAAAATTCGAGCCGTTCGCGCAGTTCGTCCTTGATCGTCTCGACGGCCCGCATCACGGTATCGCGCGGCGTTACATAGTGCGAGGACGGATAGACCGTAAAGCGCGAGATTTTCTGGCGCACCCGGCCCGTCAGCGGATCGAACAGATGCAGCGCCTCGACCTCGTCGTCGAACAGCTCGACGCGCACCGCCATTTCCGCATGTTCCGCCGGAAAGATATCGATCGTGTCGCCACGCACCCGGAACGTGCCGCGCTGGAAGTCCGCTTCGTTGCGGGTGTATTGCATCGCGATCAGCCGCGCGATCATGTCGCGCTGACCGAGCTTGTCGCCCGTGCGCAGCGTGAGAATCATCTGGTGGTACTCGGACGGATTGCCGATACCGTAGATCGCCGACACGGTCGCGACGATCACCACGTCGCGGCGCTCCATCAGGCTCTTGGTCGCCGACAGCCGCATCTGCTCGATATGCTCGTTGATCGAGGAGTCCTTCTCGATGAACAGGTCGCGCTGCGGCACATAGGCTTCCGGCTGGTAGTAGTCGTAATACGAAACGAAGTATTCGACCGCATTGCGCGGGAAGAACTCGCGGAACTCCGAGTACAGCTGCGCGGCGAGCGTCTTGTTCGGCGCGAAAACGATCGCCGGGCGGCCAAGCCGCGCGATGGTGTTCGCCATCGTGAAGGTCTTGCCCGAGCCCGTCACGCCGAGCAGCGTCTGGAACGACAGGCCGTCCTCGACGCCTTCCACCAGCGTCTCGATCGCCGTCGGCTGATCGCCGGCGGGCGCGTAAGGCTGGTAGAGCTGGAACGGAGAGCCTTCGAACGTCGCGAATTTTGATTCGTCGAGCGCGTCGTCGGTATCGGTATGGTGTGCGGACATGGAGGGCGGACCGGGGCGGGAGCAAAGGAGCATTTTAGCGCTTCGACGGGAAGCGGGCTGCTGTCCCCTGCTGCCGCGCCGGATGGGAACGTGCGCGAAAACCGCGCGGCCAACCGTGACTTTGGCCGAATGCGGGCAGCGAATTCGCTACAATAATGGGCTGCTGCGCTTCGATCCGTTCCCTGCCCGCCACGGGCGCGCCGCGTGAGCCTTGCTCCGCGCCGGCCGCCGAAGCCTGACCCTCTTTCCACAACTGCTGCCGAACCATCATGTCGCTCTTCTCCGCTGTCGAACTTGCCCCCCGCGACCCGATCCTGGGCCTCAACGAAGCTTTCAACGCCGATACGCGTCCGACCAAGGTCAACCTGGGCGTTGGCGTGTACACGAATGAGGAAGGCAAGATTCCGCTGCTGCGCGCAGTCCGCGAAGCGGAAAAGGTGCGGGTCGAGGCCGGCCTGCCGCGCGGCTATCTGCCGATCGACGGGATCGCCGCGTACGACGCCGCCGTGCAAAAGCTGCTGCTCGGCAACGATTCGCCGCTGATCGCCGCGGGCCGCGTCGTTACCGCGCAGGCGCTGGGCGGCACGGGCGCGCTCAAGATCGGGGCGGACTTCCTGCGCACGCTGAACCCGAAGGCCAAGGTCGCGATCAGCGATCCGAGCTGGGAAAATCACCGCGCGCTGTTCGAAGCCGCCGGTTTCGCGGTTGCCGCGTACCCGTACTACGACGCGAAGACGAACGGCGTGAACTTCGACGGCATGCTGGCCGCGCTCAACAGCTACGAGGCCGGCACGATCGTCGTGCTGCATGCGTGCTGCCACAATCCGACGGGCGTGGATCTGACCGATGCGCAATGGGCGCAGGTCGTGACGGCGGTGAAGGCACGCAACCTCGTGCCGTTCCTCGACATCGCCTACCAAGGCTTCGGCGAAAGCATCGAAGCGGATTCGGCCGCAGTCCGGCTGTTCGCGGCGGCGGAGCTGAACGTGTTCGTGTCGTCGTCGTTCTCGAAATCGTTCTCGCTGTACGGTGAACGGGTCGGCGCGCTGTCGATCATCACGGGCAGCAAGGACGAAGCTACCCGCGTACTGTCGCAGTTGAAGCGCGTGATCCGCACCAACTACTCGAACCCGCCCACTCACGGCGGCGCGCTCGTCGCGGCCGTGCTGGCGTCGCCGGAACTTCATGCATCGTGGGTGCAGGAGCTGGGCGAGATGCGCGACCGGATCCGCGCGATGCGCAATGGCCTCGTCGAACGCCTGAAGGCAAGCGGCGTCGACCGCGACTTCAGCTTCATCAATGCGCAACGCGGAATGTTCTCGTATTCGGGGCTGACCGCCGCCCAGGTAGACCGCCTGCGCGACGAATTCGGCATCTATGCCGTGGGCACCGGCCGCATCTGCGTCGCCGCGCTGAACACGCGCAACCTCGATGCGGTGGCGAGCGCCGTGGCCGCGGTGCTGAAGTAAGCGCCAGCCCCGCAAACACCGATGCGGCAGCCTCTGCGCGCCGCATCGATCGCCCATGAAAAACGCGCTCTCGGGAGCGCGTTTTTCATGGGACCGGGTGCAATCGGGGCGGCCAACTCCACCCCGACCTGCGGTCGTCACTGCATGAACCATCCGTGGCTGACGATGAAGGACTGGCCGGTGAGCGCCGCGCTCGGGAACGCCGACAGGAACAGCACCGTTTGCGCGACGTCTTCCACCGTNTGCATGAACCATCCGTGGCTGACGATGAAGGACTGGCCGGTGAGCGCCGCGCTCGGGAACGCCGACAGGAACAGCACCGTTTGCGCGACGTCTTCCACCGTCGTGAACACCCCGTCCACCGTGTTGCCCAGCATCACCTTCTTGATCACCTCTTCTTCGCTGATGCCCAGCTCCTTCGCCTGCTCCGGAATCTGCTTGTCCACCAGCGGCGTGCGCACAAAACCCGGACAGACCACATGCGAACGCACGTTGTGCTTCGCGCCTTCCTTCGCCAGCACCCGCGCCAGACCCAGCAGACCGTGTTTCGCCGTCACGTACGCCGACTTCAGCGGCGACGCCTCGTGCGAATGCACCGAACCCATATAGATCACCACCCCGCC